>CANOET010000138.1 GCA_947564835.1 uncultured Eubacterium sp. | reverse complement strand
CGCCCAAGGTGTGTCTCCCGGCGCATCCCCTGCCCACAGCCCGCAGAGTCGTCCGCACGGCCAATAATACCCCGGCTACTCAGAATACCATAGATGCAACACAATGTAAAAACTGTTTCTTTTTCAGTTTACCCAGGTCAGGATCTTCTCTCCATCGAATCTTTCCTTAAAATATCCACGGTATGCGCACTTGCCCCCAGCAGCTCCGCACGCTCGCACACAGACATCTGGTACTGCACAAACAAAGAAAACGTTTCCTCATCCATCGCATGCAGTGTCTGTCGCATATACTCAGCCGGCCCATCCGGGGCAATGATCTGTACACGCTCTAATCCGGCCTGCGCATTAATCCGTTCAATATCTTCCAGACGGACGTAATCATACAAATCCTTTGGCTGCGAAACACAGTGAAAATCCGTTGTCAGCCGCCCGTCGGCCAGGCATTCTCCGACGTGCCCGTCCCGGAAGCCGTACATCAGGACACCGTATTCGTTCATACAATAAGCCGCCAGAATATAGCCTCCCGGTTTTGTTACACGCGCCGCTTCCCTAAGCGCCTGCACCTTATCTGCTGTCGTATATAAATGATACATCGGCCCAAACAGCAGCGCCATATCAAACGATTCGTCCGCAAACCGGGACAGGTGCAGCGCATTTCCCTGATAGGCTTTCACACTGCTGCCTTTGGATTTCAGTATACCCAGATTATATTTTACCAGTTCGACCGCTGTCACATCATACCCTTCATCCGCAAGCTGTACACTGTAGCGCCCGGTTCCTGCGCCGATTTCAATGATCCGCGGATTTTGCATGCCTTCCAGATATTTGTGGATATATTTCATCGTAATGATATATTCCACTTGTCCATGCCTCCTGCCCAGGCGCTTCTCTTCACAGAATTTATTGTAATATTGCTCCAGTTCTGTCATCGTGTTCTTTGTTCCTTTCTGATCTAAAACCTGTTTGCTGAAATCCATGTATATGATGAAAAGGCCCCGCCTCCCGGCAGGGCCTCCCCTGGCTGCCCGGCCGATTTCTCCGGCCGGCATGCTTTTATTCTTCTTCCATTTCTACGCGTACTCTCTTAAGATGCCAGATATCCTGCACATACTCTTCAATCGTGCGGTCCGAAGAAAACTTGCCGACATTTGCGACATTTAAGATCGCGCTCTTCGCCCACTGGCGTTCATCCTTATATGCCTGCATCACGCGTTCCTGCGCCTGTGCATAAGAACGGAAATCTGCCAGTACAAAATACGTATCTGCATATTGTGTGCAGTTCGTATTCAGCAAGGAATTATACAGATCGCGGAACAGTTCCGTATCGTTTCTGGAATAAAATCCGTTGATCAGCTGCATCAGTACCTGACGGATTTCCGGGTCGCTGTTGAAGATATCCATCGGATTGTAATCGCGTTTGTGTTCATGCTCGATGACTTCGTCTGAACTCATGCCGAAAATAAACGCATTTTCCTCGCCCATCTCTTCCACCATTTCCACGTTCGCGCCGTCCATTGTTCCGATTGTTAAAGCGGCATTTAACATAAACTTCATGTTTCCGGTACCGGACGCTTCTTTGGAAGCGGTTGAGATCTGCTCAGACACGTCCGCTGCCGCGAAGATCCATTCTGCATTGGATACGCGGTAGTCCTCAATAAATACAACCTTGATTTTATTATCGATACTTCTATCGTTGTTGATCACATCTGCTACGCTGGTGATCAGTTTGATCGTCAGCTTCGCGGTCTTGTATCCGGCAGCTGCTTTTGCACCGAAGATAAACGTGCGCGGTACAAATTCCATCGAAGGATTTTCCTTGAGCTTGTTGTACAGATACATGACGTGCAGGATATTCATCAGCTGGCGTTTGTATTCGTGCAGACGTTTTACTTGTACGTCAAAAATCGAACGCGGATTCACTTCGATGCCGTTGTGGTCAAAGATATATTTTGCCAGGCGCCGCTTGTTCTGGTATTTGATGTGCATAAATTCCTGCTGTGCCTTTTCGTCGTCTGCGTAAATGGCCAGGCGTTTCATATGGGACAGATCTTTGATCCATTCGTCGCCGATATGGTCTGTCACCCAATTTGCCAGCAGAGGATTGCCGTGCAGCAGGAAGCGTCTCTGTGTAATTCCGTTGGTCTTATTATTGAACTTCTCCGGGAACATCTCATAAAAATCTTTTAATTGCTGGTTTTTCAGGATTTCGGTATGGAGTTTTGCCACGCCGTTTACGGAGAATCCTGCCGCAATCGCAAGGTTTGCCATTTTCACCTGCCCGTCGTAAACGATGGACATTTTCTGGACCTTGTTGTAATCGTTCGGGAACTTCTGCTGGATGGATAAAACAAATCTGCGGTTAATTTCTTCTACAATCTGGTAGATTCTAGGAAGCAGCCTGGAAAAAATCTCGATCGGCCACTTTTCCAGCGCTTCTGCCATAATCGTATGGTTCGTATAAGCGCAGGTCTTTGTCGTAATCGCCCATGCATCGTCCCAGCCCAGGCCCTCTTCATCCATTAACAGGCGCATCAGCTCTGCGACCGCCAGTGTCGGATGCGTATCGTTCATCTGGATCACGACTTTGTCCGGCAGCATGCGGATATCTGGATGGTTTTTCTTGAATTTTTCCAGCGCCCGCTGCAGGGAAGCGGATACGAAGAAGTACTGCTGCTTTAACCGCAGTTCTTTTCCAGCGATATGGTCGTCGCATGGATAGAGCACGTCGGTTAAGTTCCTGGCAAGGTTTTCTTCTTCGACTGCCTTGCGGTAATCGCCTTTGCCGAATGCTTCCAGCTCAAAGTATTTGACTGGTTCTGCATCCCAGATCATCAGCGTATTGACCATATTGTTGTTGTAGCCTACGATCGGCATATCATACGGGATCGCTTTTACGGACTGGTAGTTTTCATGGATAAACCGTGTCTGGCCGTTCGGCTGGTTCTCCGCGCGCACATAGCCGCCGAATTTTACTTCATAGCTGTATTCCGGCCTGCGCAGCTCGAACGGATAGCCGTCTTTTAACCAGTTGTCCGGCGTCTCTACCTGGAAGCCGTCTTTGATTGCCTGCTTGAACATGCCGTAACGGTAACGGATGCCGCAGCCGTAAGCCGGATACCCCAATGTAGCAAGTGATTCCATAAAGCAGGCTGCAAGCCTTCCAAGGCCGCCGTTGCCCAGCGCCGGATCCGGTTCCTGGTCTTCGATTACGTTAATGTCCAGCCCGATTTCCTCTAACGCTTCCTGCACTTCTTTATACGCGGTTAAATTAATCAGGTTGTTGCCCAGCGCGCGTCCCATCAGAAATTCCATCGACATATAATAAACGATCTTTGGATCTTCCCTGTCAAACGTCTTTTGTGTCGCAAGCCATTCGTCGATGACCACATCCTTAACTGTATTGGCGACCGCCTGGTAGACTTCCTGCTGGCTGGCCTCATCGAGCGTTTTGCGGTAAAGGTTTTTGACATTATCCTTTACGCTTCTGATAAACGTCTCTTTTTCAAACATTTTGCTTTTCATTGGTGTCCTCCTTATAATTATGCTATGAAAATCCCGGATGCCGCCGCAGTATGGCGGTCAGGCACCCGGGGAAATGCCTTTATTTTTTTTCGACACGCAGGGTCACGTTTTCCCCATTGATGTTCCATTCCTTGCTGTAGCCGCTTTGCTGGTCCGCGGACAGGCTGACCGCCAGCACTTCTTTTTGGATCGTATCCGCATTGCCCTGGATCAGCGCCGCCGCTTTGTCTGAAGCGGTATAAGAAACCGCGATCTTATCCATCACTTCAAATCCTGCTTCCTTGCGCATTGTCTGCAGCTTGCTGACCACCTCGCGCACAAAGCCTTCTTCCAGCAGCTGCGGCGTCAGATTCGTATCCAGCACGACCGTCACGGTATGGTCGCCCTCGGTGACGTAGCCTTCCATCTGTGTCATAGTAATGAGCAGGTCTTCTTCTGATAATACAATGCCTTCCCCGATGCTGTCAAGCCGGAGCACACCTGTTTCTCGCAGTGCCGCCATCGCCGCGTTTCCGTTCAAATCGGCCAGCGCTTGTTTAATCTGATTTAAATATTTCCCATATTTCGGCCCGACAGTACGCAGCTGCGGCTTAAACGTATAATCCGTATAAGCGCTTACGTCATCTGTAAAGGTGACTTTTTTCACATTCAGCTCTTCTTCGATAATCGTTACAAAATAATCCGCAAGCTTTGCCGGCGCTTTGACAAACATATTTCCGACCGGCTGGCGGTTTTTGATGCCGGCGCTGTTGCGGCAGGCGCGGCCCAATACCACGATTTTAAGCACCGCTTCCATATCCGCTTCCAGCTGCGGATCGATCTGCGCTTCGCAGACAGCCGGAAAATCACATAAGTGTACGCTTTCCGGCGCGGATGGATCCACGCTGCATACCAGGTTGCGGTAAATATCCTCGGTTATAAACGGCACCATCGGGGCCGCTGTCTTCGCGATCGTAACCAGCGCCGTATACAATGTCATATAAGCGTTGATTTTATCCTGCTCCATGCCTTTTGCCCAGAAACGTTCGCGGCTCCTTCTGACGTACCAGTTGGACATTTCATCGGTAAAGCTGTCTAACGCCCGCGCCGCTTCCGGAATCTTATAGCTGCCAAGGCTCTCATCCACGGTTCTTACAACGGTATTCAGCCGGGACAGCAGCCACTTGTCCATCACGCCTAATTTTTCGTATTCCAGCTGATACTTCGACGCGTCAAACCCATCGATATTGGCGTACAGCACAAAAAACGCATACGTATTCCATAACGTGCTTAAAAACTTGCGCTGCCCTTCCTGCACTGCCTTCCCATGGAAGCGGTTCGGCAGCCACGGCGCGCTGTTGATATAAAAATACCAGCGGATCGCATCCGCGCCGTATGTCTTTAGCGCTTCAAACGGATCAACGGCATTTCCTTTGGATTTGCTCATTTTCTGGCCGTTTTCATCCTGCACATGGCCAAGCACAATCACGTTTTCATACGGAGCCTTGTTAAATAACAGCGTCGACTCCGCCATCAGCGAATAGAACCAGCCGCGTGTCTGGTCGACCGCTTCGGAAATAAACTGCGCCGGGAACTGCTGCTCAAACAGATCCTGGTTCTCAAACGGATAATGATGCTGGGCAAACGGCATAGCGCCGGAATCAAACCAGCAGTCGATCACTTCCGGCACGCGCTGCATCGTGCCGCCGCACTCCGGGCACGGATAGGTCACTTCATCGATATACGGCCGGTGCAGCTCTGTCTGCAGCTTCTGGTCCGGATACCCGCATTTTTGCGCCAGCTGCGCGCGGCTGCCGATGCATTCCTGATGCCCGCACGTACATTCCCAGACCGGAAGCGGCGTGCCCCAGTAACGGTTGCGGGAAAGGCCCCAGTCCTGGATATTTTCCAGCCAGTCCCCGAAGCGTCCTTTGCCGATCGATTCCGGTATCCAGTTGACCGTATTGTTATTGCGGATTAAATCTTCTTTCACCGCGGTCATTTTGATAAACCAGGACTCCCTCGCATAATAGATCAGCGGCGTGTCGCAGCGCCAGCAGTGCGGATATTCATGCTCAAATTTCGGCGCGTCGAACAAAAGCCCGGCGGCATCCAGGTCTTTTAATACGAGCGGATCCGCCTTTTTCACAAATACGCCCGCATAATCCGTCTCCTGCGTCAGCTCCCCTTTGCCGTCAACCAGCTGCACAAACGGCAGGCCATATTTGCGCCCCACCTGTGCGTCGTCCTCACCGAAGGCCGGGGCGATGTGTACGATCCCGGTACCGTCCGTCATCGTAACATAGGAATCGCAAACCACATAAAACGCTTTCTTATGCTGTTTTTCTACCAATGCATCTGCAAAATGAAACAGCGGTTCATATTCCTTATACTCTAAATCCGTTCCTTTGTATGTTTCCAGCACTTCATATGCCGCTGTTTTCTCTTCTCCTTCCGCGGCCAGCTTTCCAAGCACCGTATCCAGCAGCGCCTGCGCCAGATAATACGTATACCCGTCTTTGGCCCTGACCTTGCAGTACACCTCCTGCGGATTGACACAGAGCGCCAGGTTCGACGGCAGCGTCCACGGCGTCGTCGTCCATGCCAGGAAATACGCGTCCTCGCCGACGACCTTAAAACGCACAATCGCGGAACGCTCCTTGACCGTCTTATATCCCTGCGCCACCTCCTGCGCAGACAGCGGCGTGCCGCATCTTGGGCAGTACGGAACGGTCTTAAAGCCTTTGTACAGCAGTTTTTTATCCCAGATCTGCTTGAGTGCCCACCATTCAGACTCGATATAATCATCCTCATACGTGACATACGGGTCATCCATATCCGCCCAAAATCCGACCGTTTCCGAGAAATCCTCCCACATGCCCTTATATTTCCAGACCGACTCCTTGCACTGGCGGATAAAAGGCTCCATCCCGTATTCTTCGATCTGGTCCTTGCCGTTTAAGCCAAGCAGCTTTTCCACTTCCAGCTCCACCGGAAGGCCATGCGTATCCCACCCGGCCTTGCGCGGTACATATCTGCCCTTCATCGTCTGATAACGAGGAATCATATCCTTAATGACACGCGTCAGCACATGGCCGATATGAGGCTTGCCGTTTGCCGTCGGCGGACCGTCGTAAAACGTATACGTCTCACCGTCTTTTCTGGAATCCATTGATTTTTGGAAAATTTTTTTCTCCTTCCAGAAATCAATGACCTTATGCTCCCTTTCCACAAAATTCATATTTGTATCTACTTTACTGTACATTCTGTCTCCCATTCCTCCTTTATTCTGCCTGTTCCTGTCCGCACCGGCCTTATTCCCCGCCGCACGCCAAAACCGCCTGCCGCAAAGCGCCGGTACCGAGCGGCTTAATAATAATCCCCGCCGTCAAAGAAATCAAAGAAATCTTCCAGATCATCCTCATAAAATCCATCCCTGTCATATCCCGGACGCACATTCGGCAGTTCTTCCTGGTAATACCGCATAAACGGCCCCCACAGCAGCGCAACCGTCACAATCAGGGCCAGCACAGACAGCACGGAAGTCACAATCCCCGCAATCGCCATGCCCCGTCCCTGTGTCCCCCTGCCAAACTGCAGGACACCGAAAATCACTGCCGCAATCGCCAGCGGAACATTGATGCATGTGCAAAACAGCACCAATGACAAAATGCCGAGCACCATGGAAGCAATCCCGAACCCGTTGCTGTAAGATCCCTGGCCTGTTTGCTGATACTGGCTGTACTGCGCCTGCGGGCCATATTGCTGATACGGGTTTCCCTGCTGGTTCTGACCATAATATTTCTGATGCGGGTTTTCCTGCTGGTTCTGCCCATATTGCTGGTCGTATGGGTTTCCCTGCTGATTCTGACCATATTGCTGGTCGTATGGGTTTCCCTGCTGATTCTGACCATATTGCTGATACGGATTCTCCTGTTGGTTTTGCCCATACTGCTGGTCGTATGGATTTCCCTGCTGGTTCTGACCATATTGCTGATACGGATTCTCCTGCTGGTTCTGACCATATTGCTGATACGGATTCTCCTGCTGGTTCTGACCATATTGCTGATACGGATTCTCCTGTTGGTTTTGGCCATATTGCTGATACGGATTTCCCTGTTGATTCTGTCCAGGCTGCTGTCCGTGCATAGTCCCCTGCTGGTTCTGACCATACTGCTGGTCATATGGGTTTTCCGGCTGGCTCTGCCCATACTGCTGGTCATATGGATGTTCCGGCTTTTCCAGGCTGACCGCCTTTTGCTGCGCACCGCTTCCGGCATCCGCTGCTGACTGCCCGTTATTTTCCGGCGCCTGCTCATAGCTTTGCCCGCCGTTTACGGTATTTTCCGCATAACCCTCGCTCCCGGTTTCTGCCGCAGCGTCTGCTTCCTGATCCGTAAAGGTTTCCTCCCGGCCATTCGCAGCTTCTTCCCCAAGCTTTTCCTCCATGCTGCAATCACCTCTTTTTTATTTTATCCATCCCTTGTGCCTTGTCAATCCCTGCCATACAAATCCCTTGTATACACTTTATCTTTCACATCCGTAAGCTCCTGCGCAAAACGGTTCGCTACAATTACATCCGCACGCGCCTTAAATTCCGCCAGGTCACGTACCACCTCACTGCCAAAAAACAAATCTTCCTTCAGCAGCGCCGGTTCATAAACAATTACCGTAGCACCCTTCGCCTTAATCCGCTTCATCACACCCTGGATCGAGCTTTGCCTGAAATTATCCGAATTGGCCTTCATCGTAAGGCGGTAAATGCCGACCACGCATGCATTTCCAGGCAGCCCGTTCCTGCCGTTGCTGCTGCCCTGTTCATAATAGCCGCCTTTGGCAAGGATCTGGTCCGCCACAAAATCTTTCCTCGTCCGGTTGGACTCTACAATCGCCTCAATCAGATTTTCCGGCACATCCTGGTAATTGGCCAGCAGCTGCTTCGTATCTTTCGGCAGGCAGTAGCCCCCGTACCCAAACGACGGATTGTTATACTGCCCGCCGATCCGCGGGTCCAGGCAGACGCCCTCAATAATATGCCTCGTATTCAGGCCGCGAACCTCCGCATACGTATCCAGTTCATTAAAATAAGATACCCGCAGCGCCAGATACGTATTCGCAAACAGCTTCACCGCTTCCGCCTCCGTAGAATCCATATGCAGAACCGGAATCTCCTGTTTCACCGCCCCTTCGCAGAGCAGCCCTGCAAATACGTGTGCCGCCCGTTCCATCTGCTCATTTTTACAGGCAGTCCCGACAATAATCCTGGACGGATACAGATTATCATGCAGCGCATGCCCTTCCCGCAAAAACTCCGGTGAAAATAAAATCCGCTCCGTCCCATACTTTTTCACAGCTTCTTTTGTAAATCCAACCGGAACCGTCGACTTGACAACAATCACAGCCTCGGGGTTTTTCTCTGTCACAGCCCGGATCACTTCTTCCACAGAAGACGTGTCAAAATAATTCATCTTCGGATCATAATTCGTAGGCGTGGATACAATCA
Source organism: uncultured Eubacterium sp. (assembly GCA_947564835.1). Taxonomy (GTDB): domain Bacteria; phylum Bacillota; class Clostridia; order Lachnospirales; family Lachnospiraceae; genus Eubacterium_J. Next base: position 1,373 of record CANOET010000138.1, on the reverse strand, counting down.
CAAAATCCGCCTCTTCATAAGCCGCCGCCCCGTCTGTCACCGCATGCAGCATCAAATCCCTGTGTTCCAGAAAATCCGAAATATCCCCGTCTATAATCGGCGACCTACGCCTGTTAATCAGCTCCACCTTTTCCGTCTGGATATCGACCGCCGTCACCTGATGATGCTGTGACAGCAGCACCGCCAGCGACAGCCCCACATATCCGGTTCCTGCTACCGCTATTTTCATCCCTTTGTCCTCTAATCCCACAGCCTGCCGCCGTAAACACCTTCTGCTGTCAGCTGGCGGAACGCTTCCACTACGCTGTCTTTATCTTCCGCGTATGTAACGCCAAACCATTTATCCGGCGTCGGCAGCACCTTCACAACAGCTTTTCCGCTGCGGAGCAGCTGGTCAACCACAGACGGCAGCAGATATTCAGCCTTTAAATCCGCCGGATCTGCCTGCTGCAGAAATTCTACGAATTTTTCCTGCAAAACATCCAAAAATTCCGGCGTCAGCCCCCACAAATTCATAGACACCAGCGTACCTTCTTCCAGCGCCTGGCCCCCTTCGCAGCAAATCTGCCCGGACGGCGTACGCACAATGCCCCCGGTCTCCACGACCTTTACCAGCTCACTCTGCGCATTCCTCTCGCAGACCCCGCGAGTCACGGCGCCGTTTTCACTTAACGTATTCTGAATCTGAAAACCAGCCATACAATACTGTCCGGTTGTATTTTCATGCTCCCTTAAAAAATGATACACATTTTTAAAAGCAGTCTTTCCATAATAATCATCCGCATTAATCACAGCAAACGGAACATCCAATACCTCCCTGCAGGCCAAAACCGCATGCCCGGTACCCCATGGTTTTTTACGGTCCGGCGGGCAGGAAAAGCCCTGCGGCAGGTCATTCTGATCCTGGTAAACATAAGTCACCGGACAGATCTTTTCCACCCTGGAACCGATCACTTCCTTAAATTCCGCTTCGATATCCTTTCGGATAATAAAAATCACCTTAGTAAATCCCGCCTCCAGCGCATCATGGATGGAATAATCAATAATGATCTCCCCCTGCGGGCCTACCTTCTGCAGCTGCTTAATGCCTGCCCCGTAACGGGAGCCGATACCTGCAGCCATAATTACGAGCGCTATATCTTTCATACTGAACATCCTCCTTCGTTTTTTTAATAAAGCTGCAATGGAAAGGAATACTATGAATTGCAGCAAATGACCTACTTATCATAACATTGAAATTCGTTTTATTCAAGGAAAATCCGATGCAGAGTTTGCAGAAAGACAATTTTTGAAGAGCCGGGGGATGTGGCCTGGGGATGGGATGTGGCTAAGCGGACGACTCTGCGGGCTGTGGCCAGGGGACGCGCCGGGAG
>CANOET010000137.1 GCA_947564835.1 uncultured Eubacterium sp. | reverse complement strand
GGGTCTGCAACACCCTGATTCACCGGTTCAAATCCGGTCTGCGCCTCTCAAAAAGCCCTGAAAATTCTAGTTTCAGGGCTTTTTCATTTGTTTCGGAATCATCTAATTATTAAAAATAACCATAGACGCAAAAAACATAGCTGACATATCACTGACATAATTCACCATTTTAGCCAACTTCTTATTTTCCGGATTTTGCTTTAATTCTTTCAGCTTCTTTTCCAGCTCGCTGCTTTCATATTTTGAGAAATACTGGTTCAGATTTTTTGTCTCCTTTAAAATACAGATCAATGCCACATTCTGTATGCTGGTTTCTTTTTGATTTGTTATGCAAGCCTTGAGACTTTCAATGGTTTGCTCCTTATAGCTGTTTACAGGAACATAAAGTGTTTTCCTTCCAAGCAGTCCGCCCTCTTCTTTTGTAACGGCATGTTTTTCAAATAACGACTCCCCGATATCTGCCGTCAATTGCTTGATTTTCGCAGATGTGGACATCAGATAATCACACATCATTTTTTCTGTCGTACGCGGCTTTTCTGCAAGATAGTCATAAAGTGATGAAAGATGTTCCAGCCCTTTTATAAGCCCGCCTTCTACAGTAATTTTTTTCTTATTTTCTGATATAACGTTATTCAGCAAAAGGTCCATAAATCCGGCTGCAACAAGGCCTCCGTTCGATTCATCCTTCCGCATTACAGGCATCATGCCGTTTTCTGTTACCGCTAATACAAAATAATCTTGTGCAATTGATTGGCTGTGCATATTCATTCCTCCCTGGAGTGCTTTTATATATTTTGTCTTTGTATATCATATCATATGTGTAAAAGAAATCCAATCTTTTATTATTGATGATCGGAATCGGACACAATGTAAAGCAAAAGTTCAATAGGCTATCTGAACTGTTGCAATTCTGTCGTTACTTCACACTTGTCCAAAAAGCAGGATAGCTGCGAATTGTAACGGCATCCAGCCCATGGAAAGTTCGCCTTTGGCGAAGGGTTGAATGCTTGGCAGGCCACATTCTTTGGCTTTTTCTAAGCAGTAAGTGCTTGAACAAGGTGTGAACAGTAGCATTCGGTCTCTTTTGTAATGATATTTTTATAAAATTACTTGACCTGACGTAGTAATTGTTCTATAATTACTTCAACAGACATAGTAATTGTGCTATAACTACTTCAACAAATATAGTAATTGTGTTATATCTATTTCAACAGAGATAGTATTTATGTTTCGTCGATGCGGGAACATAGAACGATTGTAACAGTTCAGATAACCCATTGAACTGTTACGAATGATTACATAAAAATGAAGTATGATCGGAGGTGATCAGTTGATCAGCAATGATGTTATCCGCGGCTATACGGATATTATCATTTTAAATCTGTTGCTGCAGAATGATTCTTACGGTTATGAGATTTCTAGGCAGATCCGCCAGATTTCTGAAGAGAAATACGTGATTAAAGAAACTACACTGTATTCTGCATTTACGCGCCTGGAAAAAGCAGGGTATATTCAGTCTTATGAGGGCAGTAAAACAAATGGGAAAAAGAGGGTATATTACCATATCACAGAGGAGGGTTATGTCCATTATGCGAATAAATGCAGGGAGTGGGCGGAGGTGAAGGATCTTGTAGATAAGTTTGCAGCAGTTTTAGATCTTAGCGAATGAAAGAAAATCAAAGCAGAGTTAGTCGTAAAGGAGTTTATTTATGGAAACTATATGGAATTATCTGGATAATATGTTTGTCAACCTTCCGCAGACACCCGAAGTGCTGCGTGCAAAAGAAGACCTGGCAGAAATGATGGAAGATAAATATAACGAACTGTTAAAAGAAGGGAAAATGCAAAACGAGGCAATCGGGATTGTAATTTCCGAATTTGGCAATATCGAGGAGCTGATTGACGAACTGGGAATTGCATATTTTACAGACGCTGATTTTGTCAAAAAAGAATCAGAAGAAAAAGAGGAAACATCCAAACTGCGCCATCTATCCGGATTGGAAGCAGATGAATATCTGTTTGCCATGAAGCAGTCAGCAATGAATATTGCAACGGGTGTATTTCTTTGTATCTGTTCTCCGATATTGCTGTTGGTACTGATAGCGGCACAGGAATCCTTCCTGCCGATTTCAGACGGAGTAGCGATCGGAGCCGGCCTGACGGTTTTGTTCTGCATGGTTGCATGCGCAGTTGCATTATTTATTGTATCCGGAATGAAAATGGAAGCTTATGAATATCTGCAGAAAGAATGCTTTACACTGGATCCGGATTATGAATATGCAATCCAAAACACCAGAGAAGCCCGCAAAAAGGTTTTTACATTTAAGATTACAGCTGGCGTAATGTTATGTATTCTTTCCGCTGTTCCGCTGATTGTAACAGCATTGGTCACAGGAGAACACGGGGGCGGGGATTTTCCAATTATTTTATCGGTCGCATTTTTAATGGCCATTGTAGGAACTGCCGTTTCATTATTTATTACCGCCGGAATGGAAGAGACTTCTTATGCGGTGATCCTGCAGGAAAAGGAATTTTCGGTTAAAAAAAAATCCGGTAAGAAAATCGAGGATCTGATTGCTGCTGTTTATTGGCCCGCAGCAGTGATTTTGTATCTGGTATGGAGTTTTACTACCGGAGCATGGAGTATTACGTGGATTATGTGGCCGTTTACTGGGTTTATTTTTGATCTTATATGCAAAATAATTGAGGCTGCTGTTAAGGAAGCTTGATGATTCATTGAGTTGCATTTAGTTAGATGGCTGTGGGGAGGGGATGTGGCTAAGCGAACGACGCTGTGGGCTGTGGACCAGGGACGCGCCGGGAGACACACCTTGGGCGGACTGGGGCGTCCCCTGGCCACCGCCCGCAGTGTCGTCCGGTTAGCCACATCTCCTGGCTGTCCGAAAGGCCGTCGCCACCTATTCGGCATGAAACAGTATCTTCATAAATTTCTTCTTCCCACGTTTGATCACAAACTCATCCACCGACAATTCATCCGCAGTATACCCCGCTTTGACATCAGTCACTTTCTCCTGATTCACGCTTACACCGCCCTGCTCAATGGCACGCCTGCCCTCAGAGCGGCTGGATACCAGTCCGGATTTTACAAGCAGGGAAATCAGATCAATGGTACCTTCATTCAGATCATCCGCAGATACTTCCATAGCCGGCATATTAGCGGTATCTCCTGCTCCGGCAAATAAAGCCCGTGCGCCGTTTTGTGCCTTTTGAGCTTCCTCTTCCCCGTGAACCAGCTTCGTAAGCTCAAACGCGAGTATTTCTTTTGCGGTATTTAACTGGCTGCCCTGCCACTGGTCCATTTCATCGATCTGCTCTAGCGGGAGGAAGGTCAGCATCCGCAGGCATTTGAGTACGTCTGCGTCAGAGACGTTTCTCCAGTATTGGTAAAAGTCAAACGGTGAAGTTTTCTGAGGGTCCAGCCACACAGCGCCGGATTGTGTTTTTCCCATTTTTTTGCCTTCAGAATTTAACAGCAGGTTAATGGTCATGGCGTAAGCGTCTTTGCCGAGCTTGCGCCGGATCAGTTCTGTGCCGCCGAGCATGTTGCTCCACTGGTCGTCGCCGCCGAACTGCATGTTGCAACCGTATTTGCGGAATAAGGTGTAAAAATCATAGCTTTGCATAATCATGTAATTAAATTCCAGGAAGCTTAAGCCTTTTTCCATACGCTGCTTGTAGCATTCGGCAGTCAGCATGCGGTTGACGCTGAAATGGGCGCCGACTTCTCGCAGGACGTCGATGTAATTCAGATCCATCAGCCAGTCGGCATTGTTGACCATGATGGCTTTGTCTTCGGAAAAGTCAATAAAGCGGCTCATCTGCTGCTTGAAGCAGTCGCAGTTGTGCTGGATCATTTCGGGTGTCATCATCTGGCGCATGTCGCTGCGGCCGGATGGGTCGCCGATCATGGCAGTGCCGCCGCCAATTAGCGCAATCGGGCGGTTGCCGGCCATCTGCAGGCGTTTCATCAGGCAGAGCGCCATAAAGTGCCCGACATGCAGGCTGTCAGCGGTTGGGTCGAAGCCGATGTAAAAGATGGCTTTGCCGTTATTTACCAGTTCTTTGATCTCTGTTTCGTCTGTTACCTGCGCAATCAGCCCGCGTGCGGTTAATTCTTCGTATAATGTCATAGTTTTCCTTCCTTTCTGAAATAAAAAATCGCCCTGTTGATCCTATGATCAATCAGGACGAGTCGTGAACCCGTGTTACCACCTTCGTTTACAGCCCACTCGCATGAGCTGCCTTGTCAGTATCTAAAAACCGTTTAAAGCGGATGATCTGCCGTTACAGTTCACACCTTGTTCAAGCACTTGCTGCTTGGACAAGGCCAAAGAATGTGGCTTGCCAGTTTTTATGGTTTTTCTATACTGTAACACGGTAACGGGTGTTATTCCGTTGCAGCCTACTGGGAGTATGCGGTTCCGGCTGCGTACTTTTGAATGTCTGCCGGATTCTTTCCGTTCGGTGCAAAGCTCGGGGATGTATTCTTGATAGGCTTTGCATGCACCTCTCATCAGCCGGTTGCTTTCTGTATGATCCGCTTATCAGTACTTCTTCCCGTCACAGCCTTTTCTTTTATAGTTTATCTTGCATTATAGGGATTCTCTGGGGAATTGTCAATAGGATGTTGACAAATAATATTATATGTAATATAATATTGGCTATTAAATAATAAAGACGGGAGGTAGAAAAGTAAGTTTCGCAAATTCATATTGCAAAATGCACGGTCACATATTATAATGGCATATAAGTAAGCCTACAACACATAACATTTCATTAAATGAAGTGTGGAAAGGATGGATCACATGGAACTGTTCGATAAACTGGGAGATACGATTATATCTGTATCCAAAGATGCAACGCAAAGAGCAAAAGATATATCAGAACTGGCAAGGCTGCGTATGGAAATACGGGCAAAGCAGGATTATTTAAATAAACTGTATGTGGAAATCGGCAAGATTTACTATGATGCACATAAAGAGGACGAAGAGAAGGAATTTAAAGAGCAGATGCTGCTGGTGAAGGATGCGCTGGAGGTTTTAGACGAGTTAAAACAGCAGCTCGGCCAGATCAAAGGCACTGTAAAATGCGCGGCGTGCGGCCAGGATATGCCGGTCGAAGCGGATTATTGTTCCAAATGCGGTACGAAGCTGGTAAAGCCGAAGAAGGAAGAAGATACAGAGGATATTTTTGAGGATGAGGCAGATGCGGAAAACGCGGGGGCTGCAGCGGAAGGTATGGTGAATGCGGAACAGCCGGCTGCGGAAAGTGTTGCTGACACAGCCGCTGCAGAAAGCGCTGTTGACGCAGCGACTTCGCAAAGTGCAGATGTGCAGCCAGCCACAGAAAGTCAGGATACTGCTGTTCAGGAAGAAACGTCCGCAAGCGTAGAATAGATTCAGATAAACGCAATTGTTTGTCTGACAGATGATTATGATATTCAGCCGGGTCTGTGCAAATCTTGTACGGACCCGGCTGAAATGTAAAAATATGAAAAGCGAAACTATAAAATACATGCGAAGGAAAGGTTACAGGAATCAGATATGAGCAGGAAAGGCAAATATTATATTACAACGGCGATTGCCTATGCATCCGGCAAGCCGCATATCGGAAATACGTATGAGATTGTGCTGGCGGATGCTGTGGCGCGTTTTAAAAGGCAGGAAGGGTACGAGGTATATTTTCAGACCGGTACGGATGAGCATGGGCAGAAAATCGAACAGAAGGCGCAGGAAGCAGGCCTTACGCCAAAGGAATATGTGGACCGTGTTGCGGGGGAGATCCGCAGAATCTGGGATCTGATGAACTGCTCGTATGATTATTTTATCCGTACGACAGATGAAGAACATGAAAAACAGGTACAGAAGATTTTTAAAAAGCTGTATGATCAGGGCGATATTTATAAAAGCTCCTATGAAGGGCTGTACTGCACGCCGTGTGAGTCTTTCTGGACAGAATCACAGCTAATAGACGGAAAATGTCCGGACTGCGGCCGTGAGGTAAAGCCTGCGAAAGAAGAGGCATATTTCTTTAAAATGAGTAAATATGCAGACCGCCTGATTGCCCATATGAACGAACATCCGGAGTTTATACAGCCGGTGTCGCGGAAAAATGAGATGATGAACAATTTTCTGCTGCCGGGGCTGCAGGATTTGTGCGTGTCCAGGACGTCCTTTGACTGGGGGATTCCGGTAGACTTTGACGATAAGCATGTCATTTATGTATGGCTGGATGCACTTACAAACTATATTACGGGGATCGGCTACCGTTGTGACGGGGAGTCTGACGCGGCATTTGCGAAAAACTGGCCTGCGGACCTGCATCTGATCGGAAAAGATATTATCCGTTTCCATACGATTTACTGGCCGATTTTCTTAATGGCGCTGGATCTGCCTCTGCCGAAGCAGATTTTCGGACATCCGTGGCTGATTCAGAGCGATGGGAAGATGAGCAAGTCCAAAGGAAATGTGCTGTATGCAGATGAACTGGCACAATTTTTCGGGGTTGACGCGGTGCGTTTTTTTGTACTTCATGAAATGCCGTTTGACAATGACGGGCTGATTTCCTGGGAGCTTTTGGTGGAACGGTTAAACTCTGAACTGGCGAATACGCTTGGCAACTTGGTGAACCGTACGATTTCCATGAGCAATAAATATTTTGACGGTGTTGTGGCATCCACCGGAGTGACCGGGGAGATGGATGCGGATTTTAAAGAAGTGGTAACGAAGACGGCTGAAAAAGTGTCGGCAAAAATGGATCAGCTGCGTGTTGCGGATGCGATTACGGAAATCTTCCAGCTGTTTAAACGCTGCAATAAATATATTGATGAAACAACGCCGTGGATTCTGGCAAAAGACGAAGCGGAAAAGCCGAGGCTTTCCGAAGTTATGTACAATCTGGTAGAAGGCATTACCATCGGCGCTACGCTGCTGAAAAGCTTTATGCCGGATACAGCTGCTAATATATTCAGACAGCTGCATGCAGAGGAAGTGCCGTTTGAGCAGTTGGGGACATTCGGCCATTATGTCAGCGGGACAAAGGTGACGGAAAAGCCGGAAATCTTATTTGCGCGTCTGGATATCCGGGAAGTGATGGAGCGTGTGAATGCGCTGCATCCGGAAAAAACGGACGGAGACAAAGACTCGGATAAAGAACCGGGAAAAGAAGAGGGTCCAGTCATTGATCTGGAACCAAAACCAGAGATTACGTTTGAGGATTTTGAAAAAATGCAGTTCCAGGTTGGCGAGATTATCGCATGCAAAGCGGTGGAAAAATCAAAAAAACTGCTCTGCTCGCAGGTGAAGATCGGCAGTCAGGTCAAGCAGATTGTGTCCGGGATCCGTAAGCATTACACACCGGAAGAGATGGTCGGCAAAAAAGTCATGGTACTGGTCAATTTGAAACCGGCGAAGCTGGCAGGGGTGCTGTCTGAGGGCATGCTGCTGTGCGCGGAGGATGAGAACGGCGGGCTTTCCCTGATGACGCCGGAAAAAACGATGCCGGCGGGAGCGGAAATCTGTTAAGCGTTTTGACGCAGTAAAAAAAGGACCATTTGCAAAACCGGCGGTGTTTTTGAAGATAAAAACTTGTGCAGACAGTGTGGGATATGCTGAATGCACAAGTTTTTTTGAACGTTGGGACAGCCGGAACCTAAAATATTCGCGGGAGAAGTCTATGATATTTGATACGCATGCACATTATGAAAATGAAAAATTTGACACAGACAGAGAGCAGCTGCTGGCCTCTATGCATACACAGGGGATCGGCTGCATAGTAAACGTAGGTTCTTCGCTGGATACTTCCAGGCAAAGCATGCATCTGGCACAGCAATATGATTTTATCTATGCAGCAGTCGGTGTGCATCCAAGCGAAATCTCATGCCTGGATGAAACAGGGATTGACTGGCTGAGGCAGCAGTCAGCCCATCCTAAAGTTGTGGCCATTGGGGAGATTGGCCTGGATTATTATTGGGAAAAAGATCTTTCCGTCCGTAAAAAGCAGCGGGAGTGGTTTGAAAGGCAGCTTGCTGTTGCACAGGAAACCGGGCTTCCGGTGATTATCCATTCCAGGGATGCGGCACAGGATACGCTTGCAATTATGAAAGAAGCAGGCAGCAGGAAGATACCGGGGGTTATCCACTGTTTTTCCTATGCGCCGGAGCAGGCAGAACAGTATGTGCAGATGGGATATTATATCGGCGTCGGCGGTGTCGTTACGTTTGCGAATGCAAAAAAACTGGCAGAAACCGTGAAGCTAATTCCGCTGGAATCCCTGGTGTTGGAAACCGACTGCCCTTATCTAGCGCCGGAACCGCACCGCGGAAAGCGCAACAGCTCTTTGTATCTGCCTTATGTGGCAGAAAAAATTGCTGAAATCAAAGGGATACCAGCCGCGGAGGTCATCCGGGTGACGGAGCAGAATGCCTGTCAGCTGTATCGGATCTGAATGACAAGCATTTCAGATCATTTTTTCACAGAAAGGATTATATGGGAGAATTAATTCATCCGCAGAAAACAATCGAAATTTTGCAAAAATACAAATTCCGGTTCCAGAAAAAATTTGGGCAGAACTTTTTAATTGACGCCCATGTCATGGAAAAGATCATGGCCAGCGCCGCGGTTACCAAAGAAGAAACCGTCCTGGAGATCGGGCCGGGGATAGGGACGATGACACAGTTTTTATGTGAATATGCAGGCCATGTGGCAGCTGTAGAAATCGACCGCAGCTTGATCCCGATCCTGCAGGAAACACTCAGCGCTTATCAGAATGTGACCGTCATAAATGAAGACATCTTAAAAATGGACATCCGGCAATTTGTAGAAGAACAAAACGCAGGAAGGCCAATCAAAGTCGTAGCAAACCTGCCGTACTATATTACAACACCGATCCTGATGGGATTATTTGAAAGCCATGTGCCGCTGCACAGCGTAACCGTTATGGTTCAAAAAGAAGTTGCAGAACGGATGAAGGCAGGGCCTGGGTCCAAAGATTACGGGGCGTTATCCCTGGCAGTTCAATATTATGCAAAGCCACGGATTATCGCAAATGTCCCTGCAAACTGCTTTATGCCAAGGCCGTCGGTAGGCAGTGCAGTGATCTGCCTGGAGTGCCATAAAAATCCGCCCGTACAGGTCAAAGATGAACAACAGATGTTTGCCATGATCAGGGCTTCGTTTCAGCAGCGCAGGAAAACACTGGCAAACGGACTGGACCATTTTCCCGGAATTACATTATCCAAAGAACAGATCCGGGAAAAAATACGTATGCTCGGGCTGCCAGCGGATATACGCGGAGAAATGCTGTCATTAGAACAGTTTGCGGCGCTTTCCGACGCGATAGCAATAAAATGATGCAAGAGTTCAGATCACCCATGGAACTGTTGTAAAATGATTACATTTGAAACATATTCATTTTTTTTCCATTGCTGCATAATATGATAACATGATGGAAAGAATAAAAACCCTGTTATCCCTAATCATTATTGTTATATGCCTGCCATACCTTGTAACCTTTGTTGTCCAGGGGGATTTTTTAGGCGACACACAGGAAGAGGAAATAGAGGAAGACAAAGCGGACGAGAATACGGACGAGCTGGTGCTGATGCTTGCAAATGAAATGCCGCTGTCATATGAGAAAGAAGCATTAAAGGCGCAGGCAGTCATTGCCCGCACCAATCTCTTCTATGCACAGGAAAACGACGTTGCGGAACCGGAGCGTACAACAAGGGAAAAGCTGCGGGAAAGACTGGGCGGCAAGGAATTTCAGAAATATTATGAAATGCTGATCAGCTGCGTGGAAGAGACAGCAGGTGAATATGTGACCTATGAAGAGAAAATCATCCAGCTTCCCTATCATTTTGTCAGTGCAGGAAATACAAGAGAACTTGCCAAAACAGGCAAAAAGAAACTGCTGCCGTATTTAAAATCCGTACCCAGTGTTCTTGATTTCCGCAGCGAACAGTTTTTAAATATCGCATTCCTAAGCAAGAAGCAATTCCGCAACAAGCTGCGTTCTGCATATCCCGATCTCAATTTTCCAGAGGATGATGTGGAGAAAATGGTATCCGCTATCGAACGGGACAGCGCTTCTTATGTAATGACCGTGGAGCTGCCGGGGCAGAAGATTACAGGCGAGGACTTTAAGGAGGTGTTTTCGTTAAATTCAACCTGCTTTTCGATCAAGGAAGTAGACGGACAGGTCCGTATTGTTACGAAAGGGTACGGACAGGGGTACGGAATGAGCCAGTTTGGGGCAAATGAGATGGCGAGGGATGGCAGCAGTTATGAGCAGATTCTGAAATATTACTATGACGGAATCGAGATTGAGGGGGCTGATTAGCCTGGATGAGACTGGAAGGAAACATTTTTGATGTTGCGTTTAAGTGGCTATGCGGACGCCAGATGAGGGGGAAAGGGCCTGGCTTCCGGCTCCTATTCCAGAATGTTAAGAATCC
>CANOET010000136.1 GCA_947564835.1 uncultured Eubacterium sp. | reverse complement strand
GATTAGTTCACCGCAGCGTTGCCCCAGTCCGCCCAAGGTGTGTCTCCCCGCGCATGCCCTGCCCACCGCCCGCAGAGTCGTCCGGTTAGCCATTATCCCCCCGCCCACCGCCCGCAGAGTCGTCCGGTTAGCCATTATCCCCCGCCCACCGCCCGCAGAGTCGTCCGGTTAGCATTATCCCCACATTGTCACATATTTTGCAAAATAGCCGTAACCAGCTGCTTAAACTGCCCTGCTACGCGGCCAGCTGTCTCCTGCACTTCCTTGTGAACCAGCTGCTTCGCAGACATCCCGGCTGCCAGGTTCGTAATGCAGGATATCCCGCATACCTCCATCCCCATATGGCGTGCCGCCATCGCTTCGCATGCCGTACTCATGCCAACAGCATCCCCGCCCCAATTCCTGCACATCCGTATCTCTGCCGGTGTCTCGTAGGCAGGACCTGTCAGCTGTACGTATACGCCTTCCTGCAGGCGGATTCCGAGCCTGCCCGCTTCTTTTTTTATTAATTCCCGAAGCGTACTGCTGTATACTTCACTCATATCCGGAAAACGCACGCCTAATTCATCAATGTTTTCACCGATTAACGGGCTCGGGATGCCAGTTGTGATATGGTCGGTGATCAGCATAAAGTCGCCTGGCTGGTAGTCTGGGTTCATGCCGCCTGCCGCATTCGTCAGGATTAGTTTTTTCGCACCCATCATTCCCATCAGCCGTGTCGGAAGCACGACGTCAGACATTGGGTAGCCTTCGTAATAATGAACCCGTCCCTGCATAATGACAACTGGAACCTCACTGACATAGCCGAATACAAATCTGCCTTTGTGCCCGGCAACTGTGGATACCGGAAAGCCTTTGATATCTGTATAGTCAATGGTCTGTTCGATCTGAATCTCATCCGCATAATCGCCCAAGCCGGATCCGAGAATGAGCGCTGCTCTTGGCTCGAATTTTGTCTTTGCCCTTACACTTTCCAGGCATATTGCCAGTTTTTTATAGATTTCATTCATCGTTCTTCCTTCCTTTCTTTCTTTTTGTTTTGACTTCTAATCCAGCTCTATTTTTAAAGATACAATCTTCTTTAGCTGGCGGTACTGCTCTTCGTTGATCACGATCTTGTTGCCTTCTTTGGTTATCAGCTGGTCATCTAAAAATTTTTTGACCCCCCTGCTAATGCTTTTGACACAAAGCCCGGTCTCGTCGGCCAGGTTCTGGCGGTTGCTTTTGATGTATAACACCCCGTTTTTGCCGTACCGTTCAAACCGGTCAACGAACAACATCGCCAGCCGGTCGGAACCCTGAAGAAATAAGAAAACCCTGCTGTTGCGCCCTTCGCGCAGCAGATATTCCCCGACCAGCTTAGCTTCGTACTTCATTGCATGGATATCGGAATACATCCATTTTTCAAATTTTGCCCGGGAAAGCTTGACGGCTGTGCATTCTGTGATCGTACGCAGTGTTGTCTTGTATACGTCCAGGTCCATGAGAAATTCCATTCCGCCGAAAGCGTATAGCTTATCAAACTGCATATAGTCATACGGGGTTCCATATACGCGGTAATCAATCGCCTTGATAATGCCTCTTCCAATAAAAAATATCGTATCAGCAGGCTCCCCTTCCCTGACAAACACTTCCCCTTGCTGCAGTTCGTCGATCTGGAGCGCGTCTAACAGCCACAACGGAGCGTTTTCAAAATATTCCTCGAATTGCTCCTGCCTGTCTCTGTCCACGTTTTTCAGAAATGGTAACGCATCATACAAAGGTTTATGCTTCATCCCATTTTCTCCTTCCTTACGTCACTTTTTGCAGCTGTTTTGCAAGAAACTGAATCATAGGCCCTGCTGTCAATGCCGTGATAATTGTGATGACTCCCAGTTTTCCGCCAAGCAGTGTGCCAAGCACAATGCATCCGGCGTCGAAACAGATCTTTATGGTCCGGTATTCCCTTCCGGCTTTGTCCCGGATCACCATAACCAGCCCTGTAAATGGGTCCAGCCCGATATCTGCCGTGATAAACATCGCTACACCGGTATAAAGCAGCAGGCATCCGGTGGACGCCCCGATGATCTGGCCTGTCAGCGACTGCCCGAACGGCAGCCTGCTATACAGCCGGCTGCCCAGATCAACCACTGCCCCATATGGCAGGATGTAAATAAATGTCCCGATATTTACATAGCGCCTTCCCAAAAAGAAGATTACACAGACAAGCACAAGATTGACCAGGTTGGATGCCATCCCAAGCTGCTGTGCGGATAAATGTGCAGCGTTGCGGATCCCGTCGTATACAATGCCGACGGGGTCGTTCCCTAATGCGGCTGCCGCGTTAAATGCCACGCCTGTCCCGACCAGGATAATGCCTGCCAGCGCCAGGATCAGTTTTCCGATTTTCCTGTTATTCAAATCTCAGATTCTCCGGTCCGAAGCCGCGCGGCAGCAGCTCTTCTAATGTAAAAATCTCGTACTGTTCCGTGCTTGTTGCCAGAATAATCTGAAACTGCTTCGGATTGCAAAACTCCATCATGACCTGCCGGCAGACGCCGCAAGGCGCCGCGTAGCCTGTCAGTACGCCGTCCTGCCCGCCGACGACGCAGATTGCCTCGAAGGAGCGCTCGCCCTCGCTGACTGCCTTAAAAAAGGCTGTCCGCTCTGCACAGTTGGTCGGCGTATAGGCTGCGTTTTCGATATTGCAGCCGGTATAGATTTTTCCGCCTGTTGTCAAAAGCGCCGCGCCTACCTTGAATCCGGAATACGGCGTATAGGCGGCCTGCAGCTGTCCGATTGCCAGCTGGATTAATTCTTTGATCTGTTCATTCCCCATGATAAAAACCTCCTGCTTCGGCTTAATAGCCGGACGCATGCTCTTTTTTTACAATTTTAATAATTCTGCTCGTTCCCAGACGGTCTGCGCCAAGCGAAAGGAACTTTTCTGCGTCGTCCATGGATGCAATCCCGCCTGCCGCTTTCATTTTTATACCGTCTCCGATGTGTTCTGCAAACAGCGCGATATCTTCGAATGTAGCGCCTGCGGTGGAAAAGCCTGTCGATGTTTTGATATAGTCAGCGCCGGACTTTGTGACGATTTCGCACATCTTTATTTTTTCTTCCTCCGTCAGAAGGCAGGTCTCAATAATGACTTTTAAGATCCTGTCCCCGCACGCCGCCTTTAAGACACGGATTTCCTCTTCGATCAGGTCGTATTTTTTGTCCTTGAGCCATCCGATATTGATGACCATATCGATTTCGGATGCTCCGTTTGCAATGGCATCCTTTGTTTCAAATTCTTTTGTCCTGGTCGTCATATATCCGTTCGGGAAACCGATCACTGTGCAGACCGCCATTTTTCCCTGGACATAGTCGCTGGCCTGTTTGACATAGCTTGGCGGGATACATACGGATGCGGTCTGATATTGGATGGCATCGTCGCAGATCTGGCGGATCTCCTCCCATGTCGCTGTCTGCAGAAGCAGTGTATGGTCTACATGTTTTAATATTTCACTTTCTTTCATAAATAACAAACCCCCTGTCTGTTTTACTATTTTTTTGTATATTTTTTAGTTGTTTTTTAGGCGTGTTTCAAATAAATACAGCATTGCAGGACATATCTGGTTCTTGGATTTGACAACTGAATAGAATTTGAAACTTGCCGTTTTTATATTTGTTTATTCTTGTAAGTGTTTCTAAATAAATACGGCTTCTGTAATCACCCCGGGTCTACTGCTATCCTTTATGATAAGGAGGCTCCAGGTTTACCGCTGTCCCTTATCATAAGGGATCCCTTCTGCCTTCGGCGCCCTGGATTTGCCGGAGACAAAGATCAGCACGATCAGGGAGATGATATACGGCAGCATATTATATAAAGTACTCGGCAGCTTTAACGCCACCAGCGCGTCGAATCCGGTATAGACATTCGACAATGCCCGGAACAGGCCGAACAGCAGCGCCGCCAGCCCGATATTGACCGGCCTCCACTGGCCGAAGATCATAACCGCCAGCGCCAGGAATCCAAATCCAGCCACGCCGTTTTCAAATTTCCATTCGCTGACGCCTGCAGTAATATAGACCAGCCCGCCCAGCCCGCCGAGCGCACCGGAGATCAGGACGCCTGCGTAGCGCATTTTGTACACGTTGATGCCGACGGAATCGGCAGCCTGCGGATGCTCGCCGCACGCACAGAGCCGCAGCCCGAACCTGGTCTTATACAGCACAACGTAAGACGCGATCAGCACACAAAGCGCAATCAGCATAAACCAATTAAATTCAAAGCTTCCGATATTCATAATAAATGATTTTTTGGCCTGCCCGTAAGCGACCGTAGATGAGACATTATCTACGCTTTCTGCTGTATTAATGGCACGTACAAGCACCACCGCCGCTGCAGGCGCAAGCAAATTCAGCGCCGTCCCGACCAGTGTCTGGTCTGCGTTAAATTTAATCGCCGCCACGCCAAGCAGCAGGGAAAAGACCATGCCGCACAGCACGCTTGCCAGTACGACAAGCAAGATCACCAGAACCGCAGGCATGCCGGCGGGAAGATATTTCATCGTCAGTGCGCCGCCGAGTGCGCCGATAACCATAATGCCTTCCAATCCGATGTTAATGACACCGCCGTGTTCGGAAAAACATCCGCCCAGTGCGACCAGCACCAGCACAGACGCAAATATCAATGTATACTGTATTAATAATACCATTAAGCCGCGCCCCCTTTCTGGCTGCGTTTTTCCTCTTTTTTATCCAGGTACCGGTTCAGCCATACTTTAAAGAACAGCACAAATCCGCACAGATAGATAATAAATGCGGAAATCAGATCAGAGATCTGGGAACAGTACATTGTCTTGTCCACATACGTTCCGCCGCTTGTAATATGCTGGATAAAATACGACGAGAACACAACGCCGATCGGATTCGACCCGCCTAAGAACGCCGCTGCAATCCCGTTAAATCCCATTGCCGGAACGGCTGTCTGCTGTACCATCCACTGCTCAATCCCTGTTAAGTAGAAAATCCCCGCCCCGAATCCGGCCAGCCCGCCGGCGATCATCATTGTCAGGATAATATTTCTTTTTTCACGCATACCGCAGTATTTCGCCGCATTTTTATTCATACCGGTTGCTTTCAGCTCATAGCCGAATTTGGTTTTCTCAAGAACGACCCAGACAACCAGCGCCATCACGACCGCCAGCGGAAGCCCGATCGTTACAAATTGGTTATCAGTAAACAGCGCATCCAGCCCCGCATTTGGGAGCAGCGCACTTTTATTGACACTGGAAAGCGGCCTGGTATAAGGCGTGGACTGCTCTTTGACCTGGGTCAGCAGCATATTGACACTGTAAAGGCCGATCCAGTTTAACATAATACAGGAAATGACTTCGTTCACATTAAAATATGCCTTTAACGCGCCGGATACCGCGCCGACTGCCGCTGCCGCGACCACTGCAGCCACAAGGCAGATATACCAAGGCATATGCAGTTTTAACCCGAAGTACAGGCACGCGCCCACGCCGATTACATACTGACCGGCCGCGCCGATATTAAACAGGCCGACCTTCCACGCGAACAGCACGGAGAGGGAACACATCAGCAGTGCGGATGCTTTTACCAGCGTTGTTCCGAAATACATTTTGGCCGCTGCCGCGCTTGGATAATACATGAAATTCTTTAAAATCGCGATAACCGCTTTTCCGGCCCCGCCCGGGTTAATAATTAACAGCACCAGATAACCGGTCAGCAGCCCGATCAGAATACACAGCAGCGATCCGAGAATCGTCTGGAAACCGCTGTTGCGGATCAGGGATGGTTTGCTTTGCTTATTCATCTGCTTACCCCCTTCCTCTTCGAACCTGCCATATAAAGGCCGAGTTCTTCCACCGTAACCTTCTTTGGATCAAATTCCCCCACAATCTCACCCTCGTACATGACTAAAATCCGGTCAGATACGTTCATAACCTCATCCAGCTCCAGGCTGACGAGCAGCACCCCTTTCCCGGCATCGCGCTGTGCGACCAGCTGTTTATGGATGTATTCGATCGCGCCTACATCCAGCCCGCGCGTCGGCTGCACAGCTACCAGCAGCTCCGGATTTTTGTCAATCTCTCTTGCAACAATGGCTTTTTGCTGGTTCCCGCCGGACATTGCTCTGGCCTTTGTAATCGGGCCTTGACCGGAGCGTACGTCGTACTGCTCAATCAGGCGGTTGGCGTATTCGCGGATTTCCTTCCGTTTTAAAAATCCTGCCTTGCTCGTAAACTGCGGCTCAAAATAGCGCTGTAGCACAATATTATCCTCAAGCGAATAATCCAGCACCATGCCGTGTTTATGCCGGTCTTCCGGAATATGGCTCATGCCGGACGTCAGACGCGCACGGATAGGCATATTTGTAATATCCTTGCCGTTCATCACGACCTTGCCGCTTACAAGCGGCTCTAATCCCGTCAGCCCATAGACAAATTCCGTCTGGCCGTTGCCGTCGATGCCTGCAATACAGACAATTTCCCCTCTGCGCACCTGCATGGATACGTTATTGACCGCATTATTTTTATGATGCCTGGAGGCAACGGTCATTCCCTGAATATCCAGCACGACATCCGCCGGATGCGCCGGCTTTTTTTCTACGATAAAATTTACATCCCGTCCGACCATCATGGCAGACAGCTTCTCCGGCGTGGTATCTTTTACCTGTACCGTGCCGACATATTTCCCTTTGCGGATGACGCTGCACGTATCCGCAGCCTGCATAATCTCCGCCAGCTTATGGGTAATAAAAAGGATGCTTTTGCCCTCGGCTGCCAGATTTTTCATAATGGTCAAAAGCTCCTGAATCTCCTGCGGCGTTAAGACAGCCGTCGGTTCGTCAAAAATCAGTATCTCATTGTCACGGTAGAGCATCTTTAAAATCTCTGTACGCTGCTGCATCCCCACCGTAATGTCCTCAATCAGCGCATCCGGGTCAACCGCAAGCCCGTATTTTTCAGAAAGCGCCACCACTTTTCTGCGCGCTTCGTCTTTTTGCAGAAATCCCCCTTTGGTCGTCTCCACCCCAAGAATAATATTGTCCAGAACACTGAAGCATTCGACCAGCTTAAAATGCTGATGGACCATCCCAATGCCGAGTGCATTGGCATCATTTGGGTCATGGATCGTGACCTTCTTTCCGTTTTTGCGGATTTCCCCTTCCTCCGGCTGGTAAAGTCCGAACAGGACACTCATAAGCGTCGATTTTCCCGCGCCGTTTTCCCCCAGCAGCGCGTGGATCTCTCCCTTCTTTAACTGCAGTGTAATATTGTCATTCGCGACAATGCCCGGGAATCTTTTTGTGATATTCAACATCTCGATTGCATACTCTGCCATCCGTAGCATACCTCCTCTCGTTTTGGTTCCTTATCATGATTGTGAATAAAAAAGGGAGCGGGATGCCCGCTCCCTTTACCACCGTAACCCGCTGCTTTATTTAATGCTGCCGTAATCCGTTACTTTAATTGCTGTTTCTGGTAAAGCTGTAATATCATTTGATACAGTTATTTCTCCGCTGAACATGGATTTTACAAGCGCGCGGTAATCGTCTTCCTTGAACCCGTCGCCCCACTGGGTTGTTTCGATCGGAAGCTGTACAAAGTTCTCTTCAGGATTTTCAGATACCATACCAAGGTTATCGATTTTGCCTGCGTAATCGCTCCATTTTCCAGCCTGGATATCGGTCAGTACCGTATCCACAGTTGTTGCAAGGCCCTTCATTGCCGATGTAACGGTCAGCCCTTCCTTGGATGCGTCAATAATTCCGGACTGGTCAGAGTCTACGCCGATCACCTTGCCGTCCGCCTTCACTGCCGCTTCCACTGCAGATGTAAAGATACCGCCGCCGCATGCGAATACGACTTCCACACCCTTTGTGCCGTACCAGGTATCCATAGCCGCTGTAATATCCGCGTCGCCATAGAACTGCCCGCCGCAGACATATTCTACCTCTACATCGCCTTCAATGCCAAGCTCCTTCGCAGCCGCATCCGCGCCCTGCAGATAACCGTATCCGAAACGGGTCACTGCCGGAACAGACATGCCGCCCAGGAATCCGAGATGCTTATAGCCGAGCTTTACAGCCGCATAGCCTGCCATATAGCCGGAAAGCTCTTCCTGATACGTACAGCAGTATACGTTATCAGAATTATAATACTCTTTTACATCATAATTATCCGGATTGTAATCATAGCCTTCGCCGACGCCCTTTTCCAAAAGGTCGCCCGCGCCTACGTCCAGTGCCACAAACTTCACGTCCGGATACAGCTTAGCCTTTTCCACAACCGCCGCCGCAAACATATAGCCCGGCATCATCAGTACATTAGCGCCTCCGGCAACTGCCTGATCCACGCTGGCGCTTCTGGCTTCATCCGAATCGCTGTCTGGTTTGTAATACGTAAACGGAACATTATTTGCCTCCGCCCATGCTTTGCTTGTCTCATATGTCGTCTGGTTAAAACTCTGGTCCGTGATATCGCCGGAATCTGTAATCATGGCAATATTCATATCCGTAGCCGGGGCCGTATCATCGCTGCCGCCAGCATCCGCGCCGTCATCCGCCGCGTCGCCGTCGTCCGCCGCGTTGCCGTCTGCATCCGCATCGCCGTCCGCCGCGCCGCCGTCTGCATTCGCATCGTCTGCCGAACCGCTGTCCTGTGCCGTGCTGCCTTTGTCATCTCCGCCGCTGGAACCGCAGGCCGCCATGGAAAATGCCATCATCCCTGCAAGCACCATTGCCAAAATCCTTTTTTTCATGAATCAAGTTCCTCCCTTGCTCTTATTTTCCGCTAGTTTCCGGGTCGGGGCCGCAGTCTTTTTTAAACCGGGCCGTTTTCTTTTTCATAATCTTTTGTATCATTCCTATACTTTCTCATTCCGTATTCCCCTGTAACTTTGATCGAAACCAGCTTATGGTCATATCATGACATATGTCCCGAAATCCAGATAGGACTCATGTCCCTTTTTTGCAATTTATTTGTTTTTTGTTGAAAATTTACAGTTTTCCGGATAAAAATTTGTAAACTTGTAACAGTTTGAATCTTTTCCTTGCAACGATAGGTAAGCTTTTACGGCAGACAAATTTCAGAAAGTGATTGATGTCCTTTTTACAGCACTGCAGCTGGCATGTATATTTTTTCCGGAATAACAGAAGACTATGCATATGAATAAAAAACGACTGACTGCTTATCTTTTGCTGTACAACTTTATCGGATATACCGTTGCAGTAGGCGGATGGCTGTGGGAAGTACTGATCTTCCTCGTTACAGAGCAGCGCTTTGTAAACCGGGGTTTTTTCCATGGCCCGTATCTGCCGGTCTATGGGGCGGGCGCGGTGCTGCTGTCTGTACTTTTTTATCAGAAGAGAATTGCTGTAATTGTTACTTACGCACATCTGAACCAGACAGATTATCCGCAGGATTTTTACCATAGCCGGCTGTATGCCAGGCTGCGCGGCCTGATGTATCTTATCCGACGTAAACGCTTTGCCAGGCTGCGTCATACGTCAGATTTTTCCGGCAGGATAAATAATACATCAGATTTTTTAGACAGAGTAAATCATCTGTCAGATTTTTTTGGCGGAGTAAATGATTGGGCAGACACTTCCAGCAGGCTGCATCATGTAAGGCTGTCTTTGTCTGGCCCGTCACATCAGCCTCGGCGGCATGCCGCAAACAGGCGGCAGCATAATCCGGGACAGCTGGCACGATATATCCGCATTTTTTTCCTAAGCCTGTGCGGTGGCAGCCTGACAGAGCTTGGCGTTGGATGGCTGCTCTGGCATGTATTCCGCCGCAAGTATTGGGATTACAGCGGTTATCCACTGAATCTGGCCGGATATGTGTGTTTGTTCTCAGCGGTTGGGTTTGGTGTTATTGGGGTGGTCTGGATGAAATGGGTGGGGCCTTTTTTGATCTGTATGTGGGAAAGGGTGCCGTTTTCTGTGCAGATTCTGATGATTGGGCTGGCTGATTTGGTATTGGTGACGGATGCGGTGTTTTCGCTGATGGAGCCGAATGGCGGGGAATATGTTACTTTTTCTTACTTTCTGTCTCAGAATTTGCTTGGTATGTGAATATATTTCTAAATTGTCAGGCATTCATAGCCTGGTTGAATTAGGCATTTAAAAACGATTTTTTGCGCAAAATGGCAAAATTCTGATTCCAGGTGACAGAATTGACATTGTGTTGCGTTTTTTAGTGGCTATGCGGACGCCGGATGAGGGGGGAAAGGGCCTGGCTTCCTGCTCCTATTCCAGAATGTTAAGAATCCCTAGGTATTCTGCATTTACACAGTGGCACCGTCCGGGCGCGCCGCCTAGTACTGCATTGCATAAATAACGGTGAATTAAACCGCAAGAGGTATTCCTGCATATGTCCATTTAAACGGATGTGCCGCAAGGTTATACTGTTCTATAAAAAGGCGGATACTTTTTTCTAGTTCTTCTATAGATAGATAGCTTTTTCTCTTGAGCAG
>CANOET010000135.1 GCA_947564835.1 uncultured Eubacterium sp. | reverse complement strand
CCCCTGCTTTAACGAGCAGAATACCAAGGGCTTCTAAACATTCTTCCAACGTCGCTGGAAGCCAGGCCCTTTCCCCCTCATCCGGCTGGTTTTCACAGGCTTACATGAAACGTAAATTCAGGTGTTGTAAAGCCTGCCAATCACCAGACTCTCCCGGCGCGTCCCCTGGCCGCAGCCCGCAGAGTCGTCCGCTTAGCCACATCCCCTAGCCAATCAAAATCTATCGGGAAGCCAATAGTTAGACAAGGGATATGGCTATGCGGATCCCCTGCCCACAGCCCGTTTACAGGAGTCGGCATTCTGCAGGAACACCCGAAAACAGCTACCCTGACCCGGAGTGGATTCCACAGTAATATAACCATTCTCTTTTTCAATAATCAGTCTGGATAAATACAATCCGATTCCAGACCCTTCCTGTTCTTTGGCATTCACACCCCGGTAAAACCGGAAAAATATTTTCTGCTGATCGGCTTTAGGAATACCAATTCCTGTATCCTTAATCTGAATAACGCTATACATGTCATATGTCTGGCAGTCAATTGTAACGCTACTTTCGCTGGGAGCATATTTGACCGCATTTTCCAATATATTTGCAAACGCTTCCTGCGTCCACTGCGGATTATGGATCAGTTCCATATCATCAAATTCGGCCATAACCAGTGAAATACTTTTTTTGAGCGCTTTCTCATAGACATCTGACAAAGCCGCTATCAGTGTATTCTTAATAGAAAACGCACCGGTTGTAAATTCAATCGTATCCTGTTCCAGCTTGACCATCTTGAACAAAGAATTTAAAATCCAGTCAAGTTTCTCTGCCTGCATCCGCATCTGCCTTAAAAACTTTTCCTGTTCTTCCTGCGTATGGTATTTTTTTCCGATCAAGAGGTCTTCATACAGCATAATATTTGCCAAAGGAGTTTTCAGCTGGTGGGACATATTCGAGACGAGCATCTTTACCTGCTTCTTTTCTTCTTCTGCTTTTTCCACTTCAAGCATCAGATTTTCCTGCACTCTTGCCGCCTTTGTATAAAGTACATAGATTTCCCCTTCTTTTAGTTCCGGCAGCGTCACTTTTCTTCCGCGCAGGATATCATCTAAAATACAGCTGGCTGCTTCATACAGCCGGTTTTTTTCAACAGACGTATGCCTCCAGGCTATCGCAAGAATAAGAACTGCCAGCATAAAAATATGTAAGCAAATGAAAATAACTGTCATATATTTCTCCAGATATACCCTGCTCCATAAACGGTCTGTATATATTTGGGATTTGCCGGATCATCTTCGATCTTCATACGCAGGCGCCTGATATTAACAGAAACAATATTGTCATCCGGAAACTGTCCGTTTCTGTCCCAAATATGGGCAAGAATCTGTTCTTTTGACAAAATCCGCCCCTTGTTCTTCATCAAATACAAAAGCAGCCGGTGTTCCATCGACGTAACCTGTATTTTTCTTCCGTCCCGATAGATTCTGGAACTATCCTGATCAATCACAATCCCGTCTTCCCGAAAAATCCCCGGTGTTTCCCTGCGGCGCAGGATCTTTTTCATCCGTGCATTTAAGATACCGAGTGAAAATGGCTTTTTGATATAATCATCCACTCCCAGATTCAGCGCCTGAATTTCATCCATCTCCGTATCCCTCGCCGTCAGCATAATTACCGGAACGTCGGAACGTATCCTTAGCTTTTTGAAAAATGCAAAGCCGGTACCGTCCGGCAGGTTCCAGTCCAATAAAATCAGGTCAAAGTTGTGATCCCGGACAGCAGCCTCTGCTTCCCGCATGCTGAATGCCTGCACTACTTCATATCCGTCTTCCCGAAAGGAAACGCACAGGCCCTCCATTAATTCCCTGTCATCTTCTACCATCAGTATTCTGTTCAAGCTGTTCCCCTTTCTGTTTTGTGTCCCGAAGATGCATTTCTGCCATTTCTCCCTTTTATAAATTCTAATGTTTCATTATCATTGGGTACTTTTACCGTAATTTCTTTCTTCAAACCATGATTTCCATACCATCATAAGCGAATAAAATATGATCCAGTTCTTTTTCAAGCTCCTTGTAATAACCATATGATTTTCCCCATATTTCATCAATATGTGTTACTATCACTGTCTTGATTCTATAATAGTCTTTCAGTTCTATAACCTCATCCAAAGTGAATATTTCATCTTTCAAAGGCGTATCCATAAGCTTCGTTCCATCATTTAATATTCCATCATCAGAAACCATGCTTATAATCAAAATATCTGCATCAAAATATAAGTCATTATGAGCAAAAGGTTTCGGATTGCAACAGGCATAGATAACCTTTTTTTCATGCTCTTTCAGAACATAAAAAGTGATATTTCGGCTTGGGTTATTGTTGATTAAGTCTATGTCAATATTATCTATTTTTATATGCGGTGTTTCATTAACAGAAATACAATGAAGAACGTCACCATAATATTTAAAGCAGTCACGGTTCATTTGGTTTATATCTCTAATGACCTCTGGAAGAGCATAAAAGCCAATAGGCATACTCGTTCCTTTAATAAAGTCGCAGCCTATCTTTTCAACAATCCGAATACCCCTGACATGGTCTGGGTCACTATGGGAAATGGAAAGGTGCTTCACTTCCGATATTCTTTGTCTGTTGCAGGCTACCGCAATATCTTCGGGTGTGTCTATCAACATTTTTATATCGTCAATATACAGGCTTGGTCCTAACCGTTCATACCTGCCGCCTTTTCGTCTGGCTTCTTCACAAATTTTACATTTACAAAATGAACTCGGAATAATTGACATGCCGCCACTACCAATAATTTTCAATTTCAAATCTTTCACACCACCTTTCGCATGAATCGCAAGGAATAATAATGCGTTTTTATTCATGTTAAATATTTAAGCAATATCGCTATTACTGCCGCTTTTCACTAATATTTTTCTTATTTCTTTTATTATTCTGGAAGGTGTTTCTTTATCCATAGGCATAAGTTTACTGTACATCCTTACCCCTTGATACGAGAACACAATTAAATCAAATACCGCAGAAATATCCACTTCATTAAATTCATGCCTGTCCATTCCGTATTGTATTAGCTTCTTCCATGTATTTGCTGAAATTAAATATTGTTCATATAGCGTATTGCTCTGATTTGCAATATCACGAATGCTAAAATACTCATATATTGCTATGCTTAATGAAGATTGGCTGTCAAGCATTTCATTCTCATACTTGTTTAAAATTTCATCCAAAATAGTCACTGCCGAACAATTTTGTTCAATCCTTAAATCAATCTCATTATCCTGCTCACTTGTCATATCATCAATAATCTCTTGAAAGATTTGACGTGTGCTTTCGTAATGGCAATACAACCCGCCTCTGCTTAATTTCGCTGCGTCACAGATATCCTTCATTGTCACTTGTTTAAAACCTTTTTCTGCAAACAAAGAACATGCACATTTCTTGATATGTTTTCTTGTTTCCTGTCCTCTTTTATTCATAAGCAATCCCGCTTTCCGACATATGTGTCTGAAACCATGATACGGCACATATGTCGGAAAGTCAATAAAAAACGCAAATATTTCTCTTCACCGATCACTTATAGTTGGTGTTTCATAGTCTATCCCGATTAAGAAAGATTCATCTGCGGAACCATCTCTTCCCGGATAATCGCATATGCCGGAATCATAACCGCACAAAGTCCCACAAAAATATCCGCAGCCACTGTCAGCACAATGATCCATGGACTAATCTGTAGGCTGACACACAACAGCCCGGAAATCCGCATGAAATACACCGCCACTTCCTGTGACAACAGATACAGCGCAATCATCATCAAGCTGGACAAAATCCCATATGCAAGCCCCTGACGAAACATCATCCGCACGAGATTATGATCCGTGATACCCATTGCCCTTAAAATGCCGTATTCGTGCTTTCTGGATAAAATAATATGGTTCATCGTATTGATAATATGAAACAGGCTTACAATAAACAACAGCACCGCTATTCCATAATAGAAAAATGCCTTCTGTGTCAGATATTCATTCTGCCTTACGATCGATCCCGTATAATCCTGAAATAACACATTGTCCGATCCTGCCACTGCCTGTTTCACCGCATCAGACACAGCCTGTGCATCTGCATCCTCTTCGATTTCCAGCCCGGCCACCCGGTATCCTTCTATGCCAAAATTCTGCTGCATCTGCTCTTGTGTCATAATAACATAAAACGTATAGCCATCTGCATATTCCGGATCTTCGTATAGACAGCTATCCCGTAATAATGCACGTTTTACAACAGCACTGATTGTATATCCTTCTTCCTTGTAACTACCTAACTGTTTGAAATCCTGCATAGTTCCTTTGATTTTTTTTGGAATACGAAGCATAATTTTCTCACCCGCATGAATAGAAAATCCTCCATAACCGCCCTGTCCATTCATTCTATCTACAATTATAACTTGATTTTCCCGATTCATGCGGCCAATATCAATATCACCTTCTAAAAGATATGGGGTAAGCTGTTCCAGCATAAGATCGTCATAACCCAGCATATTGCTTTTAAATGCATATCTTCCATCTTTGAGTATTGTGCAAATTCCATTATAAGGATCTCCCTCATATTTATTGATTGTTTCAAAATAGGGTTTCCATAAAATCTCATCTGGTTCCCGGAGCAATTCACAAATATAACTCTTAGCAGTATACACTTCATTAATCCCCGGTATCTCTTTCAATTCTTCTATTTTATCCCGGCCAATCGTTTCCTTTAGATTTGACGTATTTTCATACACTTTAAAATCGCTCCCAAGCCCGTCGTCCGAAGCCAGCTGCATCCGGCTGCTTTCCTTCGCATTGACCAGTACAAAGCTGATACATAAAAAAACCGCCCCGCCCAGCGATAAAGATAACAGAATACTAAAAAAAGACCTTTTCCGGATCAGCATAAACTTCCGGTTCAATACATCCGGAATATAACGCTTCCTCCTGCTGTAAATCATACGGCTTTCCCTTTTCTTTTCATCCGGCACCTGACGGATCAGCTGCATGATCGTCAGTTTTTCTGTTCTTACAGTCAGCCGCCATGCCATCCATGCCGATGCAGCCATTAAAAACAAAATCCCAAATAAAACAGCCGTCCTGCTGACCTGAAACCCTTGTGCCGTCAATCTGGCTGCCTCCATATAGTACTTTGTCTCGCTTCCTCCATGCTGGGATGCCGGGCGCACAACGTCCATATCCATAAAAACAGTATTAAACCTGCTGTAAAGTAAATACGCCGCACCATTCCCAAGCAGTGTGCCCACTGGAAACCCGATCAGCAGCAGACTCCACAATTCAGACAAAATAAACAGGAACTGGTTCCCCTTCCCTATCCCGAGCGCCTGCAAAATGCCAAATGCAGACATTCTTTTTTCAATTCCGATCTGAAACAGGCTATAGATCAGAAACAGGCTGAACAGCCCCAAAAACAAAACAGCCCCGTTAAATGACAGATTCAGCAATTGATTTGCTGTAAGAACAACGTACGTAAAATTATAATTTTTAACGTAAGGATCTAAATCCCGCTCAAAGAGAATGCTATAGATCACTTTGAAAAATAATTTAGGGTTCTCCTCCCCAAAATAAGCATTCAGGTTCCTGTTTTCCTTTATTTTTTCCGGAACGGCTTCTTCTTTCAAAAGCGCAGGCTCCTGTTTGTACAATTTTATGGACGGATCCATCTTCAGATAAACAAACGAATCCGCTTTCTTCCCTGCCGCATCCCGGCTGATAAAGGCAGTCAGTACATTGGTATCGCGCGCCCACGGATCTTTTATGATTCCGCACAGCCGGTAGTCCGTACCTGCCAGCGTAACGGTGTCTCCGACCTTTGCGCCGCTGTGCAGGTTATCCAGCGTAAAGCGGCTCATAGCAATTTCATCCTTTTTCTGCGGATAACTTCCTTCCAGCACCGGCTGGCCCATCATTTCCAGATAAGACGCATCTGCATACTGGAGGCTTACCATTTCGTCTTCCAGCAGGCCCGCAATTTTAAGAATCCCATACGTTTCCACCAGATATCCTGCATCCTTTTTCCCCGCCAGCTGCTTCGCCGCTTCTTCTGCGCCGGCAAAACAATAATTCCAGTTGCCGTAGATTTCCATGCAGTTTTTGATATTGCTCTGCTGTCCGCTGTAGATCAGGGAGCTGATTCCGGTCAGCAGGGCTATAGACAGGATCATGCCTGCCAGGACCGCAGCCGACTGTTTTTTATAATACCGGATGGACTGGAGCGCCAGTTTCAGCATGCCTGCTCACCTTCTTCCCATAAAACCCCGTCTTCGATCCGGATGATCCGGTCGCTCGAATTTGCAAGTATCTCATTATGGGTGACCATAATAATTGTCTGATTGTATTTTTTAGCGCTGTTTTTCAAAAGCCCCATCACCTCCGCCGTCGTTTTAGAATCCAGGTTCCCGGTCGGTTCATCGGCCAGGATCATCGCCGGTGTATTCGCCAGCGCACGCGCAATGGCCGTCCGCTGCTGCTGCCCGCCGGACAGCTGCGACGGGTACTTCATTCTCTTTTCCCACAATCCCAGATCCGTCAAAAGGCCCTCGATATACTTATGGTCAATTTTCTGCCCCCTGTCAAAACTGACCGGAAGCGCTACATTATCATACACGTTCAGGACCGGCATCAGGCTGTAATTTTGAAAAATAAATCCGATATTCCTGCGCCGGAAGATCGTTTTTTCCTGTTTGCGCAGGGCGGCGATATCCCTGCCCCGGATTACAATCTTCCCGCCCGTCGGAGCGTCCAGCCCTCCGACCAGATTTAAAAACGTACTTTTGCCGGAACCAGATGTGCCGACAACCGCTACAAACTCCCCCTGCATCACTCTTAAATTTGCATTTTTTAAGGCCTGCACCATATTTTCCCCGCTTCCGTAGGTCTTTGTCAGGCCGGTTACCCGTAATATTTCCTGCTGGCTCATATTATCCCCTCTCTTTTCAGATTCTGCCAGAATGACTGTCAAAATTTCACTTGCAGAATCTTTTTTCTGTCAGGTTCTATGATACAACAAAAATCTTACGGAATTGCTACAAATATTCTGTTTATTCTTACATATTTGTAAGATTTGCCTGATACTGGACCATATTTAAAACGGGATATGAAAACCAGCCCTACCATTTAAAGTTAAATAGTTCGTCAAAATCCATTTTTATGTGCGGGAAATGCACCATTTTCAATTCCTGCTTGTTTTGATCTGTGATTACATTCCATAAATGATATTCAGGATCGTCATGTTCATCATAACCAAGGTCATAGATTTCGACCTGCCTGTTCCTCCAATTAACAATCCAATACTCATTGATTTCCTGGCTTTCATATAACCGCATTTTTTCACCACGGTCATATTCTTCTGTAGAATCGGATAAAACTTCCATGACAAACTGCGGCGCATTAATAAATGAAGTCCCGCGCCTGCCCCTGATCTGGCAATTAATCGTTGCATCCGGAATCACTGTTTTTACATCTCCTGATTTTGTCTGCCACCGATACTGGACATTATCAGAAAACACCCGGCACATACTGTTTTTTAACTGGACAGACACCATCGTGCAAAAATTCATAATAACCATAGAGTGTTCAATATATGCGCCCGCCATATCTGTAATCTGTAAATTCAAATCCATTTCCTTCCCCTTGCCTTTATACTTTTTCGCAGCTTTATCCTATCATCTTTTTTCCTTCCATGCAAGATTTACATTTTTTGCCAGTCCCGCATAATTCACACAAAAATGCTGGTAATTTTCCCCAACATGATATAAAATAGAAAAATGACAATCAAGAACATTCGGAGGTATAAAACATGGTAAACCCGGCTATGATTTTTAAGATCAAAAGTATGTGGGACGAGTTCACGGTCAATCACCCAAAGCTTCCGCGCTTTATACAGGCTGCAGCCAGCCAGAGGTTGGAAGAAGGAACTGTTATCGAAATGACAATCCGCCGCCCGAACGGCGATACACTGACCTCAAATGTAAAGCTGACGGCATCTGACCTTTCATTGATCGAGCAGCTCAAAGAACTGGGAACAAGCAACATGCAGTAGCAGCCGCCGCAGCATAGACACACCGCGCGGCAGCCGGAACATGATAAGGGACTGGGCAAAACAGCCATCCGGCAGCGTGATTTCGCACAGTTCCTAAATTCGTACAGATGAGAAGGAAACTGTTCCAAGTATCCGACATACTGTATAGATAGAGAATACAGGCGGTAGGAATTATGATGGAAAAGACAGCACAATTTAATGTGGAATCAGTAGACAGCCTGATCGAACGCTTCCGGATGAACGGACTGGAAACGATCAACCTGGGGCTGCTTTGCTTCCGGTTTGTACCGGCGCTCAAAGAAATAAACCTGACTTCCGTACTGACAAAAATATCTAAAATGCTTCAGACAAAAAAAGTATCGCAGGCCGAGGACAGCCATATTACAAATTGGTACTTTAATTTTTATGCGGGTTTTATACAGTATTTAGTAAACCGCAATATTAAGTTTGAATTATATTACTCTAAGAAGGGGAAAAGCTGGAAAGAGCGGCTGGAGCTGGCGCTTTTGTGCAGACAGCTTGTCCATTACCGCAGGGAATATGAGAAAAAGCTGAAATCTGCTTAATTGGGTAGCCAGGGGGATGTGACTAACCGGACGACTCTGCGGGCTTTACAACACCTGAGAGTCTGGTTATTGGCTATTTCGTGTAAGCTTGTAAAAACCAGGCCCTTTCCCCCTCATCCGGCGTCCGCATAGCCACTGAAAACACAATGTCATTCTGTCGCCTGGAATTAAAATTTTACCATTTTGCGTAAGAAACTGTTTGTAAGCACCTAATGTTATCGATTATACTCCTGTTTAATGCGTATGTTAATTGTTTTTACGCATAATTTATGCGTGTTTATACAGTGTAAAGGGGAGAAAACAGACTGACAGTTTGATTGTAACAAGACCATACAAGCATCGCTGCCCATTTCGAACAGATGGCCAAAAAGGCTGGATGATCGATACCGCAAAACAGAAACGGAAATGCTGCAATCGAGACGGATGCAAACGCAACACTCCGCCCAGACTGTTGTACCTCTTTTTACAAATTGGCAAAATTGTATGGCAACATTTTCTAAAAAATGTGGTATGATAAATCTGTTTCCATCAGGAGGCCGTTTCAAAAACCAGAGCCGCGGAACACAGATCCGTACGGACACCGGTTTGGTTTCCTGAATTGGAGATAATGAAATCGAAATACGGAGGGAATCTAACATGAAAGCGATCAAAAAAACAATCTGCGGCTGCTTATCCGCCGCCATGCTCGTATCAGCGCTCACCGCTGCGCCTGCATCTGTCCAGGGCGCGGCAGTCAAATTGAATAAGACAAAAGTAACTATGACGGCAGGGAGTAAGGTGACACTGAAAGTCCAAAACCTGAAAAAAGGCGCCGCTGTCAAATGGTCCAGTTCTAAAAAAACCGTTGCCGCAGTATCTGCAAAGGGCGTCGTCACTGCAAAAGCAGCCGGAAAAGCAACCATCAAAGCAGTTGTAAGCAAAAAAACCTTATCGTGCAAAATAACAGTGCAAGACCCTGTGAAAGATTCCGGCACAGAACCGGATACAAACGCAGACACAGATGCACAAGATATCACCGCGCTTCTGGCTGGAAAATCATATAAAGGAACAGCTGCAACTCCGGCAGGCAAGATCGAGGCCATGCAGATCACATTTGGCAGCGACGGTACGGCAACCGGCTCCAAAATCAATGAAACAACGATGCTGCCGGAACAGTTCTCCGGTACATATCAGGCAGCGCTGTCCGGCAAAACCGTGACGATTACCGTTGATGCAGACGGAAAGACATTTTCAGAAACACTTACCGTAGAAAGCGAAGACTTTTCCAAGCTGTCAGCAACGAAAAAGATCATGGGCATGGATATCGTGATCCAGGTAGTATTAGAGCCGGAAGCATAATCCTTAAGAACCGTCCGGAAATGATTTGTACACGCTGCCCGGGATCTATCTGAGCCGCTATGACCGGTCTGCTGTTATCGGGAAGGAAAATAAAATGAAAAAACGAGACAGTTTCTCACAAGTGAAATTATCTGAAGCGCAGAAAGAAAAGTTAAAGGACGAATTAAAGACGTTCTATTTAACGGAACGCGGGGAGGAAATCGGGATGATTGAGCAAATGCAGCTGTTGCATCTGTTTGAAGAAAAATTGGCGCCTGTTGTATATAACAAAGCGCTTGACGATGCAAAAAAATGGTTTGTGCAAATGGTTGACAACCTGGATTCTGATTATTATGCACTTTATAAAAATGTAGATTAGGCACTTAGAAATGATTTTGCGCAAAATGGCAAAATTTTGATTGCAGCAACAAAATTGACATTGTGTTGCGTTTTTGATGGGCTATGCGGACGCCGGATGAGGGGGAAAGGGCCTGGCTTCCATGAAACGCAAATTCAGGT
>CANOET010000134.1 GCA_947564835.1 uncultured Eubacterium sp. | reverse complement strand
GAAGCCAGGCCCTTTCCCCCTCATCCGGCGTCCGCATAGCCACTAAAAAACGCAATACAATGTCAAAAGCGTTTCTTTTCTGGTTCATCCAGGTTAGGAATCTGCCGGTAAATCCTGAACTGGCAATTCCTGATTCTTATGTATTGTTTCCATCGATCATTTCTATTGCCCGCAGTTGTTCCGGGGAAAGCGCAAACGCATCTAAACTCCTGCGGTCAATTTTTGTGCCGTCCATAACTGCTCCGGTAAAGTCCGCGTCACGGATTTTTGTCCGGCAAAAATCTGCGCGGGTCAGATTGGCATTTTGAAAATTAATCGGCCGAAACCCGGTCAGTGTCCAGTTTTCCGTATCAGGAACTCCGCGGTAGCCTTTCGCGGCGCAAAAGCGGGCATCCGTAAGATCTGCCCCGGAAAAATCCGCTTCGTGTATCTGGCAGTACCGCAGATCCGCGCCGCGCAGACTGGCATTGCAAAACCGCGTCCCGTACAGCAGGGAATCCTGAAAATCCGTCCCGTCCAAAGCCGTGCGGCGCAGATCTGAATACCGCAGGTCGATCTCCGACAAGTCTGCGCCGGAAAAGTCAAGCCCGGAAAAATCTTCAAATGCATACGCAAATTCTTCCCGCAGCGAGAACCAGTCAAGCGCGTCCGCAGATGTCCGGGCGCGGTTTTCTTTATAGACCGCTTCCGTATAAGCCATATACTCCCCCACATTGACCTCAAACTCATCCGCTCGCTGCATCGACAGGAACGGCTCCGCTTCCACACACGGGAGAATGGAATACCGGAAAATCGAGGCCACATACCGGTAAAACACGCTGGCACTCGTCAGCAGGAAGGAAATCGCTTCCTGCGCCGTAACAGCCCCTGCAAAACGCTTGCGGCTGGACATGATTTCATTCCAAAGCTCCCGGTATTTCGTAAATACAAAGGAATAGTCAAAACTGCCCACCACGCGCTGCCCGGCATCAAAGTACCAGTCGTCATTGTATATGCGCACTTCGGCAATTTCCTTTTTTTGTATCAGATTTGTAAATAAAAATGTATATTCCAGATAGGAGATTTCTCCGATTTCTTTTTCTGCCTGCAGACGGCAGACAGCTTCGCACATTTGTCTGAAATGTTCTTGGAACACAGGGATGTATTCATCCAGATGCTCCTGGTAAATCGCATCCATTTCAAACAGCTTGCGGGTATTTAATGCAGAGGCGTATTGTTTAAATTCTTCGGTCATTTTGCATTGGCCCTCCTTCGTTGAATCCTGATAACCATCCTCCTCAAATAGAAGAACACATTTCCCATACTTCTATCATAAGTGATTTGTAGCGAAAACACAATACAATTTATAACAATCATATGAATTTCTGCAACTACACAAGCTATCCCTCCATCACCGATTTCTCCATGAAATAATCAGAGATCTTTTTAAAATCCGCTGAATTTCCTTGCTTTTCTTGCTATTTTTTTGTAAACTTTTAATAAAATCCCTGGTGCCAGACGCACACCACTGGAACTGTTACAGTTCACACCCAAAAAGCAGGACAGCTGCGAACTGTAACGGCATCCAGCCCATGGAAAGTTCGCCTTCGGCGAAGGGCTGGATGCTTGGCAAGCCACATTCTTTGGCCTTGTCCAAGCAGCAAGTGCTTGAACAAGGTGTGAACAGTAACCTGGAACTTACTATAAGCGCCGCCTGCGTCAGCGGCAGAATGGAGAAAACTATGCAATACGGCTATTTTGATGACTCTGCCAAGGAGTATGTGATCACAGAACCGAAAACGCCCCTTCCATGGATTAATTACCTTGGGACAGACGGGTTCTTTTCGCTCGTATCCAATACGGGCGGGGGCTACAGTTTTTATAAGGATGCGAAGCTGCTGCGGCTGACGCGTTACCGCTACAATGACTGCCCGCTGGACAATAACGGACATTATTACTACATCAAGGACGGGGATACTGTGTGGAACCCTGGCTGGAAGCCTGTAAAAACCCAGCTGGATGCTTATAACTGCAGGCACGGCCTGGGATACAGTATTTTTACGGCTGAAAAAAACGGGATTGCGGCGACGCAGGAAGTGTTTGTGCCGCTTTCTGATCCGTGTGAGCTGACGCGGATCACGCTGAAAAACAAAACAGATGCTGCCAGGGAGCTGCATTTGTACAGCCTTGTGGAATTTTGCCTGTGGAATGCGATGGATGATATGTCCAACTTCCAACGGAATTTTTCAACCGGTGAAGTGGAGGTCGCATCCGAAGGCAGCGTGATTTATCATAAAACGGAATACCGGGAGCGCAGGAACCATTATGCTGTATTTGCGGTAAACGCTGCTGTCAGCGGATTTGATACGAGCCGCGATGCCTTCTGCGGCGCTTATCATGGCTTTCATGACCCGGAGACGGTGTTTGCAGGCAGCAGCACGGACAGCATTGCCCATGGATGGGCGCCGGTCGGCAGCCATCATCTGGCTGTGACGCTTGCTCCAGGGGCAGAACAGTCGTTTATCTTCCTTCTTGGATATGTGGAAAATCCGCAGGATCAGAAGTTCAGCGCGCCGGGCGTGATCAATAAGGAGCCTGCGCAGGCAATGCTGTCCAAATACAGCACGGACGCGCAGTTTGACGCGGCACTTTCGCAGCTGCACGATTACTGGAACGGGCTGCTGGGCAGATTTACGATCCGCAGTGCGGATGAAAAGCTGAACCGGATGGTGAATATCTGGAACCAGTACCAGTGTATGGTGACCTTTAATATGAGCCGTTCCGCCAGCTATTATGAAAGCGGGCTTGGACGCGGCATGGGGTTCCGCGACAGCTGCCAGGACCTACTTGGTTTTGTACATCTGATCCCGGAACGCGCCAGGGAACGGATTTTGGATATCGCAAGCACGCAGTTTGAAGACGGCAGCGCGTACCATCAGTACCAGCCGCTGACCAAGAAGGGGAATGCCGATATCGGGAGCGGTTTTAACGATGACCCGCTGTGGCTGATTGCCTGTGTGGCTGCTTATCTGCGCGAAACCGGGGATGATTCGATTCTGCAGGAACGCTGCGCCTTTGACAATGATGAGAGCAAAGCCGCGCCTCTGCTGGACCATCTGCGCTGCAGCTTCCGCTATATTACAGAGCATAAAGGCCCGCACGGGCTGCCTTTGATCGGACGCGCAGACTGGAACGACTGCCTGAATTTAAACTGCTTTTCCGATACGCCGGGCGAAAGCTTCCAGACGTTCGGGCCAAGCGAAGGCCCGGTTGCGGAGTCTGTCTTTATCGCGGGAATGTATGTAAAATACGGGCGCGAGTTTGCAGACCTTCTGGCCCATATCGGTGAAACAGACGAAGCGGGCCGTGTGCTGTCTGAGGTGGATGCGATGTACCAGGCTGTATTAGACAGCGGCTGGGACGGCGAATGGTTTCTGCGTGCCTATGATGCCGAAAGCCATCCGGTCGGAAGCAAAGCCTGTGAAGAGGGCCAGATTTATATCGAGCCGCAGGGCATGTGCGTAATGGCAGGGATCGGCGTACAGGAAGGCTATGCATC
Source organism: uncultured Eubacterium sp. (assembly GCA_947564835.1). Lineage (GTDB taxonomy): Bacteria > Bacillota > Clostridia > Lachnospirales > Lachnospiraceae > Eubacterium_J. Next base: position 6,975 of record CANOET010000134.1, on the reverse strand, counting down.
GCAGGCGCTCCAAAGCGTGGAAAACCGCCTGGATTCCAAATACGGGATTACGCTGCTGCAGCCCGCTTATACAAGCTATCAGTTAAATCTGGGTGAAATTTCTTCCTATCCGCCTGGATACAAAGAGAATGCAGGAATTTTCTGCCATAATAACCCATGGGTCAGCATTGCGGAGACAATCCTCGGCCATGGCAACCGTGCGTTTGCGATTTACCAAAAAACCTGCCCGGTCTATCTGGAAGAAATCAGCGAAATCCACCGCACAGAGCCTTATGTCTACTGCCAAATGGTCGCAGGCAAAGACGCGCCGACCTTTGGAGAAGGCAAAAACAGCTGGCTGACCGGAACTGCCGCATGGACCTTTACCAACGTAAGCCAGCATATCCTTGGCATCCGGCCGACCCTGAACGGGCTTTGCATCGACCCATGCCTGCCGGATACACTGGACGGCTTTGACTGTGACCGACTGTACCGCGGCGCTGTCTACCATATCCATGTAGACCATACATCCCATGCCCAAAAGGGTGTGTCTTCCATGAAAGTAGACGGCCAGGATGTAACTGGCAATATCATCCCGATCCAGCCAGGCAAAACAGAATATCAGGTCCATGTAACCATAGGATAATTCCAAAAACGCCTCTTATACGATATAAGAGGCGTTTTTCAATCAAGACTTTATTTTATCCAATATTCAGAACCGCTTTTTCCTCACGACTATATTTGATCTGATATTCAGAACTGCTTTTCCTCATAACTATATTTTTCAAAATTCAGAACTGCTTTTCCTCATAACTATATTTTTTCAAATTCAGAACTGCTTTTCCTCATAACTATATTTTTTCAAAATTCAGAACTGCTTTTTCCTCATAACCGCTATTGAAACCAGATAAGAGATCCCAAGCGCTACAGCTGCTGCAGCCAGGACACAAAAAATTGCTTCTGCCATGCCCGCCTTCTGTACGCGTGCTGCCAGGCCGGAAAAATCGATCGATAACAGCCCGATCAGCTGCTTGGCTACATAAGCAGCAAAAAACACTGCGCCGACCATGATCAGCGTTACGATTCTCATTTTTTCAGAACCGAATTTTAACTGAACCGGCAGCATCAAAGCTAAAAGCAGCGCCGATGCCAGCAGCGCACCGAATACTCCCGCCACACATTCCGACCGGTCATACGTTACCGGCCGGGCTGCAGCAAATGCCATCGCCGCAGCGGCCCCCGCCGCTGTCACAACCGTCATCATCAGCATGCCAAACACATATTTTTCCAGCACATAATGTCTTCTGCTGACAGGAAACGTAAATATAAAATTCATTCCGTTATCCATTTCATCATAAGAAACCGTAGTCGTTGTAAGAATCGTAATCATCGCAGACGCATAGGACATCACATACACCGGAGAGTACCCGCGGAATAAAAACAGCAGGCACAATGCAGCAACAATCACTAAAAAAGACCTCTGGCTTTTTAACAGCTTCAGATCTTTGATCAATAATCCTTTCATATTTCTTCCCCCCGTATCATCATTGTGATCAATTCATCGATGCTTCCCTTTTCCGCTGTAATATGCGGATAATTTTCCATGTAAAACCGCTTTTGGCCAGTCAGGCAGCTAAACCCGAACGGTTCTTTTTTCCGGCGCAGAAGATACGTTTTATCAATCTCCTGATACTGCTCCGGCGTCATTTTAAGCAATGCATAGCTTCCCAGCAGCTCATCCGTCTCTTCATGCAGAACGATCCTGCCCTGGTGGATCATATAAATATCATCGCAAAACCCTTCCAGATCGCCGGATATATGGGAACTGATCAAAACCGCACGCCCGGGCTGCTCCATATAGTCCCGCAGCAGCTCCAGCAGCTCATCCCTTGCAACCACATCCAGCCCGGCTGTCGGCTCATCCAAAAGCAGCAGCTTCGCCCGATGGGAAATCGCCGCCAGCACCTGGAGCTTACGTTTCATTCCGGTTGAAAACTCTTTGATCCTGCGGTCCATCGGCAAATCAAACTGCCTGCACTTTTCTACAAATTTCTCCTGTTCAAACTGCCGATACATCCCGGCAAGCACAGGAACCAGATCATGAATCGTCAGATACGCACTAAAGCCGGAATCCGCCAGCACAACTCCGATTTCTTCTTTCTCCCTGATGCCAAGCTCCCCGGCCGGACGGCCGAACACTTCCACGCTTCCGCTGTCCGGATATACCAGGTTCAGGATCAGCTTAAAAACCGTGCTTTTTCCGGCGCCATTCAGCCCGATCAGCCCGGTCACACATCCAGCCTCTACATACAGGGAGCAGTCCAGCTCAAAATCTTTATAACGTTTTACAGCCTTTTCCATTCTTATCATTTATTCATCCTCCAGCACAATCTCAAATAACTCTGCAAGCTCCTGATTGCTCATCCCGCAGCTGCGCCCCTTGCGGATCGCCATCTCCAGATCCGCTTCCACTTCTTTCTTCTTTTCCTCCAGCATCAGCGCCTGATTCGCCAGCGTCACAAAGCTGCCTTTTCCATGAACCGTAACAATAAACCCTTCCTGCTCCAGGGCGTCATATGATTTTTTGACAGTCAGTGCGCTAACCTTTAAGTCCTTCGCCAGGGAACGGACAGACGGGAGCATGACTTCTTCTTTTAATTCTCCATGCATAATCTTTGCTTTGATCTGCGAAACGATCTGTTCGTAGATCGGCTGCATGGAAGAGTTGTTGATGATTAAATTCATTCGTGTCCCCCTTTCGCTGTAAACAGTATATAACAGATGAGAACTGTTGTCAACTGTTTTATACTGTTTATTGATGGAAATTGAGCCTGATGAATGAATTTGAATGAAACAGAAAGGAAACAGTTTTGAGGTTATTTTGCGTTTTTTGGGGGTGGCTGAAAGGTATTGGTGAGCCAGAGGGGGTGGCTAGCCGGACGACGCTGCGGGCTGGGGACCGGGGATCCGCCGGGAGACACACCTTGGGCGGACAGGGGCAACGCAATGTCAATTTTGTTTCTTAGTTATATATTTTTTCCATTTTCGCAAACAATCGTTTTTAAGAATCTGAACCTGTTGTGTGTTTTAATAAATCTTTACACTGCTGTCTCCATACGATATAATAATTACATAAAGCTATTGCAACTGAACAATGAAGTCATTAAAGTAACTAATCTGGCGGTATTTATCAAGATTACATTAATTCAAAGGCGGTGGAAAATATGGAGGGAATGGAAATGACGAAAGAAGAACTAATTACAATAACTATTGATAGATATGCAGAATTACAGCGAATCAAAAAGAATAATGGTGATCAGGAAAACAAGGAACTTGACTATTCCATTAAATTAGCTGTTGCAAAACTTTCATCTTTAGGGGTAAATGTAGAGGAAATAACCCTTTAAAAAAGAAAAACGTATAACTACATTATAAAAGTGTAAAGCCCGTTGGGTTGCCATCCTGCTTTACACTTTTATTTATGGTGGTAAGGAACTGTGCAAAAATAACTTATGCACAGTTCCTAACCTGGATGAACCAGAAAAGAAACATTTTTGACATTGCGTATCGTTTTTTACTATGCGGACGCTGGATGATAATGGAGCCCGGCCCAATTTTCACTGGCTTTCCACAGCATTGAATTTCAGATATTGTAAAGCCCGCCGCCCGCAGAGTCGTCCGCATAGCCACCCCCCTTGCATATCCAACAAAAAAACCGCAGCAGGTCAATGTTTTCTCCAAACACTCAGCCTGCTGCAGCCTCTTCCGGGCAAATACACTGCCCTTTCCATTTCTATTCTGTTTCAATCGTCATTCACGTCTCTTCTTCTGCTGTCATTTGTTTTTGATATTCATCCAGAATGATGTTCTGAATCTGGTCCCTGGTCTCAGAATTAATCGGATGCGCAATATCACGGAATTCCCCATCGGCTGCCCTTCTGCTCGGCATCGCGATGAACAACCCCTTAACCCCTTCAATTACTTTGATATCGTGTACAACAAACTCATCATCTATTGTAATCGATACCACTGCTTTCATCTTTCCTTCTTTTTCAACTTTTCGGACTCGGACATCTGTTATTCGCATCATCTTTCGCCCCTTTCTTCATTTCCTATAAAACACCTCTCCTTTACTTAGTATAGATTTATACCTCCTCCTTGGTTTTGTGACTGATAAGCCGCAGCCATATGGCTGCAGCCTGTTATTTATTATAACCCATACCGGTCATTGTTGTCTTCCACGACTACTTTGATACCGTTGTCACCGCAGTAATAAGTGTTCGCTTTTAAGGTCCCCCGACTCTCTACGACACAATTTTCAATATGGGTATTGTCACCGATGTAAACTTCATTTAATATAATGGAATTTTTGATTACACAGTTCTTTCCTACAAACACTTCTTTAAACAAAACCGAATTTTCCACTTTGCTGTTAATAATACAGCCGCTTGAGATCAGACTGTTGTGTACGTCTGAACCTACGTTATATTTTGCCGGCGGCAGGTCATCCACCTTGGAATAGATATGCGGATAATCCCGGAAAAAGAACTTGCGTACTTCCGGCTTTAAAAAGTCCATATTTGTCTGGTAATAGGCGTCTACGGTGGAAATATTGCTCCAATAGCTCTCCAGCTTATAACCGTACATGCGTTTTAAGTTCTTATACCGGATCAGGATATCCGTAACAAAGTCGCTGCGGCTCTCCTGCGCGCAGTGTTCCAGCAGGTCGATCAGCTGCCTTCTGCGTATAATGTAAATGCCTGTGGATATCGTGTTGGACTGGGCAACCATCGGTTTTTCCTCAAATTCCACAATTCTGGAATCCTCGTTCATCTTCAGCACGCCGTATCTGCTGACGTCGGCTGACTTGTCCATATCTTTGACAACAATCGTAATATCCGCTTTTTTTTCAATATGATAATCCAGGATTTTATTATAATCTATTTTGTATACGCAGTCGCCGCTAGTGATAATGACATATGGCTCATGGCAGCGTTTCAAAAAACCGATGTTTTGATACATGGCGTCTGCCGTTCCGCGGTACCACCAGCTGTTATCGGAGGTGACCGTCGGTGTAAATACATATAGCCCGCCCTGTTTCCTTCCAAAATCCCACCATTTTGACGAGCTTAAATGTTCATTTAAGGAACGTGCGTTATACTGCGTCAGCACTGCAACCGTCTGGATCTGGGAATTGGTCATGTTGCTCAGCGCAAAATCAATGCAGCGGAAGCTGCCGCCTACCGGCATAGCCGCGATCGCCCTTTTCTTTGATAATTCCTGCATGCGGTTATTGTTGCCGCCTGCTAAGATCAGCCCTAATGCTTTCATGCCGGTTCACCTTCCTTTATGATTGAATCTCCGCTTGCAAGCTGTCCGTCCGGATAATCTAACGGCGTTGTAATCCCTGAGACCGCTGTATTGCGCCCGATCCTGACATCCGGCGGGATCACGGAGTCTTCTGCGACCGTGACCAGGTCAAACGCGTATACTTTCGGGTTATAGGTGCTCGGCGCATATTCCCCGACACCGACCTGCGTGCGGTCGCCGATTCTTGTATTTTCCGCTATAATCCCTTTATCAACGGTTACATTTTCGCCGATAACTACCCCTTTCATCAGAATGGAATTGCGTACCACTGACCCCCTGCCGATCGTAACGCCCGCCCCGACAACGGAGCTGTATACCTGCCCGTAGATCTCGCTGCCTTCTCCAATCAGGCTTTTTTCCACAATCGCTTCCTTTGCAATGTACTGTGGTTCAATAATATCACATTTCGTATAAATTTTCCAATACTTCTCGTATAAATTAAATTCCGGAATCAGATCAATTAGCTCCATATTCGCTTCCCAATACGAACCGAGCGTCCCGACATCCTTCCAGTAGCCGTTGTACTCATAGGCAAACATCCGGAACCCTTTTTCATGCAGGTACGGAATAATATGCTTGCCAAAATCACAGTTCCTTTGCTCTTTTAATTCTACCAGCGCATCCTTGAGTACTTTCCAGCTGAATATATAAATGCCCATGGAAGCCATATTGCTCCTTGGCTGTTCCGGTTTTTCCTCAAATTCCTGTATCCGCTTTTCGTCGTCTGTAATTACAATGCCAAACCGGTTCGCCTCTTCCATCAGAACCGGCATCGCCGCAATGGTCACATCTGCATGGTTGGCCTTATGAAAGTCAAGCATCTCTTCATAGTCCATCTTGTAAATATGGTCCCCGGATAAAATAATGACATATTCCGGATGGTAATTTTCCATATAGTTCAGGTTCTGGAAAATTGCGTTCGCGGTCCCGGTATACCATTCGCTGTTATCGCTTCTTTCATAGGGCGGCAGTACGGTAACTCCGCCGTTATTCCGGTCAAGATCCCACGGAATGCCGATGCCGATGTGTGTATTCAGCCGCAGCGGCTGGTATTGTGTCAGGACACCCACTGTATCAATGCCTGAATTGATACAGTTGCTGAGCGGGAAATCAATAATACGGTATTTTCCGCCAAATGCAACCGCCGGCTTTGCCACCGCGGAAGTCAGCACTCCCAGACGACTCCCCTGCCCGCCGGCCAGCAGCATGGCAATCATTTCTTTACAAACCACCTGGCTCACCTCTCATCTAAATTATTCAGTCTGTGATAAATTGTGATAGATACAGTATAACATATCCCGCAGGAAATGTACAACATTTTTCACATCTTTTTGTCTATTCTATGCCTGTTTTTGTAGAATTTTACAAGATCATCGTGCAATTCACAAATGAAAACTCGTAAATCAAAACAGAAATAAATTGCAAATCATGCAAATAGGTTTATAATAGACAAGGAGCGGTCCTGTGTATTCTTTGCGTCCGCTCCCTAAATACTATATAGATTGTGCAGGTGTTAATAAATGTATCAGATTCAGTTTCATAAGCCAGCCCATGTCCATTTTATCGGAATCGCCGTTGTTTTGCAACCCCTAATAGATACTTTCATTCATAAAACCTTAATCCACC
>CANOET010000133.1 GCA_947564835.1 uncultured Eubacterium sp. | reverse complement strand
CGCTGGATTTCACCTCCGCTAAAAACGCCCCTTCAACGTCCTTCCAAGGTGTGTCCCCCGGCAAAGCCCCTGTCCACAGCCCGCAGAGTCTGATTATGGCAGGCTTTGCAATATCTGAATTTCAATTTCATGTAAAGCAAGTGGAAGCCAGGCCCTTTCCCCCTCATCCGGCGTCCGCATAGCCAATTAAAAACGCAACACAATGTCAAAAGTGTTTCTTTTTTGCTCCATCCCAGCTATGATTCCTTCCGTTTTTGTTGCAATTTCAGGCGTTTATGATATAGTAAATAGAAAGGAAGCAAAGGATGATGGTCAATATGGAGAGAATCAAACAATCAGCCGAAAAAATATTCAGCAAAGAAGTGCTGGAAGAGTTATGCCAGTGGTATGAAGAGGCACTTCACGGAACATGGGATTATGTTGTATTTGTAGTCCGCCGCAGTTATATACTGGCATTGCTGCTGGAAAAGATGACGGGAAAGAAAATGGAAGAAAATAGTACAGCGGTATTCCTAACGGATGCTTCCCTGATTTTGCAGTGTAGAAAAATGGCTGACAGATATCAGAAGACAGGCAGATTTCCATCCATCTTGCTGTGCGATGAACTGCTTTTGCACGGGAGGAATTTGAATCACCTGATCGATGAAATGGAAAACAGGTTTGCGGAATGCCTGCCAGGCTTTGATCCGCAGGATATCCGGCGTGCGCTGGCTGATGCTGTGCGGATCCATGTTTATGCGAGGACAGACCAGGAGATCCTGCTTTACGGGCAATATGAAGAAAAGATGAAATTGATACGCAGGGAAAATGCCAGGTTTCTGCATTCCTTTTCCAGCAACATTTCTGAATGGATCCTGTGTTCCGGGCTGTCCAATACCAGTTATATCTGCTCCAGAGTGATTGGGGATGAGCAGATGGAAGATATCCGGAAAAAAGAAGAGCTGATCTGTACGGCGTATCAGAACACGGTTCAATATACAGCGGTTTCTTATGTCGGCACAGGAAACAGTAAAAAAGCGGTGCTGTCTTTGCGGTTTGTAAAAATAAAAGAGGGCGGAGGATATCTTGCTATTCCGTTTGTTTTCCTGCCGAATCTGAGTACGGATGTTACAGCCATATTGGCGGATGAGGCAGCAAAACGGACAGGCAATGCTAATTTCCGACGAATGATGCAGCTGTTTTCCGATCTTCCGGGAAAAAGGACGTTCAACGAGTTTCTTACGATGCTGTTTAGCAACGCGGTGCTGTATGATTTTTTGGAGCGCTGTCAGATCGGGGTTCAGCCGCGGGAGCAAGAAGAAATGGAATTTGCTTCCGATGAAATCAAAAAGCTGGCCAGAAATTATAATTTTGATACGCTGGAGCATACTTGTGATTTGCTCAGGGATCTGCTTTTTCGGAGATTATTCGGGCAGGGGGAACTGGCGGATGTGTTTGCGCGTGTAATCCCGGATTCTTATAAGGTTCTGGAGCTTTCGGCAGACGAGGGTTCTGTAAACCATGCGTTATCACATGGCAGCATCGTCAGGCAGCTGGAAACGTATTTTTACAGCAGGGGCTGGCAGGAAGAAAAGTCTGCCTGCCGGATCATACAGATGCGGTATTCTATAAGCCAGAGACGGTCGGAACGGCGGGTGCGTGGATGCTGTTTTCTATTGGCCGAATTGTGTGGCAGATATGGGATACAGGAGGCAGGGTTATTGATTGCTTATTTTATGCAGATGATGGATGCCGGTATCCTGGCATTGTCGTCTTATGCGCCGAACAGCATGGAGGTAGTCGGTTTTGCACAGTTTGCAAAGGCGGGGGAATTGTCTTTGCTGTTAGAACCGCTGCGTTTTTATAAGTATTTGCCGATGCTTGCGCTGGTGCAGTCTGAGTGCAGAAAATGGAGGATTGACCTTAAGGGGGAACTGGAAAGGTTCAGCAGCCGGATGGAGCAGGGATTTGACAGCGAAAAGATCCGCGGGTTTTGGGAATTTATTCGGGCATTGGAGATGATCGGGCAGAAGGCGGATGAATGGGAAGATGAGGGCTATCTTCGGAAAATTCAGTTTGGCAGTGAGGAAGAAAAGCAGGAATTTTTGCTGCGTCAGTCAGCCCTTAAGGACAGCTATCAAAAATATTTGCTATATATGCTGTAAACCAGATGCTGTAAAACAAAAAAGGCGGCATGGATCTGATGATGAAGCCGGGGGAGAAATAAATGGGCAAGAAAATAACAATCTATCAGGGTGATGAGTATAAAGCGAAAATAGCGGAACGGATTTCTGCGGATGATTTATTTGCCGAGCAGTATATGCAGGCATTTTCGGTTCTGGAGCAGATGATCCTGGAGCTGTCGCTGTTTAAGAAAAGGCAGAAGGAACAAAAGGAAAGCATGAATGGAATGGGGAATAATATCCTTGTGTTTTCCGGCCAGAGGGGGCAGGGGAAAACCAGTTTTATGCAGTCTGTCGCAAAATGGCTGAGGGAAGATGTCCGGGCAGAAGATATCCTTGTGGATGATGGCTGTCCGCAGGAATGGAAGAAAACAGTTGCAAATGTAAAGAAACAGTCATTTATCGTTCTGGATTCGATTGACCCCTCTTCGCTGGCGAAGAAAGAATCTGTTCTGCAGGTGCTGCTTACAAGGCTGTTCTATCTGTTTGACAGGCAGGTCAAAAGCGGGTGCGGCTATGGAATGCGAAGCGACCGGGAAAAAGTGCGGATGGTCCATGATATTACGCCGTTTTTCCGAAAATGTTTTAAGAATATTGATTATTTAAAGCTGGGGCGGGAAAAAGACTGGGGTATCGATGACCTGGAAGACCTGGCACAGATCAGCAGCAGCGCGGCTTTTAAAGAAAATCTGCAGAACCTGGTCGACAGGCTGCTGGAGCTGATCTGTAATAAAGAAGATGATAATCAATATCTGGTAGTGCCGATTGATGATACCGATCTGGCAACCGAAGAAGTATTTCATATATGCGAGGATATCCGCAATTATCTGTCCATAGCAAATGTAATTGTTTTAATTGCTGTGGATTTCAGGCAGCTGACCTATGCGATTACGCAAAAGTATATGGGAAATTACGCAACTTTAATTGCGCAGGACATTGGATTTGAGGCGCTGGAATGCTATGATATCGCCGCGCAGTATCTGGAAAAGGTACTGCCCGTGGGACACCGGATCAATTTGCCGCAAATAGAAAGGATTATTCTTGAATATCCGGATAATATTTCGTTCCGTTATATAAATAAGAATGGGAAAAATCTGCTGCAACTGCGTGATCAGGGGAATGCGGATACAGAAGGAATTTATACACAGCTTGCCAGGATCCTGTATTCCCGTACAGGGATGCTGTTTTGCGGCAAAGAGGTGCAAAAAGTTCTGTTTCCCAGAAAAATGCGGGAATTGACGCATCTGGTAAAATTGCTGTCAGAAATGAATGATGTGGTCTGTGATGAGGCTTACCGGGAAGAAGATTTGATTGGGCTGGCGAAAGTGCGGAAGAATATTGATATGTTTTCGCAGTACTTTTTTGACTATTGGTGTACGAAAAACTTAAGTCCGGTTGAGAAAGATCTGCTGGAAAAGCTGGATCTTGCTTTGAAAAGCCATGAGGAAGAAGCCATTCTTTCCGCTTATGGGAAAATAGATGATACATATAGGGAAAAAGGAGTTTTTTCTTTTAAAAACTTGAATGGGCCTTTGGCTAAAGTATTTTCAACATTATTAGATATTGTAACAATGGCCAATATGAGGGTGGCCATGAAGGTAGTATTTACCATGTTTATGAATCTGTGGTTTTTGGCGGTTTCGGAAAAGAAAGATTGTGAGGCTGTACGGGAACAGGTTATCCAGGGTGTGAAGCAATTTACCGCAAAGGGCATTTATGCAACCGGACGCATGTTCAAGGAAGATCAGCTGGCTGGCATATCATGTGAGTTTGACGAGTCAGAGCTTTTTGACGAGGATGGAAGGATCAATGCAGAATGCAGGAGATTTATGGATTTGTTTTGTGACGATGCGGATGCAAATGGGAAGTTAACATTTAGCCTGTTAAATCCGATTTGGAAGCTGATCTATCATTTGGAAAGCGATGACGCGCAGATGGAAAGCAGTTCCATGGATGATACGGAAAGCTCCGAAGAATCCGGCCAGAGAGTTTCGGATGGCAATGCGGATTATCTGATTTCCGTCCGCAATGTGATAGCCAATTATGACGTACAAAGCCAGGTGGTGCAGGCAATCTGCGATTCTTCTTATAAGGACGGCGATTATCGCAGATATACGGACTTTATTGCAGATTTTTATCATAAATTTCAATTGGATGGAATGGAATGCTATGGATTTGTCAGCACACAATACAATATTCCGAATATACTGCGAAAATATGTAAATATGTATGACCGGGGTTTAGAAGAAATCCGCAAGCAATTTATTGAAGGGCAATGATGGGGGAGCGTCCATGCATAAACACAGAGAGGATCTGGATCTGATTTTCCGGCGGACCACTCCGGAAATTGTTTTGGAAAATATCATTGAGGAATATTATGGCGGCGGCAGGGCGGGGATGCGTTTAAGCTATGATCATTACGGATATGCGTCTTATGATCATTTTGCCATACTGAATTTTCCTGAGTATTCGCAAAGCGAAATGAAGCTCAGATATGAAGAAATCGATCAATCCATATCTGCGGACAGAGAAAACGGCATATTTACACTACTGTATCAGTATGCCGCATCTGTCTTATCCATCCGGAACAATCAGCCGGTTATCTGGATGGAGCAGGTGCTGAATTGGAATTCGATTACTTCCCGGCTGGGGCAGGATCTTTTTGTGGCTGCCTGGCTGGCGGATCAGGATACGCGTAAATTTGGCAGGGCAAGGAGGGACATTCATTTTTGCTGGCCTCCGGTATTAAAGACAGATGACAGGCGCATGCAGGAATTGATGCAGCGGGGGCTTGCAGAAAACCATTTCCATCATCATGGTTCTACACAGTCATTTCCGCTGTCCTGGGCGTGTGTGATGAATCATCCGGAACAGATCGCAAAGTTTTTGGATCATAAGAACCAGTTTCGGCAAAATCTGGATTATCATTTATCACGGGGGACTTTGGATAATGTGCTGGACTGGAAAGAAAGGCTGGCGTATGCAGCTTTGATCCGGGCATTGTTATTTGAACGCGTGATGGATCTGCTGGATGCAGAGGAACTGAGAGAAAAATTCCGTGAATTTTATTTATTTCCGCTGGCATTTTCCGTAAGAGAAATAACGGAGACGCTCTGCCTGTATCAGGGAGAAAAGTTCAGGCAGCCGGATGGAGGCTTCAAAAGCCTGGATTATGCGATCTGCCGGAAACTGGGATTTGTGGATGAAGAGGATCATCACCGCATCCTTTTTGGCGAGCGGGCTTTTTTATACCATTGTTTTGCAATGCAGTTTTGCGGCGAATTTACGATGCTGGAATCTTCTCTTTTTTATTTGTATTTGCTCATAAAAAGTAATTTCCGAAGCGAGTTGATCCAGGTAAATAAACGGATGGGTTTTGTGAATTTTTCCGAATATCAGGATAGGAAAAACCAGTTTTTTGGCCTTCGCAAAGAATATTGGGCAGAAGCACAGCGGATTGGTATCTGCGGCGCAATGGAAGATAACGCGTTATGCCTGTTGGAAACGCGTATTATGCCTAGGAAAACGCACCAGTTATTTCGCAAAGAGATTAGCCGGCTGGATCGGCTGACGGCATTTGCATATCAGAGGGAAGGGCAGGCGGCAGGCACGCAGGATGATTTTAAGAGGATCCAGTATTATGTAATTCATTTCGGAAAAAGGCCGTTTCAAAAGGAAGAATTTATCAATCACCGCTACTTCCTGCGCCCCAGGAACTGCGCTGTCCGTGAAGACGCACAAGTCCAAGCCAAAGCGCTGGCCAAGGTTATGAGGGAATTTCCGGATACGGCATGCAGGATCAAAGGGATAGACGCCTGCTCCCTGGAAATCGGATGCCGCCCAGAGACGTTTGCAACAGAGTTCCGTTTTCTGAGGGCATGCATGGATGAGCATGCAGGAACCAGCTGTGATCAGATGGGCCAGAGCTGTCCAAAGCCGCATCTTGGCATTACGTTTCATGCAGGAGAAGACTTTTTGGATATTCCCGATGGTTTGCGGGCGATTGATGAGACAATTCAGTTTTTGGAGTTAAAAAAGGGGGACCGGCTGGGACATGCGCTGGCGCTGGGAGTGAATCCGAAAGAATTTTACTTGCGGAAACGGAAAAATATTTATCTGACAAAACAAGATTATCTGGACAATCTGGTCTGGATGCTGTACCGTTCCCTGGAGCTGAACGTCACAATAGGAGCGGATCACAGAACGATGCTGATGGAAAGGGCAAGGACGCTTTTTGCTGAAATCTTTGCTCCGGCAATTCAGGCGGCAGGGTATGGGGAAATCCTGGAATTATATTACCAAAGCTGGAAGCTGCGCGCAGACCATCCTGATCTTTACAGGAATGGATATTATGACGAAGGCTATGCAAGAAGCCGCTATGACGATTACGCATCTTATATGGAAAGAGACGGTCTGGACAAGTATCGGAAAAATCCGGTTGTCGCAGAATTGTATTATGCATATCACTTTGACAAAGAAGTAAAATTGACCGGGCTGCAGCCGCAGGCGATTGAGGTTGAAGCATGGTATGTGGAGCTGGCGGCATCTTTGCAGCAGGCTATGCGCCTGGAAGTGTTTAAAAACGAGATTGCGATCGAGTGTAATCCGACGTCGAATGCCCTGATTGGCACTTTTACGTATTATGACAGGCATCCGATTCTGACATTTAATCAGTATTATCTGAGCCAGGATGAAAAAACGCCTGATTTATGGGTGTCGATTAATACGGATGACCTGGGTGTCTTTGATACCTCGCTGACCAATGAGTATGCATTGATGTTCCGGGCAATACAGATGAAAAGGCATAGTTTGGGAAATTATGATGATCATGCGATTTATAAGTATCTGGATGATATCAGGTTGAATGGGATTTCTATGGCATTTCAATCCTATTACGGTTCCAAACGGGGATAAGCTAGGGAAAGATTACAGTACAGGAGACAGAAAATGGAAAACAGTATACAAAAACAGATCACCCAAAACGATTCAAAGCATCCGGCTGTCCGGGCTGTGAATCAGGCGCAGGAAGAGGAAGTACGGGATTTTCTGATTCAGCTTCTGTCACAGGACGAACTGCTTTTTGCAAAATTCCGCGCATTTGTGAGCCACGAGGTCACCAGGGCGGATATGCAGGCATATAAAAAACAGGTCAGCGGCGTGGTGAAAAAATACCTTGGACGGGACAGGTTTATTTCTTATCAGGAAGCGTCTGCGTTTACGGATGAAATGGGGGCATTTCTTACTGGCCGGGTGCAGGACATGCTGGATGATCAGAATTATATGGAAGCCTTTGAGCTGACGAGCTATGTTTTTATGGAAGTAGGCGGAGTGGATATCGATGATTCTGACGGCGGGCTTGGGATGCTGATGGAGCAGTGTGCGGAAATCTGGAATGAGATTTTGGAATGTGCAGATGCGCAGACGGAGCGCAAAATTTACCGCTGGATCACAAAGCATCTGGACGGTGAAGTGACAGACTATATGGAAGATTATATGGAACAGGCGCTGATGGACGGTTTTTCCGGCAGGGAATACCTGGAAGAAAAGCTTGCTTATACAGAACGAAAGGCACAGGAAGAAAAGCAGCATGCCGACAGCTGGAACGCCAGATATCATACTCAAAAATGGGCCATGTATCATATCCGCCTGATGGAAGAAGCGGGGGCTGCCATGCAGGAGATTTTATGCTACTGCAAAGAACATTGGGAATGCGCACAGGTCCGTGAATATTATATTAACAGATGCATGGAACAAAAAGACTATGACCAGGCAATTGCTGCATTAAAAGAAAGCCTGGCAATGGATGCCGGCATGCCGGGGCTGGCCAGGCAGTTTGGCGCCCGGCTCAAGGAGGCGTACCGTGTGAGCGGCAGGCAGGAGGAATACAGGCAGCAGCTCTGGCAGCTGGCCACCAAAGACAATGCCGGGAGCCTGGAGGATTTTCGGGAATTAAAAAGCCTTTATGCGGCCAAAGAGTGGGCACAGGTACGGGAAGAGCTGTTTTCGGTGCTGCCTGCCGGTGCGCATGTGGAGCGTTTCTATCAGGAAGAAGCGCTTTATGACCGGCTGCTGGATTTTGTGCTGCAGGCAAGAGGGCTGTATGCGGCGCAGCAGTATGAAGAGGTATTGAAAGAACATTACCCGCAGCAGCTGCTGCAAAAATACGCGGATGAGTTAAAAGAGATGGCGGGGCTTGCAGCAGACCGCAGGCGTTACCAGGAGTGGGCTTCTATCCTGCGCAGGATGTTACAGATCGAAGGCGGGCAGGAAAAAGTGTCCGAAATCGTGGCGGAATGGAGAGTTTTATATAAGAACCGTCCGGCAATGATGGAAGAGCTCAGGCAGTTTGACACGGGGAGCAGGCTGAAATGAACACACGGAAAAAGGCCGCAGACCGTTTTACTGCAAAGCACATTGCCTTTCTGCTGATCGGCGGCATGGTTTTAGCAGCAGCTGTATCCGCCGCTGTTACCTGGCATGCGGCAAAGAAAGGGACGGCGGATAAGAAAAACCGCAGTACGGACCCGATTTTGATCTTGTATACGAACGATATGCACTGCGCGGTGGAAGCAGGAGAGCATTCGCTCGGTTTTGCCGGGCTTACAGCAATCAAAGACTGGGCGGAAACAGTCAGCGAATACGTAACCCTGGCCGACTGCGGCGATGCCATCCAGGGCGATGCGGCAGGGCTGCTTTCCGAAGGGGCATGTATGGTGGATTTGATGAACGAGGCAGGATATGATCTGTGTACATTTGGCAACCACGAGTTTGATTATGGAATGGAGCAGATCTTAGCGCTGTCCAAGGAACGTTCCAAGGCGCGGTATTTATCGTGTAATTTTTTAGAGGCGGAAACAGGAAAAACAGTGGCCGAACCTTATGCAATACTTGATTACGGCGGGATCCGGGCGGCATTTATCGGCATCAGCACGCCTGAGGCTATCACATCGTCATCCCCGGCGGGTTTTTTGGATGAAGAGGGAAATTACAAATATGAATTTTGCCAGGGAAAGCAGGGGGAGAGATTATATGACGCAGTACAATCCGCCGCGGACAAGGCCAGGCAGGAGGGCGCAGATTATGTCATTGCGCTTGCGCATCTGGGGACAGACGAAAGCGCGCAGCCTTACCGCTCCGTCGACGTGATTGCGCATACATCCGGCATTGACGCGTTGCTGGACGGCCATTCCCATTCAGTCATCGGGCAGGAACTGGTCAAAAATAAAGAAGGCAGGGAAGTATTGCTCAGTTCCACAGGAAGCAGGCTTGCCAATGTGGGATGCCTGACCATTGACACAAAGGGGACGGCACAGCTTTCGGACGATACGTTAAAGACAACGCTGCTATCCGGGGAAGCAGCCAGGCAGATGGATGCATCCGTCCAAAGCATCCTGGCGCAGTACGAAGACCAGTTACAGGAAGTGGTTGCGTATGCAGACACGGAATTATCCGTAAACAGTAAAAACGGCAACCGTATGGTACGCTGCCGGGAAACGGCGATTGGCAACCTGTGCGCGGATGCATTCCGTGCCGTTTCCGGTGCGGATCTTGCGGTTGTAAACGGCGGCGGAATCCGGGCGGGAATTTCAGCGGGCGAGGTCACGCAGCAGGATATTCTGCACGTATTTCCGTTTGGCAACCAGCTGTGCATGGCAGCATGCACCGGGCAGGAAATTTTGGACCTGCTGGAGTTTGCATGCAGGAACGTAGCGACGGAGCCGGAAAACGCGGATGGCCCGGTTGGGGAAGCCGGGGGATTTTTGCAGGTGTCAGGCATCCGGTTTCGCGTCGATACGGGTGTGGAATCCTCCTGTGTGCTGGATGAGCAGGGGATGTTTGTGGAAGTAGCTGGAGAGCGCCGGGTGAAGGAGGTACAGATCCTGGGCCAGCAGACAGGGGAATATCAGGAGTTAGATCCGGAGCAAACGTATACGCTGGCGGCGAGTGATTATTTGCTGCGGGAAGGCGGCGACGGGGTTGGGATGTTCCGGGGGCATGAATTTTTGAATATGCAGCCGGTGCAGGATGGACAGGCGCTGGCGGAATATTTGCGGGTAGAGCTGGGCGGGAAAATTCCGGAGAGCTATGCGGGGGTGCAGGGGAGGATTATTGTGCGGTAGCGGCTAACCGGACGACATTGCGGGCGGTGGCCAGGGGATATGGCTAACCGGACGACACTGCGGGCGGTGGCCAGGGGTTGTGGCTAGCCGGACGACTCTGCGGGCTTTACAACACCTGAATCTGCGTTTCATGCAAGCCTGTGAAAACCAGCCGGATGAGGGGGAAAGGGCCTGGCTTCCGGTGACGTTGGAGGAATGTTTAGAAGCCCTTGGTATTCTGCTTGTTAAAGCAGGGGCGGAGCCCAGCGGCGCCTTTAGCTTCTGGCGTTTAGCCAGGG
>CANOET010000132.1 GCA_947564835.1 uncultured Eubacterium sp. | reverse complement strand
GGTGTGTCTCCCGGCGCGTCCCCTGGCCACAGCCCGCAGAGTCTGGTTATTGGCAAGCTTTACAATGCCTGGATTTGCGTTCATGTAAAGCCGGTGAAAGACAGCCGGATGAGGGGAAAGGGCCTGGCTCCAGCGACGTTTTATTTCTTAAATTCCATGATATCTGATATATCACAATCCAGAATTTGACAAAACTTATCTATCGTATTTGTGCTGACGCTTTCATTTCTTTTTAATCTTGTAAGCTGAGATGGACTTATATTGTAATTGTTAATTAGCTTATATTGAGATATATTTTTCTGTTTCATTACATTCCATAAATTATTGAAAGTTATCATAAGGGTGCTCCTTCTATAAATTCTGCTTGCATAATAACGGATATTCGTATATATTGGAATTACTGATATTAGTTATTAACTTATATTAGTAATGTATGGAGCATCTATGAAAAAATACCATACGTCAAACAGAAAAGGAGCAGTATATATGTCAGTAAATATCATGATGAATAACCTGGCGGCCATTTCAGGTAAAATCACCCCAAATTTCCGTCCATGTCCGGGAAATGCAGGAAAGGCCCTCTGTATGACAGACCTTGCGGTTGAAAGGCTTAGCGGCTATACGGATTATATTCCCCTCTCTATCTCATGGAGAACAGCAGACATTATGAATTATCATATAGGTGAGTATATATGGACAGCAGGGCGCTTTGTATCATACAACTATCACGATCTAGAAGGTTCTCATTTGAATTTATCCCTGCTTATGAAAATTTTTTCATTCTTAGATCACACAGCCAAAAATGAAAATAATATTTTTCTTGATGGATACTTAAGCAGGAAACCAGTTATGCGAACAACACCACTTGGATGTAAAATTACAGATTTGTTAGTTGCAATTAATTATCCATATCTGCAATCTGATTATATCCCCTGCATTTGCTGGAACAACTATGCATTAGAGGCATCTCAGTTTTCGCGTGGAACCCATGTACATATATGGGGCGGAATACAAAGCCGCAACTATAAAAAATCATCAAATGAAGGATCCATATGCATAAGGACCGCATACGAAGTTTGCATTTGGAAAATTATACTGCCAGAAAATAAACGTTTTTAAAACTTCAGTTCTATTTTAGATACTTAACCCTTTCCTCCTCATCCAGCTGGTTTTCACCGGCTTTACATGAAACGCAAATTCAGGTGTTTGAAGCCTGCCAATAATCAGGCTCTGCGGGGTGTGTCTCCCGGTGGGTCCCCTGGCCACACCCCGCAGAGCCGTCCGGTCAGCCACATCCCCTGGCCAATCAATCTCTTTCGGGAAGCCCAAAAACGCAATACAATCTCAATTCTGCCACAAATGCAAGGTTCTAAATCCCCCGCCCATTCATATATATAGTCATGGGACAACTCCAAAATAGTCCCGCATCTACATTTTCCAGGCATGGAAGGGAGGATTTTATGAATCATATCTTAAAAATATTTCCATTACATATCCGCGGGGAACTTCAGCATGTATTTGAGACGCTGGACAATATCGAAGAAATCCGCGTCCGTGTCAGCCAGCCCATTATGTTCCTGACAGACCAGGGCGAATATTTTTTCAGCATGAAAGAAGGGCATTTAACCAAGGACACGCAGGACGCCTACGCGGTCACCTCGCATGATATCAGCGACATGCTTGTTTTTATCAGCCGCTACTCGCTGTTTGCCTTTGAAGAAGAGATCCGCAACGGCTTTATCACTATCGAAGGCGGCCACCGTGTAGGGCTGAGCGGACAGGCAGTGTTTCAGGAAGGATGGATGCAGACGATCCGTAATATTTCCTATTTGAATATCCGTATCAATCATGAAAAAAAGGAGTGTGCCAGGCGCCTGATCCCGCATTTGTACCGCCAGCCTGCGCTGCGCCAGTCTGGTATTTATAATACGCTGCTGATCTCACCGCCGGGCAGGGGCAAGACGACGCTGCTGCGGGATCTGATCCGGCTGCTTTCGGATGGTTCCAGGGAACATACCGGGCTAAAGATCAGTATTGTGGATGAGCGTTCTGAGATCGCAGGATGCTACCGCGGTGTTCCGCAAAATGATGTGGGTATGCGTACGGATGTACTGGACGGATGTCCGAAATCCAGCGGAATGATGCTGTTAATCCGTACCATGTCCCCGCAGGTGGTGGCGGTGGATGAGCTTGGTTCGAAGGAGGATGTGGAAGCGGTCGCTTATGCGGTCCACTGCGGATGCAGTATTCTTGGGTCGGTCCATGCGGCGGATTTAGACGAGGTAAAGCGCAAACCGGTGCTGCGGGAATTTTTGGAACAGAAGTTTTTTGAGCGCTATCTGGTGATTGACAAGGATGCAGGCGGTACCCGCAGCTATAAGCTCTATAATGCCAGGCAGGAGCTGCTATGCTAAAGCTGCTTGGATGTATCTGTATCCTGGCCGCATCGGGCGGCATGGCGTGCAGCTGTGTTGCGGGGCTTAAGCAAAAGCTGCGGCAGACGGAGCTGCTGTTAGATTTGTTAACGGCCATTGAAGGGGAGATTACTTACAGCCGCTGTCCGCTGCCGGAGCTGCTTGCGCATCTGGCCCGGCATACGCAGCCGCCCTATGGAAAGCTGCTGGAGGAGGCAGGTGTGCGGATGGAAGACAGCTTGGAGGCGGATATTCCGGTATTATGGAAACAGGTATGCGATGCGTTCCGCCCGCAGCTGGACCTTCCGGCGGAAGCTTACCAGGTGCTGCTGCGGGTAGGCGAGGTGTTTTCTTATACGTCCCTGGAAGCATCCCTGCAGCTGCTGGGGCTTGGAAGGAAAAGGCTGGCGGCTGTGGCAGAGGGCCGCTATAGCGAGTTTGCGGGCAAGAGGAAGCTGTATTGCTGCCTGTGTTATATGGCGGGCCTTTTTTCAATCATCCTGTTATTGTAAAAGACGGAGTCTGGATTTTTTCAATTATCCTGTTATTGTAAAAGACGGAGTCCGGATTTTCGATCCGTATTCTGTTTTTGTGGAGGGATAGGATCTGTATTACGAAAGGAAAGAAGAGATGAGCGTAAATTTGATCTTTAAAATAGCAGCGGTCGGCATCATTGTATCGGTGCTGAGCCAGGTGCTGAAACACAGCGGGCGGGAGGAGCATGCGTTTTTGATCAGCCTTGCCGGGCTGATGGTTGTCCTGTTCTGGGTGGTGCCGTATATTTATGAGCTGTTCCAGACGATGCAGTCGCTGTTTACCTTATAGGAAGGACGGGTGGCGTATGGATGTATTTAAAGTCGCGGCGTTTGCTGTCAGCGGGGTGCTGCTGGCACTGCTGCTGCGGCAGACGAAGCCGGAGTACAGCGTGTTTATAAGCATGGCGGTCTGTATCTGTATTTTTTTGTACCTGTTAAACCGGATGCAGGCAGTGTTCGGGTATCTGGACCAGCTGCGGGCGCAGGTGCCGGTGGACGGGATTTATCTGGATACGATTTTAAAAATGCTTGGGATTACTTATATTACACAGTTTGCTTCGGATCTTTGCAAAGATGCCGGATATAGCGCGATATCCAGCCAGATCGAGCTGTTTGCCCGGGTGTCCATATTATTTTTAAGCTTCCCGGTGCTGCTGGCATTGGTGGAGACAATTGGAGAAGTATTGTGAGGGTGCATGTTCCGGTGCGGGCTGCGGCTGTGAAGGGGGCGGTTCTGGTAAGTGTTGCAGTGTTGGTGTTCCTGTTCCAGGTGTTTCTTTGCGGAGGATATGGGAGCCGGACGGCAGCAGCGGCCATCGGCAGCAAAGAGCCGGGCAGCGGACAGGCAGCGGCGGACGGCAGCAAAGAGCCGGGTGATGGCGAGGAACGGGCTGGCGGCAGTAAGGGGCTGGGTGATGGTCAGGAACAGGCTGGCGGCAGTAAGGGAATGGGTGATGGTCAGGAACAGGCTGGCGGCAGTAAGGGAATGGGTAATGGTCAGGAACAGGCGGATGGCAGTAAGGGGCTGGGCGATGGCGGGGAACAGGTTGCCGGCAGTAAGGGGCTGGAAAATGGCCAGGAAGCGGACACCGGGGAGCAAGCGCGGGATTTGCTTGAAAAACTGGGGCTGGCGGAGATTGATGATTATCTGCAGCAGGAGGATTTGGGGCAGATGACATTTTCGCAGCTGGTTAAAGAGCTGATGGGCGGCGGTGCGCAGATCCGGTTTTCTGATTTTGGAAAAAAGCTGAAAAATGCGGTCTTTGCGGAATATCAGGAAAACCGCAAAGCATTGATCCGGATTTTAACGCTGGCTATTGCTTTTTCTGTACTGCTGCAGATGACGGCTTCGCTGCATAAAAATTATATTTCGGAAATCGGATTTTTAGGCATTTACCTGATGATTATGCTGCTGCTGCTGCGTTTGTTTGTAATGCTGACCGGGACGGTGGAGGAGTTTTTTACGAAGCTGGTGGATTTTATGCGCCTTTTGCAGCCTGCTTTTTGCATGAGCATGGTGTTTTCTACCGGGAGCATCAGCGCGGGGGCTTATTACCAGCTGCTATTGCTGCTGATTTATCTGGTTGATGCGCTTTTTGCAAAGGTTCTGCTGCCGGTGGTGCAGGTCTATATGGTGCTGCAGCTGGTGAACCATTTGACGGAAGAACGGTTTTCCAGAATCGCGGGGCTGCTTTCGGACAGTGTACATTGGTGTGTGAAGGTGGTGATGACATCGCTGATTGGGCTGAATGTGGTGCAGGGGCTGCTGGCACCCGGGATCGACGGGCTGAAACGTGCTGCATCAGCCGGGGCAATACGTGCGATACCAGGCGCCGGGCAGATTTTAAATTCGATGACGGAGATTCTTGCAGGCTCCGCGATGCTGATTAAAAACAGCGTCGGTGTGGCAGCGCTTGTGGTATTGCTGATGATCAGCTTTCTGCCGCTTGTAAAAACAGCTGTTTTTCTTATTTTATACCGGGCGTGTGCAGCATTTCTGGAGCCGGTGGCGGACAAACGGTTCTGTGCGGCATGCGCGGCGCTCGGGCAGTCGGCGGCGCTGTATCTTAAGCTGATGTTTTATGCGGTGCTGCTGTTTTTTCTGACAACAGCGATTATCTGTGCGGCGACGACGCTGCTTGTGTGATAGGTTTGGGATGCGTTCAAAATGCGGGGAAGGGTGGTAAGAGACAGATGCAAGGCGCGATTCATTGGATGAAAGAATTTCTGATCCTTTACCTGCTGTTAACGATTCTGATGCAGCTGGCAGCTATGGAAGAATATAAAAAATATCTGCGTTTTTTATCTGGTCTGATTCTGCTGCTTGTCCTGATTTCGCCGCTGCTGCAGCTGCTTTCGGGTGACAGCGGGCTTGTAATCCTAAAGGCTTATGACCGGTTCTGGGAACAGCTGGACGCTGTCTCTGAGGAAAGTGAAGGCATGGAGTTTTCACAGGACGGATGGAACCTGGCGGCATACGAAGACGCTGTGGCCGCGGATCTGCTGTCACGTGTACAGCAAAAGGGCATTCCGGCTTCCAGGGCAAGTGTCAGCCTGTCGGAAACCTGCGAGATTACAAGAGTAACGGTATGGCTGGATGCGCAGTACCGGCAGGAACCGTCTTCGGCCGAAGAGGAGCTTGTTGCTTTTCTTTCAGAGACTTATCATCTGGAAAGGACACAGATCCTGATTTATTAGTTCTGGCCGTTGGGCGGCATTTTGTCTGAAAGGACCGATTATGTATTTTTATTTATGTATTTTTATTTATGTACTTTTATTTATGTATAGAAGGGATGGATACTGTGAAGTGGTTTCCCGATATGTTCAAAAAGATGGATAAAACAAAGTGGATGATCCTCGGGCTTAGCGGAATCCTGCTGCTTGTCATTGCGATTCCCACAGAGCGGGATTCCGGCGCCAAAGACCTTGCGGCGCTGGAACAGGAGGAGACAGACAGCTCCTCACAGGACCGTTTTATCCGGACGTATAAAAAACAGCTGGCAGATGATCTGGAACAGGCGCTTGCCTGTATGGACGGAGTCGGAAAGGTCCGTGTGATGATTACCTTTCAGGACAGCGGGGAGGCAGTTGTGGAAAAAGACGTGATGCAATCTTCCAGCGGACAGGCTGGCAGCCAGACCGGCAGCCAGTACCAGGAATCCACGGTCTATCAGGAGGAAAACGGCAGGGAGCCTTATGTTTCCCAACAGAAGCTGCCTGCAGTGGAGGGCGTGCTGGTGATTGCGCAGGGAGGAGGGGATTCCGGTGTCAAACGGGATATTTCGGATGCTGTGCAGGCATTATTTCCAGTGGAGGTGCATAAGATTAAAATTGTAAAAATGAAGGAGTAGCAGGCTGATTTGCTGCAGCAGTTCTATCTGGCAGGCTGCCGGATGGAGGATCCGGGTCATAAGCCGGCAGCCGGGCGCATATATTTAAGATAGGAAAATAAGACCATGCAGGGAGAAGGAATCAATATGAAAAAACTTTTCAAAAAGAATCAGATCATTATTACCGCATTGGCGCTGATGATCGCGGCAGCAGGGTATTTAAGCTATACGCACAGCAGCATTTCCGATGAAGGGCTGACACAGACCAGTGCGGAGCTGACCGAAGAAGACTACGATATCGTATATGATGAGACTCTGACAGACGCAGAAATTTTTACCGAAACAGAGACGGATACAACGGCCGATGATGCAGAAACAAAATCTGACAGCAAAAAAGAGAAGAAGAAAGATACACAGGAAAAAGATACAGCAGATGCGGAAAATAAAAACAAAGATGAAAAAAATGCAGCGGCAACCGGCGGCGAAGCTGTTGCGTCTGCAGATACGCAGGATACGGAGATTAAAAATCCGGGAGAGACCGTGCTTACAAGTACGAACGTGTCCAATATCAATTTTGCAGTAGAAGCAAAATTAAACCGTGAACAGGTACGTTCCCAGAACAAAGAGGATCTGATGGAGGTCATCAACAGCACAGCGCTTTCAGATAAGGAAAAGCAAAATGCGGTTGATAAGATGGTTGCGCTGACCGATATCGCACAGCGGGAATCGGATGCGGAAATGCTGCTGGAGGCAAAGGGATTTACCGATGTGGTAGTGAGCATTACGGAGGATGCGGCGGATGTTGTGCTGAATATGGGCGACGTTACCGATGCCAAACGCGCACAGATCGAAGATATTGTGAAACGCAAGACAAAAGTAGCAGCGGAAAATATCGTAATCACTCCGATTACAACAACAGAGGATGCAAAGAAAAAGTAGCAAAGGATGCAGGAACGCCGATGCTACATAATGAAAACAGGAACAAAAAGGACACTTTCTCAAGGATCATTTGAAAAAGTGTCCTTTTTTGCGTTTTCAAAAGACAGTTCAGACAGACAGCCGCCGCAAAAGAAATGTCCGATCCGGCTTTGCTGCATATAATATCGCAAAGGCAGAAGCGGACAGCATCACTGTCTGTTAAGCCCTGCATACAAATACAGACAAAAATGGCACTATTTTGAGGAGGGAGATTATGGGAAATCATCTGATATGGGACGATCGATTTAATATCGGTATCGATGTCATTGATAAAGAACACAAAAAATTGTTTAAAATCATAAATAAGCTTTTTGACTTCAGCGAACAGGAAGACAAGGGCCCATGGGTCTGCCACGAAGGAATTAAGTATTTTAAGGAACATGCGCTGAAGCATTTTTCAGAGGAAGAAAATTATATGGAGCTGATTTCTTATCATGATCTGGAAACGCATAAGCGTCTGCACGAAGATTTCAGCCGCCATACGCTTCCGGCGCTCGAAAAAGAGCTGGAACAGACAGGCTATTCCAAGGACGCTATCCATCATTTCCTGGGCGTCTGTGCAGGATGGCTGATCGGGCATACGCTGACAGAAGACCATGCGATTGCGCAGAACGGAACAAGCAAGTGGGTCAACCTGATGCCTGAGGAAGAACAGTTTGTAGTCAGGCAGACAATTATCCGGCGGCTGCATGAGATGTTTGGTCTGGACACACAGATGGTCAGCGAATGCTATGGAGGCGAAAGGTTTGGCAGCGGGATTTATTACCGTCTGTCCTATGGCACGCAGGACGGTATGCAGCGGGAAATTATTCTTGTATTTGAAGAAAAGCTGCTGGTCAGTACGATGGGGAAGCTGCTTGCGGATTCATCCGGAAAATTAAACATGATGCTGCTGAATGCCGCCCGTTATACTGCAAGGCAATTTGTGGAAAGCATCCGCAAGCGTTTTCCGTCTATGCAGCAGTACCAGCTGGAACGGGAAAACCTGCTGACCTATGAGCAGTTCCAGAAGACATTTGAACGGCAGCTGCCGCAGTACAGCCTGTTATTTGACACTGGAGAAGGGTACTTCGCATATTGTGCCATGACACCGCGGCAAAGGAAGGAAGGGGCGTTTAACCGGGAAGAGAAAACGATTATGGAAATACGCAAATATCTGAACGACAAGGAGCAGGATCACAGCAGCAAGAAAAAGAAGCTGCTTGTAGTCGATGATTCAGATACAGTCCGTCTGGCGATGAAGGGGCTGCTGGAGGAGGATTACCAGATTGTTATGGCCCAGTCCGCGGCATCTGCGATCCGCAGCATGACACTGGAGCGTCCGGACCTGGTTTTGCTGGATTATGATATGCCGGTCTGTGACGGCGCGCAGGTGCTTTGGATGATACGCTCGGAAAAGGAGTTTGCAGATATTCCAGTCTTTTTCCTAACGGGGAAGGTGGATAAAGAGAGTGTGAACAAGGTGCTGCCGCTAAAGCCGGAAGGATATCTGCTGAAAAGCTCGAAGCCGGTGGAAATTAAGAAGAATATTGATCTATACTTTGAGCGGAAGGGAAGCTAGCAGCCGCAGGACACTGACCTGGCTGCGGGAAAGCCTTGCCAGCTGTCCGTGCAGCCAGCCAATGCCTGAAAGGTCAGGTAAAAATCCGGATCTGTTTTTCAGATAAGGATCCGATAATCCGTATCAGCTGTTGCATGTCGCTGGTCAGACCGTTAGAACACTGTCTGGCATTTTCATAAATCTGCGGCAGTGTATCGGTTCTGCCTGCGCGGATGGCTGCCATCATTTGTGTACCGTAAGAATGAAACGTGCGGTGCTTTTCATCCAGTCCGTCCCAAAGCTCCTTTACTGCGGGATTGACAGGATGGAAAGCGCTATAAAAATGTCCCAGGCCGCATTTTGTGCAGTCTGTCTGCAGCGGCTGCAGCTGTCCGCTTTGTGACATTTCCTTTAATGTCTGCAGCCAGCTTTGATGCGCGGCGACGGCACGCTCCATGCAGTTTAAAATCACCTGATTATCCAGCATATAAAACGCATCCCGTGCCAGCTCCCCCATAATTTTGGTCGACGTTTCCAGCTGTTCCTCGCATGCTTTGGACGACTGCGCAGCTTTTGTAATGGACTGGCTGCAGGCTGACAGCGATTCGGCACGTCCTTTCAGCTCCTCGCATTGTTCATGTACATATTTGGAATAGGTATCCAGTTCATTCATGGAGCCGCTGATCTGTTCACTGACTGCGGCCAGGGAAGATACCGAATCATTGATATGGACCATACTGGTACGGTTATTTTCGGTAATCTGAAAGATCTTGCGGATATCCTCGTTCATATGCTCCAGTTCCGATACAGTGCCGTCCACACTATTTACGCTTTTTTCAGAAGCTTCTTTGACAGAATCCAAAAAGGCGCCCATTCGTTCCGTCAGTGTTTTCGTCTCATCGGCAAGCTTGCGGATAGACTCGGCAACGACCGCAAATCCCTTACCGGCCTCTCCGGCGCGGGCAGCCTCGATCGATGCATTTAAGGCCAGAAGGTTTGTCTGGGAAGAAATAGCGCTGATCGCCCCGATCGCCTCGCCCATATGGCTGACCACGTCCAGCAGTCCCTGGATATCGGTTTTCATTTCCTTCGCATTGGAAATAATATCCGCAGAAAAGCCGCTGACAGAATCCAGATGCTGTGTGCAGACACTGATTTCATCCATGATTTTCGCGGATTCGTCCGATACTTCTACAATGGCGGAGGTCAGATTTTCGTGCGCGGTAGATACTTCTGTGGAGATCATGGACGTGGATGCGGCCGACTCTGAAATTGTGTGGACAGACTCTGTAATAGATTCATTGACTTCATCCAATGTATTCACGTTTGTTTCCAGTACCAGATCCATGGCGCTCATCTGAATTACTGCGTCCATGGTACAAAACACAGCCTGTTCAAATTCTTTTCTTCCGCTGACCAGACGCTGGTGGATCTGATTCAGTTCCCGGTTGGCAGGCTTGTATTCCATGTCTGTGAGATTGGAAATGGATGTGATGGCAGTATGGAAATTTTTGTTATGTAACCTCATAAATATTTGTCCTTTCCTGATATGCTGGAATACATTTCTTACTTTTTCAAATACTTATATTTTAATACAATGGGAGGGAGTGGGAAGGATATATTCTTCGCATTTTAGGTCCTTTTTTTCGCAAAGGGCGGGGGAGGTGTGCAAAAATTTTTTGATTTCTAAAAGATATTGGTTAGCCAAGGGGATTTGGTTAACCGGACGACTCTGCGGGCTGCGGCTAGGGGATGTGGCTAACCGGACGCCGGATGAGGGGGAAAGGGCCTGGCTTCCGGCTCCTATTCCAGAATGTTAAGAATCCCTAGGCATTCTGCATTTATACAGTGGCACCGGCCGGGCGCGCCGCCTAGTTCGCCCTGGCTAAACGCCAGAAGC
>CANOET010000131.1 GCA_947564835.1 uncultured Eubacterium sp. | reverse complement strand
AGCCAGGGCGAACTAGGCGGCGCGCCCGGACGGTGCCACTATGTAAATGCAGAATACTTAGGGATTCTTAACATTCTGGAATAGGAGCCGAAATCCAGGCCCCGCCCCCTCATCCGGCGTCCGGGTAGCCACTAAAAAACGCAACACAGTGCCAAAAGTGTTTTTGTTCTGGTTCATCTGGGTTAGGAAATTAATCCATGGAACTGCTATCTGAAATATTGTAATCTGAAAAAAGTTGATCTGCACACTTCCCCAAAACCAATCTATCGTATATAATATAGGTGACAGTGTCGTTTTTTGATATACGATGCAGAAATGGGGGCGCGTAGTTATGAAAAAAGTGACAATTATGATGTGTATTTTCCTGGGGCTTTATTTTGCTGCCTGTAATTCTAAATCTGCAGCCGACGATACCTCCAATGCTTTGTCTGCTGCAGGAACGGGGAGCGGTGCGCAGGCGGATGATGCACTGGAATCCGCGCAAAAAGCAGTTACGGAAGAAACGTCTGCAGATGCTGACGATACGGACGGTTCCAGCGCGGATACGTCTGTACAGCAGGACACAGTGGCGGATCTGAAACGGTATGAGGATGCGGTTCCGGTTGTCTATATGACCAAGGAGGTAACGGCAGAATCCCTGCTGGAGCTGTACCGTTTTACCGGCTGGGAACTGGATGGAGAGCATACGGCTGTCCATATTTCGACAGACGGCCGGCTGTCTGAGAATGGTCTGGAGCCGGAACTGCTTTGTGAACTGGTGCCGTATACCGATGGGACGATTACAATATCGAATCCTGCACAGAGCGGTACAGCTATGTCAGACATGCAGTTCAAAGAAGCGGAAGAGCTTGGTTTTACGGAAATCGCAGATGTTGTGGTTTTGGATGAGGCGGGGTCTGTCCTGCTGCCGGTTGCAGATGGGATGCGCTTGACGGAGAACGAGGTCGGCAGCCATTTTTTGGAATATGACGGGGTTTTGGCAGTGTCCCATTTTCAGAAACATGCTGCTGCGGGCTTTAGCGGGGCTGTTCAAAATATATCGCTTGGTATCAGTTCTTCGCAGGGAAAGTGCCTGATTTATTCTGCGGGAAACAGCCGGACGGATGCGGCAGTGGTACAGCAGGAGGCATTTTTGGAAGCAATGGCGGAAGCGGGCAAGTCCGTCTCGGATGCGTTGAATGGAAATATTTATTATATGAATGTGATGGACCATGCAACGGTCGGATGCAGCTGCGGTACAGATTCTTATGGAAAAGATTTACATGATATCGGAATTTTGGCCTGTGAAGACCCGGTTGCGCTGGATCAGGCATGTGTGGACTTTATTTATATGACAAAGGAAAATGAAGGCTTTGTGGAACAGCTGGAAGCGGCGGATGCGGAATATGTGCTGGAGTATGCGGAGGAAGCGGGACTTGGAAACAGTGCGTATACATTAGTTACGATAGACTGAGAAACATTCCTAAATGCCGGTGCAATTAAGCAGTATGTTAAGTGTCCGGTGCAATTAAGCAGCAAGCTGAGTACCTGGTGTAATTAAGCAGCAAGCTAAGTACACGGTGCATTAAATACAGCAGCAGGTACAGCACATATTCATAAAAACCATCGACATGCAAAAACGGCTGAAGCTTTCATACGGCCGGCCGTAACTTTCTCCCATGCTGCTGTACCAGGTTCCGCCGAAATTCAGCTGCTGCATCAGCTGGCGGTACTCAATATTGCTTGGTTCCAGCCGTACAGCCTGTTCCGCACATTCGCGGGCGGTCATATTATTGCCAAGGCCCGCATGGGCGATGGCGCAGTAATAGTACCATCTTGCTGTATGGTTACTGATATGATTGAGGACATTCATTGCCTCCTGGTAACAGCGGTTTGCCAGATAATTGGCTGCTGCCTGCATCTGCGGCTCTTCCTGCGACTGCCTGCCGTAGCCGCCGTATCTGGCTGATCCAAAGCCGGAAAAAGCTCCGCCGCCCTGCTGCTTTTCCTGCATAATCTGGTTATAAGCCTGCTGGATTTCCTTAAAATGCTCCTCTGCCTGTTCCCGGTTGGGATTATTGACGTTGGCGTCCGGATGGTATTTGCGGCTCAGGGCGCGGTATGCTTTTTTGATCTCTTCATCGGTTGCACCGGGGCTTATGCCCAGCACGTCATATGGATTTCCCATAGCCTGCGGTTTCCTCTTTTCCCTTGCAGCAGTATAGCTACTGCGTCATCCGGCCTGCATCTGTTTTTTTTGCAGACCTGTTTTTCTTTTCTTCCTTTGCCTGCTTTTTCAAACGCAGGTATTCATATTTTGTCCAGACGCCGGAGTATAGGATATTCCGGCAGATTTCCGCATGGAGCAAAATCGGCAGGCGTTCAAAAGATTTCGCGCATTCTGCCATCATGCTGGTCAGCAAAAGCCTGGAAAATGTCTCAAAATCCTGTTCGGTTTCCATCGGCATCAGCTGAAAGACATTGTAGCATTTCTTTTTCATATCTTTTCCAATATCTTCATAGGCATCCATCAGATAAATAAATTTGCCCATATAAAATCCCATGCAGCGCAGCTCCTCGGCCCAGATATCGCCTTCCTTCCATGCAAAGATCTCCCCGAGCATCTCCCCGGTCAGCCCGGCGACCGCGTCTACATTGCGTTCCCTGTCTTTTTCCGCTGTTTCCAGACGTTTTAAATACTGCTCCAATGCATGCGCCTGTCTTGGATATTTTTTTGAAATGCATTCGTAATCTTTTTTGAACATTTGTGAAAGCGCTTTTTTGGTATAAGAGTGGTTATCGTTCCAATCGTCTTCAAAATTCTTGGAACAAAGAAGGATATTCATTGCCGCCGCATAGTCTGTCGCTTCATTGATCCTTGCCGTCTGTTTTTTGGAAGGATGCATCGCACAGATAAATTCCGTCTTATGATCTTCCAGCTCATAAAGCCCCGTAAGCAGCACAATCAGAAACGTCATATCATAATTCAGAAGCATCTGGCCTTTGCGGCCGTAGTTTTCTTTCAGCTTCTGGCACAGCCCGCAGTAATAGGATTGGTACATGCCGCGGTCTGCAGGCTCGAGTTTTTCCCGGTTGACATTAATATACCCAAACATATGCTTAACTCTTTTTTATAAATTCCGCATGGCACTTGGGACAGGTAATCGCGATCTTTCCTCTTCCCCGCGGCACGCGTACCTTCTGCCTGCAGCCGGGGCACTGGTAAAACCGGTACTCCTTGCGCTGCGCCCAATGCTTTTTCGTCTGGTTGTATTTTGCGATTCTCTGATAACGCCAGTTTAAATATTTCTGGTTTTGCGCGGACATCTTTGCAATATCCTTAGAAAACGACCGGTACATGCCATAAATCAAAAAACCAAGCCCTGCTACATAAAACACGTCCAGCCTCGTAAATAAGTTGATCAGCAGACATACCATTGCCGTTCCAAGATACAGCTTTGATAATTGGTCATTGCCGTATCTGCCATACATAAACCGCGTCATCCGTTCCCGAAACCCATTCATAATCCCACACTCCTATCACGCTCACACACACTGAAACATCTACCTGTTTGCATTTGTCTTTTTACTATGGTAGCTTCAAAAGGTTTTTCTGTCAATGGGGTTTGGCATGTTTTCAGGAAAAATTGAGAATGTTTATAATTTCTTAATACCCGTCTGAAAAAAACACAAGCAAAACGATAAGCCGGGTTATGTCTTGAATGATCATCTATCTAGGACGGCTGTTGCCAGCCGCCTCCAGCGACCTACCTGAAGCTGGCGGGCCACGTCACTGCTTCTGCTCGGTCTTGCTTCGGATGGGGTTTACATGTGCCCTCCCTGTTACCAGGAAGGCGGTAGTCTCTTACACTGCCTTTCCACCCTTACCAGCGGGGTATACCCGTACTGGCGGTTTATTTCTGTTGCACTTTCCTGGGAGTCGCCTCCACCGGACGTTATCCGGCATCCTGCCCTGTGAAGCCCGGACTTTCCTCACCTGCGGCCTTTCGGCGCATGCAGCCGCGATCATTTGTCCTGCTTGTGTTTTTCCAGACTATTCAACCACAAAATCGCAGAAATGTAAAGTAGTTTTTGCACATCTTTGGAAAAAATAAAAAAAGGAGTTGCAAAATCCCGGATGTTATGATAAGATGTTTCTTGCAGGCAGGAAAGCAAGCCGCTGTGGCGGAATTGGCAGACGCATACGACTCAAAATCGTACGGGAAACCATATGGGTTCAAGTCCCATCAGCGGCATTTTTAAAATAAACTTTCACAATCAGCAAATCCAGCCGGAATGCTTGCATATCAAGTAATTTTCAGTTATTTTTCAGCAGTTATTTTTCACATGCGGTATCGTTTCCGTTCACAGCCAGTTTCCCGCAGGGCCTGGTTCCTTTCTCCCAGCTGTTACAGAATGATTTTTATGCCGTCCGGCAGGCAGGGGCGGATGATATGGATCTGGCCGCGCCAGAATGAAAATAATGGAAAGGAAAAGGCTGCGTACACAGTCTTTGCGTATGATTTATGAATAAATTTGAAGTACTTAGGAAATATTTCGGCTACCCGGACTTTCGGGAAGGGCAGGAGGTTTTGATTGACAGCATATTAAGCGGGCAGGATGTGCTTGGCATTATGCCGACCGGAGCGGGCAAGTCAATCTGCTATCAGGTTCCGGCGCTGCTGCTGCCCGGCATTACTTTGGTTATCTCCCCGCTGATCTCTCTGATGAAAGACCAGGTGCAGGCGCTGAATCAGGCTGGTATTCATGCGGCATATATTAATAGTTCTCTAAGCGAAACGCAGATTTCCAAAGCGCTGCGGCTGGCGGCCGCGGGCCAATATAAGATTATCTATGTCGCGCCTGAGCGGCTGGAGACTTATGAATTTCTGCAGTTTGCGCTGCAGGCGGGGATTTCCATGCTTACGGTGGATGAGGCGCACTGTATTTCCCAGTGGGGGCAGGATTTCCGTCCAAGCTATTTAAAAATTGTGCAGTTTATCCGCCAGCTTAGAAATCGTCCGGTTTTAAGCGCGTTTACGGCAACCGCGACGGAAAAAGTGAAGGAGGATATCGTCTGTGTTCTGGGCCTTGCCAGCCCGCGGGTGCTGGTTACGGGGTTTGACCGGAAAAATCTGTATTTCGCAGTGGAAACGCCGCGCAAAAAAGACGATTATGTGATGGAGTATGTGCGGGAACACCAGCAGGAAAGCGGCATTATTTATTGTGCGACGCGCAAAAATGTGGACCAGGTCTGTGAACGCCTTAAGGCAGAGGGCATCGCAGTGACAAAATATCACGCGGGCCTGGGCGGGGAGGAGCGCAGGCAGAACCAGGAAGCGTTTATTTATGACCAGAGCCCGGTTATGGTAGCGACCAATGCGTTTGGCATGGGCATTGACAAATCTAACGTCCGCTATGTGATCCATTATAATATGCCGCAGAGCCTGGAAAATTATTATCAGGAAGCCGGAAGGGCAGGGCGCGACGGGGAACGCGCGGAATGTATCCTGCTCTACCATGCGCAGGATGTGGCGGTGAACCGCTATCTGATCGAAAATAAGGCGCCGGATCCGGAACGTACAAGAGAAGAAATCGCACAGATCCGTGAGCGGGATGAGGAACGGCTGCGGATCATGACTTATTATTGTATGACGACGGAATGCCTGCGGGAATATATCCTGCGGTATTTTGGGGAAAGGGTACATATGCGCTGCGAGAACTGTTCCAGCTGCAACAGGGAATATGAAGAAGTGGACGTAACGCAGGCCGCGCAGAAGGTAATTGCCTGTATCCTGGATTTCAGACAGCGTTACGGCATCAATGTGATTTCCGGGACACTGGCCGGGGCAAACCGTGCAAAGCTCAGGGAGTACGGGGCATTTGAACATGAGACATATGCAAGCCTGCGGGAAATGAGCGAACCGCAGATCAAGCAGGTGATAAACCAGATGCTGACAGAAGGGCTGCTTTGGGTGACAAATGACAAGTATGCCGTTTTAAAAGTGTCGCGCGAAGCCGAAGAGGTGCGGCGCGGCGAACGCCGCGTGATCCTAAAGCAGGCGAAGGAGGATCTGCAAAAACTGGCAGCCGGAAATACTTCCAGCCGGAAAATGCGCAAATCAGATATCTTAAATTCCAAAGGGCTGGAGCTGTTTGAACGCCTGCGTGCGCTCCGTACAGAGATTGCAAGGGAAGAGAGCCTGCCGCCGTATATTATTTTTTCGGATAAGACATTGGTGGATATGTGTGTAAAAGCGCCGTTGGAAAAGCAGGAAATGATGATGGTGAACGGGGTCGGCGAAAACAAATACGCACGTTTCGGAGAACGGTTCCTGGCAGCCGTCCGGGAGTATACCGGGGGTGTGCGCGAGAAATATTATTTCGGCGACGCCGGCGAGCTGGCCGCGCAGGAGCCGGTTGTGCAGCATACTGTGCAGAGTACAGCATCTAAAAAAAGGAAAGTGGATTTTTACCTGACCAGGGAGCAGGCGGCGCAGTTTCCTTATGCGGAAAAATATCTGGCCGCGGAAATCGGGGAAAGACTGAACCAGCTGCGTGATCCGGAAACTGTCAAAAAGACGTCCGGCGCGGAACTGCTCCGTAAGCTCCAGGCCATGGATTATGCAGGGCAGACGTATCAGGACGGGATGCGCAGGCGGTATGTAACCGAAAAGGGAAAAGCGGCCGGCATGTATTTAGGGCCGCGCATCAGCAAAAAGGGAACGGAGTACGAAGATATTTATTTTGGCCCGCAGGCGCAGCAAATGATAGTTTCCATGGTGTCAGGAGACGGAATGCTGCAGCAGCCTGCGGATACCGGCGGATCGGAAATGCCTGGTATCCGGGAAGCCGGGGCAGGAAATTTTGCTGCCGGTTGGATGGAAGGCACAGAGGAAGCAGGTATGGACAGTGAGGATGCTCTGGCGAGATGGGAAGCACAGGAGGATCGGTACGGGGCAGATGATCTGGATGACTGGGGCGAAGAGCCGGATGTGTTTGTACCTGCGGATTGGAGATCGGAATATGGATTTATTTGATTACATGAGGGAGCAGAACAAGCAGAAGGAATCTCCGCTTGCCGCACGGATGCGCCCGTCCTGCCTGGAAGAGGTCGTCGGGCAGCAGCATATTATCGGAAAGGACAAGCTGCTGTACCGCGCGATTATGGCGGACCAGCTGCGTTCCGTGATTTTTTACGGGCCGCCCGGCACCGGGAAAACGACGCTGGCAAAAGTGATTGCCAATACGACCAGTGCAGAGTTCCTCCAGCTGAACGCGACTTCTTCCGGCAAAAAAGATATGGAGGAAGTCATCGGGCAGGCGAAAAATAACCAGGGCATGTACGGCAAAAAGACGATTTTGTTTATTGATGAAATACACCGTTTTAACAAAAGCCAGCAGGACTATCTGCTGCCGTTTGTAGAAGACGGAACGGTGGTCCTGATCGGGGCAACGACGGAGAATCCTTATTTTGAAGTGAACGGGGCGCTGCTGTCACGTTCGGTTATTTTTGAACTGCACCCGTTGTCGAAGGAAGATATCCGTGTCTTGCTGCTGCGTGCCGTATCAGATACCGAAAAAGGGCTGGGCGCTTACGGGGCGGTACTGGAAGACAACGCGGCGGATTTTCTGGCGGACGCGGCAAACGGGGACGCACGCGCGGCGCTGTCGGCGGCCGAATTAGGCGTGTTAACGACAGATCGGGGGACAGACGGCAGGATTCATATTACGCTGGAGGTAGCGTCGGAATGTATTCAGAAGCGGGCAGTACGGTATGACAAATCCGGCGATAATCATTACGATGTAGTTTCCGCGTTTATCAAAAGCATGCGCGGCTCCGATCCGGATGCGGCGGTGTATTATCTGGCGCGGATGCTGTATGCTGGGGAAGATCCCCGGTTTGTTGCGCGCAGGATTATGATCTGCGCCGCGGAGGATGTCGGAAACGCGGACCCGCAGGCGCTTGTGGTAGCGGTATCGGCATCGCTTGCCGCGGAGCGGCTGGGAATGCCGGAGGCGCAGATCGTGCTGTCCCAGGCAGTAACTTATATTGCAAGTGCGCCAAAGAGCAATGCGGCCTGCGAGGCAATCGGCAGTGCGATGGATGCGGTGCGCACGGCGCATACGCCTCCGGTTCCGGCCCATTTGCAGGATGCGCATTATGCGTCCAGTGCGAAGCTGGGGCGCGGGACAAATTACCGGTATGCGCATGCTTATCCGGATCATTATGTAGCGCAGCAATATTTGCCGGCAGGGATGGAAAGCACGGTATTTTACCGTCCGACGGAACATGGATATGAGAGGCAGATACGGGAGTATCTGGATCAGGTTGAGGAATGGAAAAAAGACGGAAGGCATTGCGGGGATGCATAAGGGGCGGTAAGTGATGTTTCTGATCAAATTATCCGTAAGGAATCTTGTAGAATTTATCCTGCGCAGCGGGGATCTGGATAACCGGGGCGCAGGCGGTATGCAGATGGAGGCGATGCAGCGCGGCAGCCGGATCCACCGCAAGCTGCAGAAAAAAGCCGGGCCGTCGTACCGTGCGGAGGTTCCTCTGAAAATGGAGTTTGCCGAAGCGGATTATACGATTGTGCTGGAAGGCCGGGCGGATGGGATTCTGGAGCAGGAAACGGCGGAAGGTGTACGGGAAACGCTGATTGATGAGATCAAAGGAGTTTATTCTGATATTTCCAAAATGACGGAGCCGGCGGCGGTCCATCTGGCGCAGGCAAAGTGCTATGCGTTTATTTACGCTTTGCAAAACCATCTGGAAACGATCGGCGTACGCATGACGTATGCGAACCTGGATACGGAGGAAGTGCGGTATTTTCAGCTGCATTATATGTTTGAGGAGCTGCAGGAGTGGTTTTTGGCGCTGATGCGGGAATATAAGAAATGGGCGCAGTTTCAGTATGACTGGCGCCAGGTCCGGCAGGCTTCGATCCAGGGGCTGGAGTTCCCGTTTCCTTACCGGGATGGGCAAAAGGAGCTGGCCAGCGGGGTGTACCGGACGATTCTGCGTAAGAAGATCCTGCTGATCCAGGCTCCGACCGGGACAGGCAAGACGGTAACGACACTGTTTCCGGCGGTACGGGCCGTCGGAGAAGGGCTGGGGGACAAGATCTTTTATCTGACAGCGAAGACGGTTACCGCGTCCGTGGCAAAAGAGACGTTTGAGTTGTTTTACCAGAAGGGTTACCGGGCGAAGACGGTGCAGATCACGGCCAAGGAAAAATTGTGCATGATGGAGCAGGCGGACTGCAACCCGGTTGCCTGCCCTTATGCAAAAGGGCATTATGACCGGGTCAATGATGCGGTATATGAGCTGCTGCAGCAGGCGGATGTGTATACAAGGGAAGTGCTGACGGCACAGGCAGAAAAGTACAGGGTCTGTCCGTTTGAGCTTTGTCTGGATACGGCATCCTGGGTGGATAATATTATCTGCGATTATAACTATGTCTTTGACCCGCGCGTGTATCTGAAACGGTTTTTTGCGGAAGGCGTGCGCGGGGATTATCTGTTTTTAGTCGACGAGGCGCATAACCTGGTGGAACGGGGCAGGGAGATGTACAGCGCTTCTTTATACAAGGAAGACTTTCTGGCT
This sequence comes from uncultured Eubacterium sp., assembly GCA_947564835.1. GTDB lineage: Bacteria > Bacillota > Clostridia > Lachnospirales > Lachnospiraceae > Eubacterium_J. Next base: position 1,187 of record CANOET010000131.1, on the reverse strand, counting down.
GTGAAAAAGCAGGTGGCCAGGCGCAGCCCGAAGCTGGCGGCCAGGCTTATGAAATGTAATCAGATCCTGCTTGGGTATAAGCGGGAGTGCGGGCAGTTTCAGTATCATGAAAATATATCAGAATTTTTGTATGCGCTGCTGCAGCTGGCAGGTGAATTGGAAGCGGTTTTACAGCAGGAACGGGAATTTGACGGCAGGGATACGGTCCTGGAGCTGTATTTTCAGGTACGCCGTTTTCTGGATACGAGCGAAGGGCTGGATGAAAATTATGTGATTTATTCAGAGCATGCCGGGGAACGGTTCCATATCCGGCTTTTTTGCGTGGACCCTTCCCGCAATCTGCAGGAGCGGCTGGATAAGGGGCGCAGTACGGTCTTTTTTTCAGCTACGCTGCTGCCGATCCGGTATTATAAAAGCCTGCTGAGCACGAAGGAGGATAATTACGCGGTATATGCAGAGACAGTCTTTCGTCCGCACCAGCAGCTTCTTTTGATCGGCAGCGATATTACGAGCAAATATACGCGCCGCGGCGAGGAAGAATATACACGTATGGCGGAGTATATTTACCAGACCGGGATGCAGAAAAAGGGGAATTATATCGTATTTTTTCCGTCATATCAGATGATGGAGGATGTATATGGCAGGTTTCAGGAGAAAAATCAAACGGGCATGGAATGCATGGTGCAAAAAAGCGGGATGAAGGAAGCGGACCGGGAACAATTTCTGGCGGCGTTTACGCAGGTGCATCGGCAGTCGATGATCGCATTTTGCGTGATGGGCGGGATTTTTTCAGAAGGGATCGACTTAAAGCAGGAACAGCTGATCGGTGCGCTGATTGTCGGAACCGGACTTCCGCAGGTCGGGAATGAGCGGGAGATATTAAAGCAGTTTTATGACCGCAGGTCCGGGAACGGATTTGATTATGCATATCGTTATCCGGGCATGAACAAAGTGCTGCAGGCAGCGGGGCGTGTGATCCGTACGGTTTCGGATGTAGGGGTGGTCGTGCTGCTGGATGAACGGTTTTTGCGCCGGGAATACCAGGAACTGTTCCCTCGGGAGTGGAGCAGCTTTGAGGTGTGCCATGTGGGGAATGTGGCACAGAAGCTGCGGCAGTTTTGGGAAAAGAATGTATGACTGTGCAGCAGTTTTTGTATAATGTATGTATTGAGTGGCCTGGGGATGTG
>CANOET010000130.1 GCA_947564835.1 uncultured Eubacterium sp. | reverse complement strand
GATTAGTTCACCGCAGCGTTGCCCCAGTCCGCCCAAGGTGTGTCTCCCGGCGCGTTCCTGGTCCACAGCCCGCAGAGTCGTCCGGGTAGCCGTTTCATGCAGGTCAAGGATCCATCACCCCCGGCAGCTCCACCGTAAACACAATCGTTTCCTCCCGGCTCTCCGCCAGAATCCTCCCGCCATGCAGCTCCACAATCTCCTTCGCAATCGCAAGCCCCAGCCCCGCCCCTCCGGTCGCCGAAGCACGGGACGCGTCTACCCGGAAAAACTGTTCGAAAATATGCGACAGCTTTTCCGGCGGAATCGTGCGCCCATGGTTTTTTACACAAATCCGCGCCATCCCCTGTAATACCGACATCTCCAGAAAAATCTCCGTCCCCGCATAGCTGTAATTGACCGCATTGCGGATCAGGTTATCAAATACCCGCTGCAGTTTATCCACATCGCAGGCCAGCCTCACATCCGGCGCGATCTGTGTCTTCCATTGCAGCCCTTTTTCCGCCAGCACGGGCTCAAACTCACTGACAATCTGTTCCAGCATCCGGCTCAGGTGCAATACTTCTGTTTCTAAGGTCAGCGCAGTCAGGTTAAATCTGGTGATTTCGAAAAATTCATTGATCAGATCTTCCAGCCGCAATGCTTTTTCTAATGCGATTCCTGTATACCTGGCCCGCATCTGTGCGGAAATCTGCGGCTCTTCCTGCAGCAGCGTCAGATAGCCGATCACGCTTGTCAGAGGCGTTTTCAGATCGTGTGCCAGATAGACGATCAGGTCGTTTTTGCGCTGTTCCGCCTCTTTTGCCAGGAGTGCGTTGCGCAGCGCCTGCTCCCGGAACAGGTTCAGCTCGTCTTCTACATTGTGCAGCGGCGCCGGGAGTTCGACGGGCTGGTCTGGCTTTTGCGCCAGCTGCCCGGATGCCAGTACGACGGCATGCAGGTAGCGGAAAATCTTTGTAAGATAATAGTAGGACAGCACCACGCTGACAAGAAGCCACATGCAGAAAAATACGGTAAAGATGCGCCCTTTCATCCATGTCAGTAATGGATACAGCGGTTCTGTCCCATACCAGATGCGGTTATTGCAGACATAATAGGAAAGAAACCCTGCAGCGGCAATCAGGGCTGCCGACAGAAGGACTGCCAGCAGATATTGCAGGATGGTCTGATTTTTTAAAGAATCGTTTTGCTTCGTACCTCTTTTATTCAATCGTATACCCCACTCCCCAGACGGTCTTTACGTATTTCGGCTTTCTGGCAGGTTCTTTCATTTTTTCGCGGATTCTTGCGATATGTGTCATCACCGTATTGTTATTGTCCAGATACTGCTCGCCCCAGACGGCTTCAAACAGTTCTTCTGAGGATACGACATTTCCCCGGTGTTCGCACAGATACCATAAAATATTAAATTCCAGCGGGGTCAGAACCAGTTCTTTTCCGTTTAAGGTACATTTGTGGCTGCTTTTGGAAATATATAGCCCGCGGAAGTCATGCTCCTGGGACGCACGGTGCTCCGGTATATTATAGCGCGTATATCTGCGCAGCTGTGACTTTACCCTGGCCGCCAGCTCCAACGGGTGGAACGGCTTGGTCATATAATCATCCGCACCCAGCGCCAGCCCCGTGATTTTGTCCATATCTTCCACTTTTGCCGTCAGCATAATAATCGGAAACAGGTATTTTTCGCGGATCTTCTGGCAAAGCGCAAAGCCGTCCATGTCCGGCAGCATCACATCCAGCACTGCCAGGCTTACCTGTGTCCGTTCCAGAAAATGCAGCGCGTCCGCGGCATTGTAAAATTTGCAGGCCTCATAGCCCTCATTTTCCAGATATACCCCCACCAGGTCAGCGATAGTGGTTTCATCATCTACGATCAATATTTTTTCTTTCATGATTTCACTCTGACTTCCTTGCGTTTCTTGTATACCTGCAGCGCGGATAATTGCTGCAGCCGTAAAATTCCCCGAATTTTCCATTGCGTTTCATTAATTCCCCGCCGCATACCGGACATGTATCTACGGGATGCACCTTTTGCAGAAGCACCATTTTTTCGTAGCATGCCTGGTTCATCCGGCAGTCCTCTAACGCCCGGTGCGCGCCCTTGGTATCGATTTGAAAATACTGTGCGAGGTCGGTAAGCGTATGATGGCGCAGATGCGGCAGACACTGCCTTGCCATATACAGAGTATCGATATAATCGTTGGAAATCTCTTTTTCCAGCAGCTCCCGCGCTGCCTTTGCCAGAAAACGCAGGTCAAAGGTATGGATATTATGGCCGACCAGCACGCTGTCGCCGATAAATTCCAGAAATTCCGGCAATGCATCTGCCAGCAGCGGCGCATCTGCCACCATTTCATCCGTAATCCCGTTTACCTGCGTCGCACCATAAGGTATCGCACGCTTTGGGTGAATCAGTGTGGAATAACTATCTGTTACAATACCGCTGCATGCCCTTAATGCGCTGATTTCAATTATGCTGTCCTTTTCATAGCTGACCCCTGTCGTCTCAAGGTCAAAAACCACATAATCCGGCACATAGCCTGTGATCCGTTTTCCTGTCTGATATGATATCATTGGTATGTAAACTCCTCCTGTCTGATAATGACAGCCGGAGTCTTTCATCCGGACTCCGGCTGTGGCTGTTTTGGTTATGTATCTGACGGCTCCTGATATTCGGCGTCCTCTTTTAAGAAATCAATTAATTTCTGTGCATCCTGCTCATTCTTTGCGACCAGCTCCATCTGCGGCACATCCCCGTTGGCAAACATCCGCGTCATTGACAAATACTGGCTTAACTTGGATTTCATGTTTAAGCAGTCACCCTCTCCGGTAACAAGCTCCACATTCATCGTACAGCTGTCAATTACTTCAAATAACTTGTTTACCTGATTTACTCTCTCTACTCTAATATTCATTTCCAAGTTTCCTTTCTTTGTAAAAATCGTTCCTTTTAAGTATAGCAAGGGAAAACATGGATTTCAAGTGATTTTCTGTAGAAAATCACAGATTCGTACGCACAAGCTTTGGCTGGTAATTCTGCCGGCGGAGCGCGTCCATAATCTGGTTTTTATGTTCCGTTCCAAAGCTTTCCATCGTAATGCGCAGTTCTACCGCCGCGTTGCGGTTCGTGGATACAAACTGGTTATGCTCCAGCTTAATGACATTGCCCTGCTCCTTGGCAATCGTGTCCGCGACCTTGCACAGCTCCCCCGGCTTATCCGGCAGCAGCACCGATACGGTAAAAATGCGGTCGCGGAAAATCAGCCCCTGCTGCACGACGGAGCTCATGGTAATGACATCCATATTTCCGCCGCTTAGAATGGAAACGACGCGTTTTCCCGTTACGTCCAGATGCTTTAAGGCGGCAACGGTTAACAGGCCGGAGTTTTCGACGATCATTTTATGGTTTTCGACCATATCCAAAAACGCTACGACGAGTTCGTCATCCGTCACGGTAAGGATGCCGTCCAGGCTTTCGCGGATATACGGAAAAATATGCTTTCCGGGCGTCTTGACCGCGGTGCCGTCCGCAATCGTGCTGACCCTGTCTAAAGTAACGACCTCGCCTGCCTCAAACGAAGCCTGCATGCAGTTTGCTCCGGCAGGCTCTACACCGATCACCTTAATTTTAGGGTTCAAAAGCTTTGCAAGCGCGGATACCCCTGTGGCAAGCCCGCCGCCGCCGATCGGCACCAGAATATATTCCACCAGCGGCAGTTCTTTAAAAATCTCCATCGCAATGGTACCCTGCCCGGTCGCAACGGCAAGGTCGTCAAACGGATGTACAAATGTATACCCGTGTTCCTCCGCCAGCTGGTAAGCGTGTGCGCAGGCTTCGTCGTAGACGTCGCCGAAGAGGATGACCTTCGCACCGTAGCTTTTGGTACGGTTGACCTTAATTAACGGCGTTGTAGTCGGCATTACAATCGTTGCCTCCACGCCGTAGCATTTTGCCGCATAGGCGACCCCCTGTGCATGGTTGCCCGCGGACGCTGTTATCAGCCCTTTTTCGCGTTCTTCCATAGACAGCGTGCTGATTTTATAATATGCCCCGCGCAGCTTATAGGCGCCTGTATACTGCATATTTTCCGGTTTCAGCCAGACCTTGTTGCCGGACTGCATGCTCAGGTAATCACTGTAAATCAGCTTGGTTTCCTGAATCACTTCTTTTACTTTTTCACTTGCTTCCTCAAATTTATCTAATGTCAGCATAGAACCTTCCATAAAACCTTCCATAAAACATCCTCCTATTCTTCCTCGTCCAGCTTGCGAAATTCTTTGCGGATACGCCGTGCCGGAAGCCTCCATACACCAGGTGCAAACAGCGCCAGCACCGGGAACAGTTCCAGCCGCCCGATCAGCATGTCGCACATTAAGATGATCTTGGAAAACACGCTGAACCCGCCGAAATTCCCGGTCGGCCCGACGGCGCCCAGGCCCGGCCCGATATTATTCATCGTAGCCAGCACAGCGGTAAAGTTCGTTGTCATATCAAAATTATCAATGCTGATCAGCAGCACGGAGCCCAGTACGATAAAGACATACATTGTCATATAGCAAAGGGCCGTTTTCACTACCGTATCCGGCACCCGCCTTCCGTTCATCTGCACCTGCTGGATGCTTCTCGGATGCATCATGTTCAGCAGTTCATTTTTCGCCGCGCCTGCGACAATCATCAGCCTTGATACTTTAAAGCCGCCCCCGGTGCTCCCCGCGCAGGCGCCCATAAACATAAGCAGCACCAGAATTGTTTTGGAAAATTCCGGCCACAGGTTATAATCCGCCGTTGCAAATCCCGTACTGCTGACCAACGTCGCTACCTGAAACATGGATACATGAAAGGCTTCCAAAAAGCCGGAGAATCCGCCCCGGATATCTACCGCAATCGCAGCCGCAGCCGCAAAGACAATGATCAGAAACCATTTCACCTCCGCATTGTGCAAAAGCGCTTCTTTGGGCCTGCGGATCAAAAGCAGGTAGTATGTATTAAAATTCAGCGCACACAGCAGCATAAATATGATAATAATCACCTGCACCGCCCGGCTGTAAGACGCGATGCTGGTATTTAACAGCGCAAACCCGCCGGTCCCGACTGTGGAAAATGACAGCGTCAGCGCTTCGTACAGCGTCATCCCCGCCGCCAGCAGCAAAACGACCTGCAGCACAGTAATCACCAGATAGATTTTATATAAAATCACCGCGGTCTGGCGTACCTTCGGCACCAGCTTTCCGACCGACGGCCCCGGGCTTTCCGCACGCATCAGGTGCATATTCGAGCTTCCCGAAAGCGGCAGGACCGCCATAATAAATACGAGCACGCCCATACCGCCGCTCCAGTGCGTAAAGCAGCGCCAAAACGCCGTAGCGCGCGACAGCTCCTCGACCGAAGGCAGCACGCTTGCACCGGTTGTCGTAAATCCTGAAATCGTATCAAACAAGGCGTCGATATAGGACAAATATTCCCCGGTCAGATACATCGGCACCGCGCCGGCCATACTTAGCAAAATCCAGCTGAAAGCCACTGCCAGAAACCCTTCCCTGGAATAAAACACCTTGCTTTTGATATGCCTAAGGCGCAGCAGCAGGCCAACAAAAAAACAGACAGCCGCCGCTGCTGCATAATAGTATCCCGCCGTTTCCGCATAATATACCGCCACTGCCACCGGGGCAAGCAAAAAAGCCCCTTCGCAGCACAAAACCGTTCCCAGAATATAGTGAATCACTGAAAAATTCATGCCCGCAGCTCCTCCTACTTCACTGCATCCTGGATATCATGCAGCCCGGTCTGCGTTGTAATCAGAATTACAGTATCCCCGACCCGGATCACCGATTGCCCTTTGGCAATGGTCGTCTTGCCTTTGTGTGTAATGCAGCCGATAATCATATTTTTTTTCAGGTTCAGCTCCGCCAACGGGATGCCGACAATCGGCGACTGCTCGCTGATTAAAAACTCAAGCGCTTCTACCCGGTTATCGTTGAGCCGGTACATCGTCTCTACCTTGCTGCCGAGTGAATTTTTCATTGCGCGGACATATTTAATAATGTTCACTGCCGTAATATATTTCGGATAAATAATGCTGCCAAGATCCAGCTTGTCAATAATATCGTCATAAGAAACCCGGTGGACCCTCGTAATCAGCTTCGCTTTGGACAGGCTTTTGGCAAACAGCGTCAGCATAATATTTTCTTCGTCAAAATTCGTATTCGCGACAAACGTCTCTGTTTCCGCAAGGCCCTCTTCCAGCAGCACGTCCTTTTCCGTCGCGTCCGCGCAGATAATCATAGCTTTCGGCAGCATTTCATTTAAAAACTCGCAACGGCCGCTGTCACGCTCAATAATCTTAACCTTCAGCCCCATCTGCAGCAGCTGCTTTGCCAAGTAAATCGAAGTCCTGCCGCCGCCGATAATCATGGCATCCCTGGCCGATGCCGTCGGTTTGCCCAGCTTTTTAAAAAACTCAATCGTCTTAATCTGCGTGCCTACGATCGTGATATTGTCCTTTTCCTGCATCCTAAAATTTCCGTCTGGAATAATCACCTGTTCGCCCCGCTCTACAATCGGGATCAGTACATCGCACCGCAGCTTTCCCGGCATTTCTTTCAGCATCATGCCGCTGAGCGGGCTGTTTTCCTCGATCCGGTATACGACCAGCTCCACCCTGCTTTTGGCAAACGTATCCACCTTCTGCGCAAACGGAAACTTCAGCGTGCGCGCCATTTCCCTGGCCGCCGCCAGCTGCGGGTTGATAATCATGGAAAGGCCCAGCTCTTCTTTAATATAGGCGATTTCTTCGCTGTATACCGGATTGCTGACCCTTGCAATCGTATTGCAGCCGCCGGATTTTCTGGCGATCAGACAGCATAACAGGTTCAGTTCATCGGAACCTGTTACGGCCACGATCAGATCCGCCTCCTGTACGCCGGCTTCTGACTGCACCTGGAAGCTGGCGCCGTTTCCGACAATTCCAAGCGCGTCGCACGATACAGAAACGCTTTCTACCAGCTTTTCCCTCGTATCGATCACGGTAATATCATGCCCTTCCGAGCTTAACTGCTCTGCAAGCGCGGCCCCTACATTGCCGCAGCCCACAATTATTATTTTCATATCTGCTGCTCCTGTCTACACTGCTTAAAATAGTCCAAAATGCTCCAACGCGTGATAAATTCCGTCCTCATGCAGGCCGTCCGTGACATAAGACGCCTGCTGCTTTGCCTGCTGCGTGGCGTTGCCCATCGCAATGCTATGACGGGCGGCGGCAAACATCGGAAGGTCATTTGCACTGTCCCCGAACGCATACGTATGCTCCAGCGGAATTTGCAGCTGCTCGCATACCTTGAAAATACCCGTCCCTTTGGAACAGCCCTTCGGCACGACTTCCATCACCGGGATGTCATGGATCAAAAGCTCATAATCCTTGGAAAGATACTGCCTGCAGCATTCCATGTCCACCCCCTGCGTCGTGCAGGAAAACTTGCTCGCTTCCCAGTCCGCCTCGCTGCCGGTAAGCGGAAGCAGATCCTCTCCCAGCTCTTCCCGCAGCTTTGCAAGATACAAATCCCCCTCAAAATCCTCCGGGTCCGCATACAGCCGGTAACGCCCTTCCATAATGACCGCAGAATGCTGCCCCTTTAAAAAGGCGACGGTATCCTTTACGAGGCTATGCTCCAGCTTTTTATAAAACAAGACCTCCCCATGCAGCTCCACCATCGTCCCGCACCCGCTGATAATCCCGTCAAAGCCAATCTCCAAAAGCGCCGGATTACGGACATAAGCACGGCTCCTGCCGGTACATAAAAACGCGTAATTCCCGCTTTTTTGAAGCTTATGTATCCCATCCACCGTGCTTTGCGGAATATAATTTTCATGATCTAAAATCGTTCCGTCAATATCAAAAAATGCTGCTTTTTTCATCTGTTTCCACCTGTCGGAAATTTTTATTTCCTGCCCTTGTCTGCTTCCGTTTATAATCCGGATAATTCTAACATTTTGTGCTTGAGCTGATTTTCCATATCCGTCAGCTCCGCTTCCGCAGCGCGGCGTTTTTCCCTGCCTTCGCTTTGGATCTTCATCACTTCATCTAATGTGGTAATCAGCGTTTCATTCGTATGCTTTAACGTCTCCAGATCCACAATGCCGCGTTCGGATTCCCTTGCGCTTTCAACCGTAGCGATTTTTAAGGCATCCGCGTTTTTCTTAAGCAGCTCATTCGTCATATCCGTCACTTCACGCTGCGCCCTGGCCGCCTGCGCGGAATGCTCCACGCCGATTGCGATTACCATCTGGCTTTTCCACAGAGGAATCGTATTTACAATCGTAGACTGGATTTTTTCCGCCATCAGCGTATCGGAATTTTGCACCATGCGGATCTGCGGCGCGGTCTGGATCGATACGGTGCGCGTCAGTTCCAGGTCATACAGCTTTTTCTCAAAGCGCTCGCAAAGGTCCGAAAGGTCCCTGGCCGCCTGCGCGTCTTCCGGCAGGCCGCTTCTTTGCGCCTTCTGCTGCAGCTGGGGCAGTTCCTGCGTGCGTACCTCCTGCAGCTTTTGCTTGCCTGCCAGAATATACATCGTCAGCTCCTTAAAATACGTCAGATTCATCTCATACATCCGGTCCAGCACATCGATATCCTTCATCAGCTGAATCTGGTGGTTTTCCAGCACTTTTACAATCTCATTGACATTAGACTCTACTTTATTGTATTTTACCTTCATCATGGAAAGCTTGCTTTCGCCCTTTTTAAAAAATCCAAACAGCCCTTTGGATTCTTCGCCTGCATCAAAGCTTTTCAGCTCCGTCACAAGCCCGGCGATCATATTTCCGACCTCGCCCATATCTTTGGTGCGCACATTATTCAGCGCACGCTCCGAAAAATCCGCCAGCTTTTTCTGCGTGCCGACGCCGTAATGCAAAATGGCGCTGGAATTGCGCAGGTCAATCTGCTGTGCAAAGGCATCTACCTGCTGGCGTTCTTCCTGTGTCAGCACAGATTCATTTAACACATCCTTTGGTTCCGGCTCCGGCTCCTGCTTCGGCTCCTCAGGGGCCGCGTCGAATACAAGTGTAGGTGCTTTTGCTTTAAAATCTTCAAACTGGTCTGTCAATGTAGTTTCCTCCTAATATGTAATCTTTTTACAGCTTAAAATCCTTTTCCCCGGTCAGCCCTTCCTGCGCCATCATCGTCTTCATCACGGAAATATCCGACGAAATATCCCATGCCGTATCTTCAAACAAACCGTCCAGCAGCCGTTCAAACGCAACATTAATCGTATCCAGCGTATCCTCAATCTCTTTTTTTGTCGCCGAAATATTTTCCCCGGCGATCTCCTGCCTGTCCAAATCAATATAAGCATGCAGCAGCTTCGTCGTTGTCGGCAGGTAATAGTCCATAAATTTGTGCAGGTCATCCGCGCTCTGCGGCACTTTTTCCACCTGCTCAAAAATCCGGCGCATAATAGATTCCAGCCTTGAGAGCTTGTAGCTCATTTCCTCGCCCCGGATCTTTTCGTTGCATTCATGCACCATGCGGATATAGGCATTGCCGTCCTGCAGGATCTTTTTCGTCTCTTCATTATAATGGCGCGCGGCTTCCCGCGTCCTGGCATCCTCCCGCTCCATCCTGGCCTGCTCTGCCTCCTGCGCTTCCCGCTCCTGCTTTGCCGCCTGCTGCCTGGCCTGGTTTTCCTGCTCCGCCTGCAGATACTGCTGGTAAACATCCTGCGTCAGCATAAAAGTCGTCTGGCTGTTATCAAGGCGGCCCTGCGGGAACATATGCTTTTTCATCATCTTGCGCAGGTCCTTGACAACCTCATCCCTGCGCCGCCCGGTCTGCAAGGCCAGCTCCTCAATCGCGATATACCCCCTCTCCCCGATCAGCCTGGCATAATGATAAAACCGGTTCACAAGGCTGATCTTACGGCTGCCGCGCACGATATCCGTAATACTCAGCGCCGTCAAAAGCCCGAAAATCACGGAAAACAAAATCGGGGCCGCGCCGCCCTGCGTAACAATTACGATCAGCATGATCAGCGTTGTAATTCCAAAACCACTCGTCGCAAGGATCCCCCAAGCCAGCTGCAGCGGCCCTAAAATCCTGCCTGTCGGATATTTTGCTACCGTTGCCGGAAGGGATTTATGTTCAGACGATGCAGCCGGCTGCTGTTTCCTTCCTGTCCATGCTGCGCGGTCTTTATAGATCGAAGTATATTGACTGTCATCCCTGCGGCGTGCGCGTTCGTACTCTGCCTGGCCTTTTCTCGTATAAGTAGTCTTTGCGTACTGGTGGGTCGGGTTGCCGTATGTGCCTTTGGACACATCGTCCCGGACCTGGCGCACGACACGGTTGACGGTATTTGTTACATTTTCGCTCAGGCCGCTGTAGTCATTCCGGTTCACTGCATCCGCAACCGCATCCAGAATGTCTCCACCGGCATTGCATATGTCTTTGATGTCCATAGTGCCACCTGCTTTCTGCTTCTTTCTGCTTTTTGCTGATTCTTTGTCTGCAATCATTATAAAAGAGACTGAGGATTTCTGCAATAGGTATTTTGGGGTTGCGGGAAAGTGATGGCTGATTTCGTTCATTTTCATATCCATGTCAGATTTAGGATCTTACAAAAGATTTCTTGCGCAAAATGGCAAAATTCTGACTCCGGGCGGCAGAATTGACATTGTGTTGCGTTTTTTAGTGGCTATGCGGACGCTGGATGAGGGGGAAAGGGCCTGGCTTCCGGCTCCTATTCCAGAATGTTAAGAATCCCTAGGTATTCTGCGTTTACACAGTGGCA
>CANOET010000129.1 GCA_947564835.1 uncultured Eubacterium sp. | reverse complement strand
AGCGATTAGTTCACCGCAGCGTTGCCCCAGTCCGCCCAAGGTGTGTCTTCCGGCGGCTCCCCTGGCCCCAGCCCGCAGAGTCGTCCGGGTAGCCATATTTCCCTGGCCCCAGCCCGCAGAGTCGTCCGAGTAGCCACATCCCCCGGCTAACCAGTATCTTTCGGGAAACCAAAAAACGCAACACTATGTCAATTCTGTCGCCTGAAATTAAAATTTGCCACTTTGCGCAAAAAATTGTTATTAAGTTCCTAAGAACCGTAATTCATATAAATTTAATAAAACAACTCCTTGTCCGAAGTAAATCCCTATGTTAAAATAACCATACAAGTAATCACAGCAGAAACACCCCCACCTGCCGCCATCCAAAACTACATCCCAGGAGGAACCTTTCGCATGGAAACGGAAAATCACTTGAAACATAAAACCAGGCTGATCAAAGCCTTTTGTTTGCTTGTCATACTGCTTCTGATCCTCTTTTTCCTATGGCACCGGATTTTCAGCAACAGCAATAAGCCAAAAGAAATTACTACCGTCGAAGCCACGTCCCGACTGGAAAAAATCCTGCAGATCAGCGAGCTTTCGACGTATCAGGTAACTTTTAACGGTGTCGCCGATATCCATAGCGATGACGGCAGTCTGCTGTACTATACCGCTTATCAGGCAAAAGTAAACATCGGGCTGGATATGGAAAAAATTCAGGTGTCCGTTACGGAACCGGAAGCGCCCGAACAAAAAATAACCGTTACGCTGCCGGAAATTGAAATTGCAGATGTGAATGTCGACCCTGGTTCGCTGGATTATATTTTTGAAGACAGCAGCGCTGATACGGACACTGTTTCGATTACTGCACTGCCTGCGTGCAAAGCGGATGCGGAAGCAGAATGCCGGTCGGATGAGGCGATCTTTGAACTGGCCAGGGAAAACGCGGTCCGTACCGTCGAAGCTTTGATGCAGCCGTTTCTGGTTCAGAACAAAGCATATAAATTAGAAATCGTTTGAATTGCGGCAGGCAAAGGAGAATTAGAATGAATCATAGCTTAACCTATAAAAAGAATGGTAAAAAGGCAGTATGCAGCCTGCCCGCCCTCCTTGTGATTTTTTTCCTGGCTGGCTGCGGTATGCAATCGCAGCCGCAGCAAAGCCCCGCAGACCAGGCGGCAGATACCCTGAATATCCGCCAGATGCAGTCTGTCTGTGAATTAGCAACACTGGAATGCTATTATCATAACACCGCTAAGCTGGATTCCCAAAAACGGGTTTTATTCTGGAATACAAGCAAAAAACTGTGGATCGAATATTCAGGAATTGTAAAAATCGGCGTGGATATGAACAAGCTGGACCTTAAAGTCAATGACCGTGTGGTTACCATTACGCTGCCGGAAGCGAAAATTTTCAGCTGCAAGGTAGATGAAGCTTCCCTGTCCGAAGATACGTTTTATTCCGAAGAAAAAGGGCTGGGCGGCAGCAAGGTCTCTGCGGATGACCAGAGCAAAGCATTTGCACAGGCGCAGCAAAATATGCTGGAAACGGTGCAGCAGGATGAAACTCTGCTGTTCCAGGCCAGAGAGCGCGCGCAAACCTTGCTGCTTAATTATGTAAAAAATATCGGGGAGGCAATCGGCGTAGATTATGAATGCCGTTTTCTTTATTCCGGGTGATATGCGCCCCTTGCATTGCGCAGCAGGACCTGCATCAGTTCCCGGTTCCCCTGGAAGAAGCTGATTTTGGTCGGTGTTTTTCCTTTTTTCGGGTATGCCCTTGTGACTGGTATTTCACAAGCTTTCCTTCCAATCTGTGTCGCCCTGACGGATAGATATGCCAAAAGCTCGTAATTTTTGAAAATATCCCGCAAGGGCTGTACACGCGCATCCAGAAGATATCCGGCTGAATATCCCCGGTATGCGTTTGTCGTATCCGTAAATCTGTGACGGGCTGTCAGTGAGATCACGGGCGCATGAATCATCCGCACGGCAATCAGCCGGATCCACGGCGTATGAACCGCCCTGCCTCCTTTGATAAAACGCGACCCTTGTATCAGGTCATAGCCTTCCTCCAGCTTTTGAATAAATTCCGGCACATCTTCTATGCTGTCTTTGTTGTTGCCGTCGACCGTAATAACGCCTTTGTATCCCCGTTTCAAAGCCCACCAGATGCCCATCCGCAGCTGCGCCCCCTGTTTTCCTTCGTCCTGTTTTACAAGAAGCGTATTCACTTCCAGCTTTTTCAGCTTCTTTTCGTCTGTACTGCCATCCGTAGATCCGCCGTCGCAAATTACAATATCCACGCAGTCTGAAATACGGTGCTTTTTTGCACGGTAAAGCTCCTTGTGAATCCTGTTTCCTTCATTGATAATCGGGATCAGCACGGCGTAATCTTTTGTTTTGCCTGCATATTCTTTACAGGCAAACTGAGGGACTCCTTCTTTTTTTGGGTAGACCATAAAGCTCCTTTCCTGAAACAATCTCTGAACTGTTACGAACGCCTCTCTGCGCTATCCAAAGATTTCCTTCACATATTTCATGCTGTCGATCAGCTTATTTTTGTCATCCTGCATTCCGGTTTCGATCGACACAAACCCTTGATAGGAAATCCGCCGCAGCAAATCCGCCAGCTTCTGATGCAGTTTTCTCCTTTGGATCAGCTTCAGCCCCGGCTCGCTGATATGCACATGATGGATCAGATATCCCTTTTCCTGCAGGATAGCTGGATCTTCGCCGTTTTCAATCATCGTCCCCGTGTCCGCATTCAGCCGGAATCCTTGTGTATTTACTGTTTCTGTAAAAATAACAGCTTCTTTCGTGGTGTTTACAAAGTTTGTATGATAAATCGGCGGGTTCGGCTCCATCGCAATGACTGTATGATGATCGTAAGCATACTCCCCAATCTCTTTGAAAAAACGAACCGCAAGTTCCTGATTTCGATCCCAAGACGCCGTGCTGTGATACGGATATCCGGAAATATCGCTTCCGCACCCGTCCATTGCTGTCATATTTTCAGGAATGGAGCGGTTTTTCGGGCACCCAAATACGAGATTTTTGCATCCGACCGCTTCCGCAAAATCAACTGCTTGTTTGGTATATGCAATCAGGGCATTCCTTTCCTGTACACTGCCAAATATTTTCTCAGGCCGCCCGTACCAGATGGACTGCATAGACGCTACCGTAAGGCCGTAGCGCAGCCGCAGGTCTTCCTTCCAGCTGCGCGCCTCGTCCAGCTTATCATACGGAGATTCCGGAAATATCCTGGTCGGAGCAATTTCCAACCCTTCAAAGCCGTAACGGGCCATCACGTCATACATGAAAAGATCGCTGCTTTCCGGCCAGCCTATGTTTGAAATTGATAATTTCACTTCTTCTTACGTTTTCCTTTCTCTTTCACCGGATACTCTGCCTGCCGCTCTATATGATCACAGGTGTGAACTGTAACGATCCGTTTGCCGTACGGCATTTACCGCCCTGCTGGCAATCATATAAAAACAAACCTGCACAAATCCAAAATACCACAATACATAGTTCATATGCGTATGTACATATGAGTGCGATTTTCCAAGGCAAAACCACGATACCGAAGCCGCAAAGAAGCACAGATACATCCATACTGCCTGCACATCGATCTGCCCTTTTCTGTATTCATACACAAATATCACCAGCGGCGTAATACACAATAACGGAAACAGATTTCCCGCAATCCCCGTTACCACCTCTGTAGAAAAATGAAAATACCTGCTGTAAACCTCCCATACCGACGCATTGATCGACGGCCACAGCCCGCTGTCAAAAACATTCAGGTCTGCGCCGCTTGTCCTGCGCAGAACATCGTTTTTGATAATGCTCCGGATTCCCTCAGCGATATTTCCATCGCCCCTAAGCGTCAAATCACACCGGACGCCAACGTCTCGCTGTCTGCCTGAAACCCCGCAAATCCGCTGTTCTGGACATCCATAGAGTTATACATATAATTCCATGCCAACCCCACCGTCAGGAGCAGAAAACAGCCCGCCGTTTTCAAATACCGCTTCCATTTGCCCGGGTCCGCAGCATAACAGACGGCCAGACACCAGCATGCCAGCAACGCGATACAGATCATAACTCTTTCCTGAAAAGAAAACGTTGACTGACGGTAAGCAAAACTAACCAAAAGATTGCCCGTTTCACATTCATCCGGAAGATAATCTTCATTAACCAGCAGCAAAGACGGGACGCCTGCGCCTTCGGACACATCAAATGTCAGGGTATACGTTTCCCCCATTTTTAATCCAGGATCCATATACACTTTGTACCAGGCAGAATCCTTCACCTTTTTCAGCGGGACCGCAGCCGTATTCATCTGCCTGCCCGAAGAATCCCGGACTGCCAGATACAAGCTTCCGCCATTTTCCGGCGCCAATCCAACCAGATACAATTCCACACCTGCAAAATGACGTTTCTTAGGCGTAAAAGAAATCACGCAGCCAGCATCCGTAACCGGAAGGGATCCCAGCCAGTCCTCATCAGCGATCTGCCCGGTATCCACTTCATCCGGAAAATAGCCATGCGTAAATGCATCCAGCGGCCCAAACAAGAAAAACAGCCAAACCGCCGCGGCCGTAATTATCAGCATTCTGATGTGCTTCCTATCCATGCTCATATCTCCCCACAAACGCTTTTATCTCTTCTATCATACGGTCCTTATCACAGATATAACCGTCCCTGCCCCCATACAATCCGTCATAAATCGTCCGGTAATCATAAAACGCCGGAACTCCTGCCAGCTCATTGTGAAACGTCCCTCCCGTCAGCTTATGATAAACCTCTGCCGCAGAAACGGGTTCCGTCGCAGGATGCCATAAAAAAATCCCATGCCGGATAGCCGTTTTAAGGTCCTCCCATAAATTTCTCAGATCATAGAACTGAAAAACACTCCTGCTGTCCGTAAAATAAAGCGCAGAAAATCCGGCCTGCCTGAAAGCTTCCTTTAAAGCTTCCCGCCCGCTGTCAGGCACATTTACCCGATAATATCCATGCGCCTGCTTCTCATAACAGTTCCCAATTACCGGAACCTTTTGGGATAGCTCCCGCAGCTTTTCTTCGCTTAGCATAAAAGGAATTACATTCATATAGTCATAAATAAAATTCTTTTTCAGATTTTTTCCAAACAGCGCCGGCAGGCGCACAATCAGCGCATCCGGAAAACGCTCCCTCACCCGGCATTCCAGAAGGTAGCGGTGATATCCATACGCAGACAGGCCGCTGGTCTCAACTGCAGAATTTTCATCGACTCCTGACGGATGCTGAAATACATCTATGGTAGATATCAGCACAAGCTTTTTCGGACGAATGTTACATATGTTATCCGCCGCTTCTTCCATCCTCTTAAAATCCTTTTCCGGTTCCTGATTGGCAAGGTATTTTTCTGCACGTACTCCGGCATAGACAAGCAGGTCCGGATGCGTGCCGAAAGCATCTGCTATGTTCTTGGAGTGATACGCCGCCTGAAAGGCTCCGCTGGCATACAGATTGCTGCCTACAAAGCCGGTGTATCCGACAAGTGCGTTCATTTTACCACCATCCTTCCTGTTAACTTTGTCAATTTGTAACCGTTCAGATAACCCATGGAACTGTTACGTCAATTTTTCTATACTCTCAAAGCTGTAATGCTTTTTCTTGCAAACCATATCCACCAGAAGCTGCAGATATTTCATCATCATCGTCTGTATGCCAAACAAACCGAAAAAACAGGCGGAAAGAAACAAAATGGTGGTCGTCCAGCCCTCCGCAGGATGTATCATAAAATAAGCTACAACCGTATACACCAATACCAACACTGTGATCAGCATCATCAGCATCGTCATCCCTACCGAAAAGCGATATCCCAGCTCTGTAAAAAGAATCAGCGAATCCACCGCCAAACCGGTACGATAGCCTTTCTCTCTTTTGTCGGAAGCATCCGTTCCCGCATCTTTGACCGGATACTTCCTGCGGTCTGTTTTTAACCCGCAGTTCGCATACGCCGCCTTCCGATACCGGACGGTCTTGTTCATAGAATCGATCCTGTTAATCACCCTGCGGCTTAAAATACGGAAGCTTTCTGTCGACATTCCGTAGGAAAGATCCGCAAACCTGTCAAAAACCCGGTAAAAGATCCTGGAAGACAGCTTTTCCCGCTTATCCGGGGACGCGCTTACAATGTCATAGCCTTCCAGCGAACGCCGGTATATTTCCATCATCACATCCGGGTCAAAGTCCAGATTCGTGTTGTCAAATTCAAACACAAAATCCCCGATGGCCATATCCACTCCGGCATGCATCGTAAGCTCCAATCCGTGAAAATAACTCATATTCACGACAGACACACTGGCCCGGCACGCCGTTTCCGCTGTCTGTCTGATTACTTCCAGACTTCGGTCATCCGAAGCGTCATTCATGCAAATAATCTCCGAATGCTCAAAATGGCGCTCCAGTATCCCGATCACAGCCCCTAAAAACGAACGCACCCTGTCCTGCGCGTTGTGGACGTAAATAACCGCAGATATAAAATTTTTCTCTTTATTCTCCATCGCAAAGTACCTCATCCAGATCATATACTGTATTAATCTTTCCTGACAGCACTCCCACAAAGGTAGGATTTGAGGAATATTTCCGTATTACCGTGGGCCTTGAATCATCAATCTCGGAACTCATCAGAATCGGCTTCATGGAAAACAAGGACTGCTTGTATGTAAATCTGTACGCATCCAGCAAATACTTTCCTGCCAGATGAGACATATATGCAAACGCCGTCTCTGGCTTTGCAGGGCATTGATTGCAGTTGCCAAGACGGAACCGTGAACAGCTCCCCTTGCTTTGATCCTGACAGGCAAATACCGGAACATCTTCATAGCAGGTCGTATGCGGCGTAAACGTGACCGACGTAAGCGAATGATATCCGGTCTTCCCAAAAGGCATAATCGAAAAAAACGGACCATCCATCACGGTAAAGCCAATATGCTTAAGCTTCTCATTGACCCCGCATAATATAATTTCGCATAATTCGTACTTAATGCCGAATTTTTCAAATCCCGCCATCGCCAGGATCTGGTTGGTACTTGCATATGCAGCGTTTAACACATAGCCGCTCTCATACGACCTTCCATTTTCCGTGCGGATCCCATATAAGCGGCCTTCCCGCGTAATCCCATCGATCCTGACGCCATACTCCATTCTTGCCGCATGCGGATAATCCTGCAGCCGGTCTAAAAAATAGTCCCGCAGGATTCCGGCGTCATAGGTATATTCCCGCGTCCGGAACACGCCGTCGCACATGCCTCGTTTAAAATAATTGTCCGGATGCAGTTCTTCGCAGGGAATGTTAGCAGCCCTGCAAAAATCCTTAAACTGCTTCCCGTCCGCCCACGAATATCTGCCTGACGTCGCATAAATCTGTTCAAATTCCCGGTTGATGCAGAAATCGTAATCACGGTTAAACCGTTCAAAATATCCTGCCGACCGCATAGCCGTGGAAATGGATCTGGGATAATGATAGCCCTGATGGACCCTAGCCTGGTTGATCCATGTCGCCCGCTGAAACGGCGCACCGTCACATTCCAGAACAAGAACCTTCTGCCCCCTCTGACAGCAGAAAAGAGCAGCGTACAACCCATACAGCCCTGCCCCTATAATTACCTTATCAAACTGCTCCGAATCCATTCCGCCCTCCGTTTTCCTATGCTAAAAACCTGCCCGCAGCCTGCACGGACGCTTTACCTTCCATTCCTTAAGCTGTAGAAACTATATGTTGTTTGCATAACATTTTGTTATAAAAAGTTATGTATTACAAGCCTGTTTAAAAGCCCGCAAACCCTTATCAAGAAAGACTTTGCGGACTTTTAGCATCATCGGTGCATCCAAAGCGGAACCCATATTTCAAAAAATACTGCTTGCGGCGCAGTCTGTAAAACTACAAATAAATTTCTATTTTTTTGTATATTGTTACTATTATTTGTGTGATTATGAAAAGATAATTGATAGAAAATACCCAATTTTTCTAATAGAGTTGAAAAATTTACAAATATGTAATAGAATCAATACAGATAACAAATTATAACAATAAGTTATGTAAAAGAAATCAATTCTTCCAACTCCCGCAGCCGGCAGAGCCGGCCGCAGGACCATCGGTTACCCGGTATACGAACAATACCGGATATCCCTGGAAGAACTTCCTACGCAATATACCGCATCTTCGTCCATCTGATCCAGCCTGACCACAACCGGTACGCTCTGTCCGGCCTTTACAAATACTTTCTCAAACCCCTTCAGCTCCTGGAAAAACTTCCCTTCCTTACGGCGCTCATATACCTGCACCACCTCGCTGCCATCACAGCGCCCGGTATTTTCCAGAGTACAGCATACCGTCTTATTTGCAAAATCCAGCTTCACGTCTGTATAAGAAAAGGTTGTATAGGATAATCCATGCCCAAAACAAAACTCTGGCTCTATCTGATGCCTGTCCAGATAACGGTATCCCACATAGCTGCCTTCCCGGTAAGCCACGCTCTTTTTGCCCGCAAACTCACCAACGGCATGCGCCGGGCAGTCGCTGAGTGTTTTATAAAAGGTCTCCGGCAGCTTTCCGGACGGATTCACATCTCCAAGCAGCACATCCGCCAGCGCATTGCCGCCCTCCATGCCTGCATACCAGCACCAGACAACCGTATCAGCCTGGCTGATCCAGCTTCCCATTTCAACCGGGCTTCCTGCCAGCAGAACAACGATAAGATCCTTTTTCACCGCCAGCAGCTCCTGCAGCAGCAGATCCTGTTCATAAGGAAGCTTCATATCCGCACGGTCATTTCCTTCACAGTCATAGGTATGGTCCAGCCCGCCGATAAAAATAACCGTATCATACTCCGCCGCAAGCTGCACCGCTTCCTTCCGCAGCCGCTCACGCTTTTGCTGCAGCTTTGACTCCATCTGATCCGTATTTGCCGCATTTTCCTGCTGCTGTGTACCGCCTCCGTTTTCCAGGCTCTTTTCCTGCCAGTTCGTCTCTTCCTGCCCTTTTGCCACATCCTCTTCCCTGCGGCAGTACCCCTGCGCATAAGCAATCTGCACATTTCCGCCAAGACGGCTTTTCAGCCCCATCAGCGGCGAAATCTCATACAGCGCTTTAACCTCCGCACTTCCGCCGCCATTCGCATGCAGCCGCTGCGCATTTTCACCGACCAGCAGAATCCGTTTTAGCCGGTCCTTCTGTAACGGCAGCGCCTGTTTCTCATTTTTAAGCAAAACAACCGACTCCCTTGCCGCCTCCAACGCTGTCTGCCGATGCTCTTTCGTATTGTAAGCGCCGGATTTGCGCCCTGCACCAGTCTGTCCATCCCGGCCCAGCATATGCAGCCGCTGCATCAGAACCAGAATCCGCCTGACCTTCTCGTCAACCACCTCTTCGCGGATCTCGCCAGCCTTTATTTGCTCCAGCAGCGGACGCGCCATAAAATAATCATCAAAATCATCCGCCACAGACATCTCAATCGTCAGCTGCGAATTTGCCGCCGCTGCCGTATCATGAACACCGCCCCAGTCAGAAATAACAACACCGTCAAATCCCCATTCCTTACGCAGCACCTGATTCAGCAAAAATTCACTCTGGCAGCCATGCTCCCCATAAATCTTATTATAAGCGCCCATAACCGTATACACGCCGCCCTTTTTCACCGCATCATAAAAAGCCGGAAGATAAATCTCCCGCAGCGATTCTTCCTCAATCTCCACATCTACCCATAACCGTTCCGTCTCCTGATTATTCGCTGCAAAATGCTTCACACACGCCGCCACATCCCACAGCTGCACACCCCGGATATAAGCCGCCGCAAGCTCACCGGTCAGATACGGGTCTTCACTGAAATATTCAAAATTCCGCCCGCACAAAGGGCTGCGTTTGATATTAACCCCCGGCCCCAGGATCACATCCTTACCGCGCCCCCTGGCCTCTTCCCCAAGCACGCTTCCCGTCTCATACGCAATCTTACGGTTCCAGGTAGCAGCTACCGCACTGTTGCACGGCAGATAGGTCACATAATCATCGCTCAGTCCGACCGTCTTCCATTGCGACGGTAAAAACTCCTGCCGGACTCCCATCGGCCCGTCCGACATTTTAAGCGGCGGAATCCCCAGCCGCTCCACCCCGGCAGTCTGAAACAGCTGCGCGCCGTGGATCATGCTGATCTTTTCCTCCAGTGTCAGTTTTTGCAGTAATTCTTCTGCGTATTGTTGCAGATCTAAATCTGTCATAATTGAACTCTCCTTTCTTTCTCCGGTGGTCAGCAGACTTCTTTATGTACTGCTGCATTTATCTATCTGTCTGGCGACGGTATCTCTTTGCTTCCTGTTTCCCGAAAGATCTTGATTGGCCAAGAGATGTGGCTAACCGGACGGCTTTGCGGGCTGCGGGGGGGGATGTGGCTAACCATAATCTTTCGGAAAACCAAAAATGCAGCTCAATGTCAATTCTGCCGCCCGGCATCAAAATTTTGCCGTTTTGCACAGTAAATTATTTCTAAGAGCCTAAAAATTATATAACGCAGTACTATAGAGAATTGCAATATATGTCCATTATGAGGGGGACTAAAAACTTTCCGTGTCCACGCCTATGGGTACATTATATAGAACTGCCAGGTCTTCTCATAAACCAGCTCTCCTCAAAAACCAGCTCTTCTCAAAAACGTTCGCAAATCTGCACGTAAAGCCCGAGAAAACCAGCCTGGTGAGGGGGAAATGGCCTGGCTTCCGGCGACGTTGGAAGAATGTTTAGAAGCCCTTGGCATTCTGCTCAATAAATCAGGGG
>CANOET010000128.1 GCA_947564835.1 uncultured Eubacterium sp. | reverse complement strand
CGCAGTGTCGTCCGGTGAGCCACAACCCCTGGCCACAACCCGCAGTGTCGTCCGGTGAGCCACAACCCCTGGCCACAACCCGCAGTGTCGTCCGGTGAGCCACAACCCCTGGCCACAACCCGCAGTGTCGTCCGGTGAGCCACAACCCCTGGCCACAACCCGCAGTGTCGTCCGGCTAAATATAAAAAAATAAAAAAATTTTAGAAATACATGCAAAAAACCCCCCTTCTTTTCGTATCTAATAGATATTGAGATATACTGAGTAGTACGAACAAAGGAGAAAGCGAGAAATCACATGACAAAACGTACCGCGAAAATTCTGGAGCGCCTTGATCAGGCATATGGCACGGATGCGCTGTGTTATTTAAACCATGACAACGACTGGCAGCTTCTGATTGCCGTAATTTTAAGCGCCCAATGCACCGATGCCAGGGTCAATATTGTGACTGCTGACTTATTTCAGAAATACGATACACTGGAAAAATTTGCACAGGCTGATATCACAGAGCTGGAGCAGGATATTCATTCCATCGGGTTTTACCACAGCAAGGCTAAAAATATTATTTCCTGCTGCCGTGACCTGGTGGCGAAGTTTGGCGGGAAGGTGCCTTCTTCTATAGAGGATCTTACCAGCCTCGCCGGGGTAGGGCGTAAGACGGCGAATGTGATACGGGGGAATGTTTATCAGGAGCCGAGTATTGTTGTGGATACGCATGTGAAGCGTATTTCTAACCGGCTCGGATTTACTAAGGAGACGGATCCGTATAAGATCGAGCAGGATCTGATGAAGGTGCTGCCGAAGGATCATTGGATCTTGTATAATATGCAGATTATTACATTCGGACGCAGTATCTGCATCGCCAGAAGTCCGAAGTGCAGCGAATGTTTTCTGCAGGATTTATGTAAGGCAGGGGATAAGAAGGTTTGATGCTGGAAAATTATGTGGCGGTTGACCTGGAAATGACGGGGTTGAATGCCAGGTGTGACAGTATTTTGGAAATCGGGGCTGTCCGTGTGAAAAACAAAAAAACGGAGGCTGTGTATGAAGCGATGATCCGCCCGCAGGGGAAGCTTTCGCCGGAAGTGACGCAGCTGACCGGGATTACGGATGAAATGGCGGCCAGCGGGCGCGGGCTTTCTGAGGTGTTCCCGGAGTTTTTGGAATTTTGCGGGGATGAGGTGCTGCTGGGGCATAATGTCGTGTTTGATTATGGGTTTTTAAAGCAGGCGGCGATGAACCGGAATATCTCATTTGAGCGTCTGGGTGTTGATACGCTGAAAATTGCGCGGAAATTGCTGCCGCCGGAAGAGAAAAAGACGCTGCAGCTGCTTTGTGACCGCTATGGCATACATAGAAAGCGCAGGCATAGGGCTTTGGATGACGCGCTGGCGGCCAGGGATCTGTATGAGGTGTTTGAGGGGGCGTATGAAGCGCAAAAGCCCGAGGTTTTTGCGCCGTTCCCGCTTGCGTATAAGACAAAAAAGCAGTCTCCGGCTACGAACAGGCAGAAAAAACATCTGCAGAAGCTGGCAGAATGCCATCAGGTGGAGCTTCATGCCTGCTGGGATACGCTGACTAAAAATGAGGCTTCCAGGATGATTGACAGGATCATTGCACAGTATGGAAGGATGCGGCCGGCGGGTGCGGCGCATGGCCGGCAGGAGGATTTCCCTTAGCTGGGGATTTTCTTTAGCCGGATGTTTTCAGCTGCTGCAGGATGGAAGCTCTTTAGCCGGATGTTTTCAGCTGCTGCAGGATGGAAGCTTTCAGCAGCAGGTCGGTGGCTTGTACGGTTTCGATCAGGCTGTTTAACCGGGCTGTTTCGCCGTGTTCTTTGTACAGGGCGCCTAACAGCGTGTAATTTTTGCTGATATCGGTGCCGCAGGAGACGCCAAATTCCAGGACGCGGACGGCATCCTGCCAATGGCCGAGCGCGGCAAGCTGTTCGCCGTAGGCAGTCAGGGTGCGGGCCAGTGTTGTGAAGTTAGCGTCGCAGTCGGACAGGATGTTCAGGTTGGCAGCGCCGTAGCGCAGCTTTAAGTCTGTGTTGGAAATACCAGTAAGATTCAGAATCTTACGCGTGCTTAATGTCTCCAGCGTCTGTTCCAGTTCCTGCAGGCCCGGATCCTGATATTGCCCGCACGGGAAGGTATCCAGCGGGATGTGAATGTAAGAAAGGCCGGAGATATCCTGTTTGCGCGTCTGGTTTGCGCGCTGCTCCTTTTCCCAGAATGATTCCTGGCTTTCCTGGATGGAACGGTGGGAACGGTTGCGGAACAGGGAAAACAGGGACAGGATAATAATGATAAACGGCAGAAGCATGAGTGGCATAATTTTCGCATCCTTTCTGAATTGGTAATTTTTAGTTGGTAATTATTTGTTAATAATTATATTGATAGCTATTTTTAATCAAAATTTTTACAGTCATTTCTATTCATGAAAAAACAGGAATGGCCATACACTAGTACTGCGTTGTACCATGCAGTACCGGAGCGTGTTTGTTAATTTATTTATCAGGCCGCGTACGGTCTGGGAAAGAAGGGCTTATGTCAAAATCAAAAAAAACCAAAACAACGATTTATACATCCAAAAAGAAACGTACTGCGGCGGCAGTTGTCTGTATTATTCTGGCAGTTGCCATGGTCCTGCCGCTGCTGCTGTCTGCGCTGATCTGATCCCGGGATCCGGCATACCACAGGCGGCAGTCATATAACTGTAACTAATATACAGAAAACAGCCGCTGATGTCAAATATATTCGTGACTATTTTGCTTGCAAAAGCGGCGGTGGTTGCGATAAAATGAAAATCGGCACAAGATGCCGGGGGAATCAAAGGGGAACATAAAAATAGGACAGAAAGGAACAGGGATAAAGTGAGATTTCAAGATAACAGACATCTGAAAAAATGGATCATCGGCCCACTTGCCGCTGTCGGGATTCTTACTGCAGGATTTGCGGTTAGCCAGGCGTATGCGGATACGAAACAGGATGATAAGATCCTGGATAATGTATACATCGGGGAAGTTGCAGTCGGCGGCATGACCGAGGCGGAAGCGCAGCAGGCAGTGAATGGGTATGTCCAGGATATCCAGAATACGAAATTCACACTGTCTGTGAATGAGAAGAGCATGACGGCAACCGCGAAGCAGCTCGGTGTTGACTGGGAAAACACGAATGTGGTGGAAGAAGCGGCCATGATCGGCAAGAGCGGCAGCCTGATTGCACGATACAAAGATAAAAAAGACCTTGAGCATGAACCGAAAAAGCTGGAGATTACGTTTGGGACAGATGAGGCAAAGATTAAAAAATTTCTGTCTGCCAATAAGAAAAAGCTCAACCAGGAAGCAGAAGACGGCGGGCTGATTCGTGAAAACGGCAGTTTTACCATTACAGGGGGCAAAGAAGGCATTGCCGTCAATGTGGCAGAATCTGCAAAGACGATTGCGTCGTATATTATGGAGGAATGGGACACAAAAGAAGCCAGTATCGCGTTAAACGCGGACGTGGTACAGCCGCGCGGCTCTAAGGAGCAGCTTTCCAAGGTAAAAGATGTGCTGGGGACATTTTCCACGGATTACAGCAGCTCCAGCTCCGGACGCGCGATGAATGTGTCGACCGGATGCGGCAAGATCAACGGTACGCTGTTATATCCGGGCGATGAATTTTCCGTCTACCAGGCGGTCAGCCCGTTTGACGCGGAACATGGATATGCGCTGGCAGGGTCCTATGAGAACGGTACGGTCGTTGAGACCTACGGCGGCGGTATCTGCCAGGTATCCACGACGCTGTACAATGCGATTATCCGTGCGGAGCTGGAAGTGACCGAACGGTATGCGCATTCCATGATCGTAAATTATGTCAAGCCTTCTATGGACGCGGCGATTGCAGGGACGATCAAGGATCTGAAGTTTAAAAATAATACCGAAGCCCCGGTCTACATCGAAGGAACCGCGGGCGGCGGCGTCATTACGTTTACGGTTTACGGGGAAGAGACGAGAAGAGCGGACCGCGAAGTTATTTTTGAGAGCGAAATTATCAGCGAAAGCAATCCGCCGGTGCAGATTCAAGGCTCCTCCAGCCACAGCGTCGGCTATGTAGGGGTGCAGCAGTCGTCTCATGCAGGAAAAGTCGCAAGGCTTTGGAAAATCGTCAAAGAGGGCGGCGAGGAAAAAAGCCGCGAGGAATTTAATAACAGCAATTACCGTGCGTCACCGAAAATTATTACGGTAGGCACAAACACGTCAAATGCTGAAGCAAGGGCTTATATCCAAAACGCAATCGCCTCGCAGAATGAAAGCACGATTTATGCAGCGGCGCAGACAGCGGCAAATATCGCGGCACAGCCGCAGCAGCCGGAAGAACCGAAAGAGGAAAATCCAGATGCAGAAAATCCGGATGCGCAGAATCCGGATCAGAAACCGGAAGAAGATCCTGCGAAGGACGATAATAAAAAGGACGACAACAAGAAAGAAGACAAAAAAGACAACGATAAAAAGGACGACAAAAAAGAGGATTCCAAGAAGGAAGAAACAAAAAAAGAGGATTCTAAAAAGGAGGAAGCGGCAAAAGACAATGCAGACCAGGCCGGGAAGCAGGAAGAAAATGACGCTAAGGCAGCGGTGAACCAGAAGCAGGCAGCAGAAGCGCAGGATGATTCCCAAGCGGCGGTGAATCAAAAGCAGGCGGCAGAAGCGCAGGAGGATTCCCAAGCAGCAGTGAATCAAAAGCAGGCAGCGCAGCCGCAGGAAGAGGCCAAGGCATCTGTTAACAGCAGCAGGCAGACGGCAGAAGCCGGGGATGATTCCCAGGCTTCGGTCAACAGGAAGCAGCAGGCGGCAGAAGCGGAAGTAAAAAGATGAAGATAGGAAAAGTACCAGAGACAGTATTAAAACGGTCTGTATTGAACCAGATCCATACCCGCAGGGAGGAAGTGCTGCTGGGCGCTTCCGTCGGGGAGGACTGTGCGGCAGTTACAGTCGCAGAGGATGAGATGCTTGTGATGTCCACAGACCCGATTACGGGAACGGTGCAGGATATCGGAGATCTGGCTGTTCAGATTACAGTCAACGACCTGGCAAGCGCCGGGGCGGAACCGGTCGGCGTTATGCTGACCGTCCTGCTTCCGGAGCGGGTCAGCGAGCAGAAGCTGCGCCACATGATCGGCCAGGCGGAAGCAGCCTGTGCAAGGTTCCATGTGCAGATTATGGGCGGCCATACGGAAGTGACAAAAGCGGTGAATCAGCCGCTCATTTCTGTTGTAGGCGTAGGCAAGGCAAAAAAAGGAAAACTGGTATCTACGGCAGGCGCGCGCCCGGGGATGGATATCCTGATAACCAAGTGGATCGGCATCGAAGGTACGGCGATTCTGGCAAAAGAGAAAGAGGCGGAGCTGTCTCGTACGTTTCCGCAGTCTTTTTTGGAGCAGGCAAAGGCATTCGACCAGATGCTTTCGGTGCTGCCGGAGGCGTCCATTGCCGTCCGGCATCAGGTAGCGGCAATGCACGACGTTACCGAAGGCGGTATTTTCGGCGCATTATGGGAAATGGCAGAAGCATCCGGCGTGGGGCTTGAGATTGACTTAAAGAAAATCCCGATCCGTCAGGAAACGGTGGAGATTTGTGAATATTTTGACCTGAATCCATATGAATTGATTTCCAGCGGCTGTATGCTGATGGCGGCAGCCGACGGGAATACGATTGTGCGGCAGCTGGAAAAATCCGGAATCCATGCGGCAGTGGCCGGCAAGGCGGTCAAAGGCAAAGACCGTGTGCTGTATGCCGCGGGGGAAAGACGGTTTCTGGAGCCGCCAAAGTCAGATGAATTATATAAAGTCCTGTAATGCTGTAAAAAGAAACCGTCATCCGCCAGGGTGCAGTCTGGACCAGCGTGGATTTTCAGAATTTGAAATAGAAATGAAGAAATAGAAATAGGAAGGAAGCATATGCGCGAGAAAATACTCACATTTATCGAAAAAAACAGCCGCATTAATTTAAAGGAGCTTGCTGTGATCATCGGCGTAGATGAAGTAACGGTGGCACAGGAGCTCAAGCAGATGGAAGAAGAGCATATTATCTGCGGCTACCATACACTCATTGATTGGGATAAGACCGGAGTGGAAAAAGTGACCGCGATGATCGAGGTGCGCGTCACACCGCAGCGGGATATGGGATTTGATAAAGTAGCGGAACGGATCTACAATTATCCTGAAGTCAATGCGGTATTTTTGATTTCCGGCGGGTTTGACCTGCTGGTTACATTGGAAGGCAAGACACTGCGCGAAGTATCGCAGTTTGTGACCGATAAGCTGTCCACACTGGATTCTGTGCTGAGCACCAAGACGAATTTTATTCTGAAAAAATACAAAGACCACGGAACGATTATCGCAGACGCGCCAAAGGATGAAAGGATGCTGATCACGCCATGAGAAATCCCTTATCAAAAGAAATCGTAAATATACAGCCTTCCGGTATCCGGAAGTTTTTTGATATTGTCAGCGAAATGAAAGACGCTATTTCTCTCGGTGTCGGGGAGCCGGATTTTGATACGCCGTGGCATATCCGCGATGAAGGCATTTATTCCCTGGAAAAAGGCAGGACCTTTTATACGTCCAATGCCGGGCTGAAAGAGCTTAAAATAGAAATAGCAGCCTATCTGGAACGCCGGTTCGGCCTGATGTATGATTACAATCATGAGATACTGGTCACCGTAGGCGGGAGTGAAGCGATCGATATTGCCATGCGCGCGATGCTCGATCCAGGGGACGAGGTGCTGATCCCGCAGCCAAGCTATGTGTCCTATGAGCCGTGCTGCCGTCTGGCAAACGGCACGCCGGTGATCATCGAGCTTAAGGCAGAGCATGAATTTCGGCTGACCAGGGAAGAGCTGGAAGCGGCAGTCACGCCGAAGACGAAGCTGCTTGTCCTGCCGTTTCCGAATAACCCGACCGGTGCGATTATGGAACGGCACAATCTGGAAGCGGTTGCCGAGGTCGTCAGGGAACACGACCTGTTTGTCTTAAGCGATGAAATCTATGGAGAGCTGACCTATCTGGAAGGGGCGGACCATGTATCAATTGCGTCGCTTCCGGGCATGAAGGAACGGACGATCGTAATCAACGGGTTTTCCAAATCCCACGCGATGACCGGATGGCGGCTCGGCTATGCCTGCGGGCCGAAGATCATCTTAGAGCAGATGCTGAAAATCCACCAATATGCGATTATGTGCGCGCCGACCAACAGCCAGTATGCAGCCGTAGACGCGCTGCGCAACGGCGACGGCGACGTAGCTGCGATGCGGGAGGAATATAACGGCAGGCGGCGCTATCTGATGCATGTATTTGAAGAAATGGGGCTGCCGTGCTTTGAGCCGTTCGGGGCATTTTATGTCTTTCCATGCATCCGGGAATTTGGCATGACGTCGGAAGAATTTGCAGAAAAGCTGCTGATGGAGGAAAAAGTAGCAGTCGTGCCGGGGACTGCATTTGGAGACTGCGGGGAAGGATTTATCCGGATCTCATACGCCTATTCGCTGGACAGTCTGAAAAAGGCATTGGAGCGGGTGCAAAGGTTTATTGAGAAATTAAAGAAACAGAGGCCGGACGGATGAAAGGACTGAACATCGTGCTGCACCAGCCGGAAATCCCGCAGAATACCGGGAATATCGGCCGCACCTGCGCAGCGGCAGGCGCCAGGCTCCATTTAATCGAACCGCTCGGATTCCAGCTGAATGAAAAAGCATTGAAACGGGCAGGCATGGATTACTGGCATGAAATCGACGTTACAACCTATATCGACTATCAGGACTTCCTGCAAAAAAATCCAGGCGCCGTCATCTATTACGCGACGACAAAGGGCCGTCAACTCTATACAGACGTTACATATGAGCCGGGCTGCTATCTGATGTTCGGCAAAGAAAGCGGCGGGATTCCGGAGGAAATCTTAAAAGAACATCCCGACAGCTGTGTGCGGATACCGATGCTGGGAGAAACACGCTCGCTGAACCTGTCCAATGCGGCGGCGATTGTGCTGTACGAGGCGCTGCGCCAGAACGGGTTTGCGGATCTCAAGCTGGCCGGAGAGCTGCACCGCCTGCACTGGCAGGATGCGTAATTTTGCGGAAAATGTTTTCTTCTGGGAGGGACAAGTATATGGGCGTGGGAACCGCGATGATCAGGGCAGTAAAACTGGTGCATGAATATATCAGGCGCGATGAGGAAGGCAATGTGGAAGCCATCCAGACAGCGCTGGACCAGGTTGACCTGGATATTCAGGAAGGGGAATTTATTGCCGTATTAGGGCATAACGGCTCCGGAAAATCCACACTGGCCAAACATATCAATGCAATCCTGGCACCGTCAGAAGGCTCCTTGTGGGTGGACGGCAAAGACGTCAGCGACGACGAAAACATCTGGGATATCCGCCAGACCGCCGGGATGGTATTCCAAAATCCCGACAACCAGATCGTTGCCAGCGTAGTGGAAGAAGACGTAGGATTCGGCCCGGAAAATATCGGGGTGCCGACCGACGAGATCTGGACGCGGGTGCTGGACAGCCTAAAGGCAGTCGGTATGCTGAAATATCAGAAGCACTCGCCGAATAAACTGTCTGGCGGACAGAAGCAGCGGGTAGCAATCGCCGGAGTGGTCGCAATGCAGCCCAAATGCATTGTACTCGACGAGCCGACCGCCATGCTCGATCCGGCCGGGCGCGCGGATGTACTGCGGACTGTGCAGGAGCTGAACCGGAAAAAAGGGGTAACGATTATCTGGATCACCCATTATATGGAAGAAGTCACAGTGGCGGACCGGGTATACGTCATGGATCAGGGCAAAGTCGTAATGCAGGGAACGCCCCGGCAGATTTTTTCCAGAGTGGAAGAGCTAAAGTCATACCGCCTGGATGTACCGCAGATTACGCAGCTGGCATACGAGCTGCGCCGGGAAGGGCTGGATGTGCCGCCGGGGATCTTAACACGGCAGGAGCTTTTGCAGGCATTGTGCAAAGCAGCAGGCAGGAGAGGTTTATAGCTGGCTGACAGGGATCCGCAGCCAGGGAAAAGGAATACCGGTATGTCGATCATATTAGACAAAGTAAACTATAGCTATAGCGCCGGGACAGCTTATGAGGTGCAGGCGCTGAAAAATATCAATCTGAAAATAGAAGACGGGGAATTTATCGGTATCATCGGGCATACAGGTTCTGGAAAATCAACGCTGATCCAGCACTTGAACGGCCTGATCAAAGCGACAAGCGGCGGGATTTACTATAACGGGGAAGATATTTACGACCCTGATTATAACCTGAAAGAGCTGCGCAGCAAGGTAGGGCTGGTCTTTCAGTATCCCGAGCACCAGCTGTTTGAAGCGACGATCTTTGACGATGTCTGTTTCGGTCCGGTCAATCAGGGACTGACGAAAAATGAGGCGGGCCTGCGGGCATTTGAAGCGTTAAAAAACGCAGGCATGCCGGAGTCCTTGTATTACCAGTCCCCGTTTGACTTATCCGGCGGGCAAAAGCGCCGTGTAGCCATCGCAGGCGTGCTGGCCATGAAGCCGGAAGTGCTGATTTTGGACGAACCGACAGCCGGGCTGGACCCGAAAGGGCGGGATGAGATTTTTGAGCAGATTGCCTTATTGCATGAGGAACATAAGATTACTATCATCTTAGTATCCCACAGTATGGAGGATGTGGCAAAATACGTCAGCCGCCTGATCGTTATGAACCAGGGGCAGATTGTTTACGACGATCTGCCGGTCCATGTGTTCCGGCATTACCAGGAGCTGGAAGCAATCGGCCTGGCAGCGCCGCAGGTCACATACCTGATGCACGAACTGCGGCAGGCCGGTTTTGACGTTAGTACAGATGCTGCAGACATTGCAGATGCAAAAAGAGAGATCCTAAGACAGTTCCGTTCAAAGAACAGCATTGGAACAGCTGCAGTGAGGGAAGAAGCGCTATGATAAGAGATATCACAATTGGTCAATACTATCCCGCTGATTCGCCGATCCACAGGCTGGATCCGCGGGTAAAGCTATTTGGGACGATGCTGTTTTTGATCTCAGTATTTTCGTTCAAAGGGATCGCCGGATTTGTACTGATTACCGTTTTTCTCGCAGGCGTCATCCGCTTGTCCAGGGTACCGTTTTCCTATATGGTCAAAGGGCTTCGGGCGATTGTCGTGCTGATGGTGATCACGGCGCTGTTCAACCTGTTTCTGACAAGCAGCCCGCATATTATCTGGCAGTGGAAATGGCTGCACATTACGCAAGAGGGGGTTGAGTCAGCCGTAAAGATGGTGCTGCGGCTTATTTATTTAATCCTCGGCACTTCGATCATGACACTGACAACGACACCCAACCAGCTGACAGACGGCCTGGAAAAATCGCTGAAGCCATTGCAGCTTATCCATGTACCGGTACATGAGGTCGCGATGATGATGGCGATTGCGCTGCGGTTTATTCCCATTCTGACTGAAGAAACAGATAAAATTATGCGGGCGCAGATGGCGCGGGGAGCGGATTTTGAAAGCGGAAACTTAATCCGCAAGGCAAAAGCTATGATTCCGCTGCTTGTCCCGCTGTTCGTATCCGCATTCCGGCGCGCCAATGACCTGGCGATGGCGATGGAAGCACGGTGTTACCGGGGCGGTGCGGGCAGGACGAAGATGAAGCCGCTTCGGTATGGCGGGAGGGATTATGCGGCTTATTTGATTTTGGTTGCGTTTTTGGCGGGGGTGATTTTGCTGCGGCGGGTGGATGTGATAGCGGTTGTGGAAGCGTTTTATTAGTGGCTATGCGGACGCTGGATGAGGGGGAAAGGGCCTGGCTTCCGGCTCCTATTCCAGAATGTTAAGAATCCCTAGGCATTCTGCATTTACA
>CANOET010000127.1 GCA_947564835.1 uncultured Eubacterium sp. | reverse complement strand
TCCCGGCGCGTCCCCTGGCCGTATCCCGCAGAGTCGTCCGGTTAGCCATATCCCCCGGCTACCCAAAATAATTTGTGAAGAAAAAAACGCAACACAATGTCAAAAGTGTTTCTCTTCTGGTTCATCCAGGTTAGGAATGGAAAAAGAAAAACAAGGACAGGGACCGATGAAGGCAATTATAAATTCATTTATCCTTCCAAACCATAAAATTGTATTTTCCATTCACCTTGCTCTTTGACAAGTATAAATGTCAGATACAGAAACATATCTTCATAGTTACTGTCCCTGAATTCTATGGAAACATTACAATTTCCATTTTCAATTTTTTTCTCACCGGCGTCGGACAATCCCTTTACCGTTAAATTACTTATCATTCCTGTTCCTTCATATATATCAATCTTTCCTTCATATGTACTTGCCAAAAACTTCTGAATAGCATCTGCATCTCCATCAAAATATGATTCAGCAAATGCTTCCAAAACAGTTCTGATTTTCTGACAATCTTCAACTCCCAGATATTCGCCCGTTCCTACGGTATCAGGCACCGTTTCATCTGATAACGCAAATGTATTCACAATCACAGGAAATTCTCTCCCCCACCCGTCTGCAAAATCAACCGGATAAGAGCAGAATATTCCCCATACGCTATTTTCAAACACTTTCTGTTCAACATGATATAATAAATCTCCCTCCTGTTTCCACCACTTATGGGAGTCCTCCTCTGTATAGCCATCACTTTCAAGTTTCTGATCCACAGAATCCTCTGATTCTCCTTCAAAATGCGTTACCCAAAGTGAAATCTGTTCATTGATATCTGTTTCCCACAGATCAGGAGCAGATAAACGCCAATTCTCATCAGCAGGAAGATAGAACGAGTAGCCGTTACCAACCGCAAGAGCAGCCTGTTTTTGTTCCTGCTCTCCTTCTTTCGAAAAGATGAGTGTAATTGTATTTTCCAATGTATGATTATCAACAGAGGAATTGTCAGCAGGTATCGGAGCAGTTTGAGCAACTTCCGGACTGGGCTGTTTGTGCGTATTTCCCGTGTTTTCATTTGCCGTGTGCTCATTTTCGATATTTTCTTTTTCTGTATTCTCTTTTGTAACAGAACAGCCTACCAGCATTCCCAAAGTGATTGATAGAACAACTGCACATATCAATATAGATATTCCATTTTTCTTCCTGTTTTTTGTCAATATATTTTTAAAACGTTTTTTCATAACTTTTGTTCCTCCATAAAATTGCGTTGATAAAACAGTTTTTCTGACACATTGCTTATGAAGCATGGACAACAATGTTTCTGTATATGCTTTCCGCAGCGCATAACTTGTGCCTTGTGTAACTCTTTCATCACAGGACAGCTCCATATCAATAGCAGCTTCCTTCTGCATAATCCAGATGATTGGATTGAACCAGTGGACAGCATTCGCTGTTATAAAAAGCAGTTTAAGATACACATCGCCCCGTTTTAAATGAACCAACTCATGTTTTAAAATAAAAAACAAATCTTCAGAATCATACTGCTCATTCGGCAAAACTAAAACAGGTTTTATAAAGCCT
Organism: uncultured Eubacterium sp.; assembly: GCA_947564835.1. Classification (GTDB taxonomy): domain Bacteria; phylum Bacillota; class Clostridia; order Lachnospirales; family Lachnospiraceae; genus Eubacterium_J. The sequence goes on along the minus strand of CANOET010000127.1, from coordinate 9,356 downwards.
ATGATCATAGGGCTTCCAGCTTCCTCATATTCCATCACGCATACGGTACGTCTGATATGTAATTCGCGTTTGAGCTGAAATATCTGGCTTAAAATACGTGTTTCTTTTATTATTCTCCCCTTTTTTATCACCTGCCGTTTATAATGGGAATAACTGATCAGATGTACAGAAATAAAAATCAGGCTGCCAATGATCCAGACAAGAGCCACTATATCAAGCATGGTTATATCTGAGATGTTTTTTTCAGACGAGGCTTTGATTGGAGAAGTCATCTGTGCTGGTATCTCAACAACAATCGCCCGATATGGCATTACTATGCCAGCTGGATTGTTTGCATCATGTTCTTCTGATCCTGAACCCGTTTCAACCTTCAGTTGTGACGCCCTATCCATAACATACTGCCCATTCACTCCGCTAAAAGGAATAACCAGCCGTAACGCAAGAAAAATCCAAATCAGGTATTTCCATTTTGCGGCATACCTTTTGTTTAAAAATGGTGTCAGGAAAATCAATCCAATAACAATCAATCCAATAGATACTGAAATTCCCAATATGGATAAAAATATATTTCCCATCATTCATCCTCCAATTTATCCAAAAAATTTCTGAGTTCTCGAATATCAGAGCTGTTGATCTCTTTATGATTATATAGTGCGGTTATCATATTCTGTATCGAATTGTTATACAACTTTTCGAGAAAATGTTTACTCGCTCCAGCCTTGTATTCATTTTCCGGAATAATCGAAGTATACAGATTTCTTCCTGTTGAACGGTCACAACTGATAAATCCTTTATCAGCCAGCCTTGCTAATGATGTCATTAACGTGGAGAGCTGCCAACTCCTCCGTTCCTGTAATTCTTTTAAAATATAATTTGAAGTTACAGGATTTCCGCTATTCCAAACTACTTGCATAATTTCTAGTTCCGCTTCCCCTAATTTTTTCAGCTTATTTCCCATATATGAATGCCTCCTTTATACGTTTGTATAATGCATTATACGATTGTATATCGGAACTGTCAAGGCAAACCTTATCTCTTTGCTTTTTCATAATCTTAAAACTTTTGCAATTTACGGCTTCGCAGCCCTTACAATCTATGTTATAATAATTCTCGTATCTCATTACGAAAGAAGGTGGTTGCCATACGACAGGAGCACATTAGAACGGTTCAGCATTCCAATGCCAGTATCCGGAATATGCTTAATTGACCAAGATACTATCATTTATAATGATTGTGTTAATTTGAAACAATTTGGATATGGTTTTTATTCTACATATCTAAATAAATCCGTTACTTTAGTGGATACTATTATTCCATTAATGCAAAACAAAGAAGATTTTTTCAAACTACTTCTTTTTGACCATGTAATATTTAATACAGACCGGAATCCTGGTAATTTACTTGTTCAATATTATAAAAACAACATTACTCTGCAAGTAATAGACCATTCACACGTTTTTATTAACCAGGCAATTTGGGATGCATCCTGCTTAAACAGGGCAATTGCAGAAAAAGATTATTTTAGTACGCGCATCCTTGATAATAATACATACTTATACAATATGTTTTTCCATACTATGACTATAACGAAAAAACACTTTGATAAATTAAAAATTGAATTTAGCAATAAAATAACCAAAGAAACCCTTTGCAGGATACTTACAGATGTGCCTTCTGTGTGGATGCCGACATCTCGCGACACAGATGCACTTATAGCATATATTCTTTACCGCATCGGTCATCTTGATGACATTTGCAATACAATAATAAATTATTTAACAAAATGAAAGGAGGTATATTATGTATCAGGTTGAATATGCATCTCTGAAATATTACAACAATGTTATTTCTGAAGAATGTTTGTATATTGGAATGCTTTTTCATAATTTGACAACCGGAAAACGTGATTTCAGATATATCTCTAATTTCAAACGTTTTCAGGCATTTGATGATGATGCCGACGTTGAATTTGTAAAATTATACTTGTTAGGAATAAAGCAGCAGATAGAGACAAATATATTTAATTATAATCAGACTTACTCTATAACGGATTTTACTAAAATCTATGTGAATGAATTTCGTTTTTCACCTGTCACTGTAATGGAAGTAGAAGAAAACGAAGATTATGTGGAGAACCTCACAAAAATGTATCTTAAATTTGATTTTAGCAAAGAAAAACGACTAAGCAAGTTTGTAGAAAAGAAATATATTCGCAAAATTCTTGCTTCATCGAATGCTGAGTTTTCTCCGCCAAAAGTATATGGTATTTATGATGAAAATGTCACTTTTGACTACATTATTGGAAATATTGCAATCAAACTTTTTTCATTCAAAGGGAAAAATGCTGCCAAATTGATTCCTTCTGCCAAACAATGGGCTTTTTCAGCGGAAGAATTAAAAAACCGCTATAAAATAGTCTTTTTATACGACGATGACAATGAGACTTCACAATTTAATATCGTATTACAGATTCTTAAAAAGCATGCAGCTGTATATCCATTGCAAGACGGGCTTGATTATATTTTAAAAGCAATTTCATAATGTTGAGCGCTTGTCAGATAACCCTTATGTGATAAGCGCTTTTTACTCTGGATGTTAATACCGCTCCAGCGGCAACTTCCGCATCTTCACAGGTGGTAACGCTTGTTTTGAAAACGAATCGAATCCAAAAGGAGCAAGGAAATGAAAAGTATAAAATTTGCACAGAACAGGTAAATTTATGAGGAACTGAATCATGCGTATCAAAGCAAAGGAAATCGCACAGGAAATGGGAATTTCACCCGCTACCGTTTCCCTTGCCCTCAACGACAGGCCAGGAATCAGCGCCGGGACTAAAAAGCGGATTCTGGACTATATCCGGGACAGGGAAGCAGAGCAATACCGCCGCCAGGAACTGGAAACCTCCTCCTGCGGCACGATCCTGATGATCAGCTATATCAAAAACGGTATTATTATGGAACGAAGCATCAGAACAAATACAGCTGAATTAGTGTTTCCAGCCATGGAAGAGGCTGTACTGCGCGCCGGGTACGCATTTAAGGGCATTGTCTATCACGAGCAGCTCCACCGGATCGAGGATTTTTTGCAGCAGTGCCGTGCCTGGGATGTCAGGGGCATTTATCTGATGGCGGCGGAAATGAAGCAGGGAGATATTTACCCGTTTCTTGAACTGGACATACCGATTGTGACCGGAGACAACCTGTTTTATGATGCAGGGCTTGACAGTTATCTGATCGATAACCAGGAAGGGATCGCCCGCTGTGTCGACTACCTTGTGGAAAAAGGGCACAGCCATATCGTATATCTGGCGGAAAATATCAGCATTTTTAACTTTCACGAACGCAGGGAAGCTTTTGTTTTAGAAATGGCAAAAAAACAGTGCGGGGATGCGAGCAACCGTATCCGGTATATGGGCAGCAGCGTGGAAGAAGTCTGCGCGGCCATGAGCCGCTATCTGGACGAAGGGCTGCGGGATACAACTGCCTTCGTGCTGGAAAGCTCGGTCGTCTCGCTCGGCGTCGGCAAAGCGCTGCTGGAGCGGCATATGCGCATTCCAAGGGATATTTCTCTGATCGGCTTTGACGCACTGCCTCCGGTCAGCCTGCCGGGGCTGAACCTGACGCTGATTAAAGGGACGCATACGAAACGGCACCTTGCCGGGGTCGACCATCTGATCCGCCATATCGAAGGAGATGATGAGGAGATTATGCGTGTCTACTACAAGACCAGGCTGCTGGAGGGCGACAGTGTGTTTGACAAAGCCAAATATATCTACCGCTGACAGCAGCCCTCCGTATTTAAAGAAAATTTAAACGCTTGGTATTTTTGTACAATTTTTATGCAAAAAACCGAAGCCGGCGAAACAGAAACTCTCGGAATGTGAGAAAAACCGGAACGGGATTGAGAAGAAAAACAAAAGATGCTATGCTGGTTCCAGATAAAGAGTGCGCACTTTGATCTGGCAGTAAGCCGCAGCAGCTAAGCTCTGCTGGGCAGATAAAAGAATGTAAGGAGGAATCATCATGGCAAAAGATTATACACAGTTATCCAAAGACATTGTGGCGTATGTCGGCGGTACTGAAAATGTAATTTCATTGTTTCACTGTGCAACCCGCCTTCGGTTTAAGGTCAAAGACAGCGCAAAGGTAGATAAAGAAAACCTGTCGCAGCTTGCCGGTGTCATCAAGGTATTGGAAAGCGGCGGGCAGATCCAGGTCGTAATCGGCAATCATGTCGCCGATGTCTGTGAAGCGGTATTTCAAAATACAGGGCTGCAGCGGAATGCTTCGGCAGATACTGAAGATACCGAAAGCAAAAACCTGCTGCATACGCTGATGGATACGATTTCCGGCATTTTTGCGCCGATTCTTGGCGCAATGAGCGGCGCCGGTATGCTCAAAGCAGTGCTGATTCTGCTGACAACCTTCCATCTGCTGGAACCTGAGATGGGGACTTACCGCATTTTATACGCAGCAGCAGACGGTGTATTCAGTTTTCTGCCGATCATGCTTGCACTGACCGCGGCAAATAAGTTCAAGGCAAACAGCTATGTAGCTATGGCTGTAGCAGCAGCTTTGGTTTATCCTGATATATCCGCAGCCTACTCCGCAGGAGAATCGCTCACATTTTTAAAGATTCCTGTTGTACTGGTCAGCTATACCTCGTCGGTTATTCCGATTATTATTTCCATATACGTATTATCCAAGCTCGAAAAACTGCTGAACAAAATCATCCCGTCTGTGTTAAAGAGCTTTACCGTACCGCTTGTAAGCCTTGCGGTAATTGTACCGATGACTTTCCTCGTAATCGGGCCAATTTCCGATACCGCAGGCAAACTGCTTGCCGGCGGTTATACCGGGCTGGTAGGCTTAAATCCGGTGATCGCAGGCGGCATCCTCGGACTGATCTGGCCGCTTGCTGTTATGTTCGGCGTGCATTGGGGATTTGTACCGATCGTTATGAACAATATCCAAAACTTTGGCAGAGACACACTATTTGTTATTACAGGCCCAAACAATATGGCGCAGGCAGGCGCTACGCTCGGTGTATTTTTAAAGACCAAAAACAGGGACAAGTGCCCCAACCCTGCTTGGCACCAGTATTTTAACACTGCCTGGATATATCGGCAAAGGATTTGTCGGATTTTTAATTGCCTGTGCAGTTGCTTATTTCGGCGCTGCAGCTGTCACTTACCTGTTTGGCTACAGTGACGATATGCTTCCGAAAAAAACAGCTCCGTCATCGTCCGTACCGTCTGCTCCTTCCAAAGCTATGGATGAAATCATAAAGGCGCCGGTAAACGGAACCGTCCTTCCATTATCTGAAGTCAAAGACGACGCCTTTGCCGGCGGCGTCTTAGGCATGGGCGCTGCCATCGTGCCGGAAAACGGAAATATATGTGCGCCATGCAGCGGCATCATCAGCGCAATGTACCCAACCGGGCACGCCGTCGGTATCCAGTCAGACGCCGGAGCCGAGATCCTGATCCATATCGGCATGGACACCGTATCAATGAACGGAGACGGCTTTACGGTCAAAGTCAAGGAGGGCGAAGCAGTCCGGGCAGGTGACCTGCTTGTATGCGCAGACCTTAAGAAAATACGTGCCGCAGGGCTTGATACCACGACGCCTGTGATCGTGACAAACTCAGACGAATACCTGGAAATCCGCCAGGATGCAGCCGGAACTGTCCGCCAGGGCGATACCTTGCTTTCGTGCATTGGAAAATAGGAGGATACAGACTATGGGCAAATTAACGATCAATAAACAGCAGGACGGATTTGAACTGGACGGCAGGCGCTTCTTTTACCTGGGAGATACGGTCTGGAGTGCGTTTACAGGCATCTCCCCCGACGAATGGGACTTTTATCTGAAAAAACGCAGGCAGCAGGGCTTTAACGTACTCCAGATCAATACGCTGCCGCAGTGGGACCGCTGCCTGTCTGATACCGGGCTGTATCCTTTTGCAACGGATGACGGGCATACGTTTGATTTTACCAAATGGAACGAAGCTTATTATGAAAATGCGAGAAACATGTGCCGGATGGCTGTTTCCTACGGTTTTCAGCTTGCGCTCGTCGTACTCTGGCTGAACTATGTCCCTGACACCTGGGGCAGCAGGATCATCGGCAAAAATATCATGCCAAAAGCGTTTGTCAGCGAATATGCCAAACGGGTAGCGGCGGAATTTGATGAATTTCATCCGATTTATGTGATCAGCGGAGATACTGATTTTGATTCCCCGGAAGCAGTTTCTTATTACGAAACAGCACTCAGCGCAATTTGCAGCGCAAGCCCGGACTCTTTGAAAACCATGCATATCCGCAGAGGTTATGATGTAATACCTGAATCCTTTTTAGACCGGCTGGACTTTTATATGTTCCAGTCCGGCCACAACCGGGACGCACAGGATATGGCATACCTGCTTCCAGAGCAGATGCTTGCAAAATATCCGAAAAAACCGCTGATAAACGCCGAACCATGCTACGAGCAGATGGGTTACAGCAGACATGCCTATGGGCGCTTTCAGGCGGAAGACATCCGAAAGGCTGCATGGACCAGCCTTCTGTCAGGCGCATGTGCCGGAGTCACGTACGGGGCACACGGCATCTGGAACTGGAACAAACTGCATAAACCGCACAATCCCGTGCTGGGCGAAGGCTTTGACGCCCCGTTTCTATGGCAGGATGCGATCCAGTTTCCGGGCGCATGGGACTACGGCTTTATCCGCCACTTTTTACAATCCGAAAATCTGCTGCCGTTAATACCTGCAAACAGCCTGCTGGCAAACGAAACCGCCGACATACGCATGGCACAGGCGCCAGGCGGCAGGTACGTAATTTATCTGCCGCGCAGCACAAAAGTGCAGATACATACGAAACTGCAAGGCTACACGGCACGGGCGCTTTCACTTGACCAGAAGCGGTATGCTGTGTTAGACTGCGATATCCGTAACGAACAGACTGAAATCGAGATGCATCCGTTTGCAAACGATGCTGTCCTCATCCTGCAAAAAGAAGCATAGCAGCAAAAATATCGCTGCCATCCATCAAAAAAACCAACAAAAATAAAAAGGAGTGTATGAAACCATGGGTATTTTTCCAGAAAATTTCCTCTGGGGCGGAGCCGTCGCGGCAAACCAGTGCGAAGGAGCCTACCTTACAGACGGAAAAGGACTCAGCGTACAGGATGTGCTGCCGCACGGAATCCGCGGCAGCCGCACAAAAGAGCCTACAAAAGAAAATATGAAGCTGGAAGGCATTGATTTTTACCACCGTTACAAAGAAGATATCAGGCTGTTCGCACAGATGGGCTTTAAAGTGTTCCGTACTTCAATCGCATGGAGCCGGATTTTTCCAAAAGGGGATGAAACAGAGCCAAACGAAGCCGGGCTTGCCTTTTATGACCGCCTGTTTGATGAATGCCACAAATACGGGATCGAGCCGCTCGTTACGATCTCGCACTATGAGACGCCGCTGTATCTGGCAGAACACTACAACGGATGGGCAAACAGAGAGCTGATTACCTTTTACGAACGCTATGCCAGAGTACTGTTTGAGCGCTACAAGGACAAAGTCACCTACTGGCTGACCTTTAACGAAATCAACTCCATTCTGCACGCACCATTTATGAGCGGCGGCATCGCCACCCCAGAAGAAGAACTGACCGAGCAGGCATTGTATCAGGCGGCACACCACGAGCTGGTCGCAAGCGCGCTCGTCACAAAGCTGGCGCACGAGCTTATGCCAAATGCCAAAATCGGCTGTATGCTGCTAAGCATGCCAACTTATCCGCTAACGCCTTCACCGGACGATATGATTCAGGTCATGGAAGCGGAGCATAAAAACTATTTTTTCGGAGACGTCCACGCACGCGGACGCTACCCGGGATATATGAAGCGCTATTTTCAGGAACACGGCATCGAAATCCAGTTTGCGCCAGAAGATGAAGAGATCTTAAAAAATACCGTCGATTTTATTTCGTTCAGCTACTATATGAGCTGCTGTGCATCCGCATCCGCAGACAGCAAAGTAGGAAACGGCAACCTGATCGGCGGCGTACCGAATCCGACCCTGCCGGCAAGCGAATGGGGCTGGCAGATTGATCCAAAAGGGCTGCGCTATGTACTCAATATGTTCTGGGACCGCTACCAGAAGCCGCTGTTTATCGTAGAAAACGGGCTTGGCGCGGCAGATGTGCTGATAGAAGACGAAAACGGCGAAAAAACCGTTGCTGACGACTACCGGATTGAATACCTGCGGGAGCATCTGGTTCAGGTTGCGGAAGCGATTCAGGATGGTGTGGAGATTATGGGATATACGTCTTGGGGATGCATTGATGTTGTCAGCGCGTCTACAGCGGAATTGAAGAAGCGGTACGGGTATATTTATGTAGACCGCAATGATGATGGAAGCGGTACGCTGGAGAGGTATAAAAAGAAATCGTTTTACTGGTATAAGGATGTGATCGAGAGTAATGGGAGGAGCTTGTTTGAAGTGAAATAAAAACTCTCTTCTGCGAAAAAAGCGCTGAGCGTGACGCAATGCCTGCATGATGCACTGACACGCCCTGCTGTGGTAACTGTACTGGCCAAAGCACACACTTTCGGGCAGCTTGTGTTGCGTTTTTATTGGCTATGCGGACGCCGGATGAGGGGGAAAGGGCCTGGGCTCTGCCCCTGATGGCGCTTTTAGCGGAGGTGAAATCCAGCGCTTACGGAGACTTAGATATCGGTGCGGCCTGTCAGAAGGTTATAGGCACCCGCCTTTTTCGGTGATCAGTTCGGCAAACTGGAAGTTATTTCTCCGTCAGCTTTATATATTCTGCAACTAAAAAAATATTTTTCAAATCCGCTTTGTCTAGCCCACGATATACAAATAGGTCGTCATAAATTGGGATGGTTTTTTCAATATCTTCGCTTTCAATGTGAAATTCTCCGCTGGTCAAGTCAATTCCCACAAGAATACCATCTACGCAATAACTTCTAATGTTTGGTAAAACCCCATTTGGCAGTTTCTCTCGACTATGGGTGTTTTCCATAATATTAGCTTCAACTACTTTGCAAAATTCTTCGCTGTCAAATATCTGATATGGATATTTCTTTTTGAAATAAGTATCTACTTCAGAGCCCGTTTTTCGATTGGGGCGCATATCCGCATGGTGGCTTTCAAACAGTTGTTTCCACTCTGCTATCATTTTAGGTGTCACTTCAGTAGTTAGCATAATGGTTCTCCTTTCAAATTCCGATTGTGATTTGATGATTGGGCATTACGAACCCTGATAAGGGAAAAAATGAGGGAAGCAAAATCACATAAAACATTATAACACATAATATACGGGAATTGGTAAACTGATTG
>CANOET010000126.1 GCA_947564835.1 uncultured Eubacterium sp. | reverse complement strand
AAACGTCCTTCCAAGGTGTACCTCCCGGCGCGTCCCCTGGCCACAGCCCGCAGAGTCTGGTTATTGGCAGGCTTACAATGGCTGAGAGTCTGGTTATTGACAGGCTTACAACAGCCCAAAGTCAAATTCGATCCCAATCATCGTTAACCCATGCGCCGGTGCAGTCGGTCCTGCAGCGGCGCGGTTTCTGGCATTTAAGATCTCCTGCATGTCCTTGGGTCTCCGTTCGCCCATCCCAGCCTGCAGCAAGGTTCCTGCGATAATACGCACCATATTGTACAAAAAACCGCTTCCGGTGACCCGGATCGTGATCAAATCTGCGTCCCTGCTGACTGTCAGGCTGTAAATCGTGCGGACGGTCGTCTCTGCCTGAGAATTTACCGAGCAGAAGCTTCGAAAATCATGTTCTCCGACCAGGTACCCGGCTGCCTGCCGCATTTTTTCCAGATCCAGGCGCCGGTAGGTAAAATAGCAGTCCAGCCGGTGCAGCGGCAGGGGGAATGTCCGGTTCAGGATTTTATATTCATAGGTCTTTTTGCTTGCGCAGTGCCTTGGATGGAAATCCGGCGGTACTTCGCATGAATGCTGTACAACAATATCTTCCGGCAGGCGCTGGTTTAAGGCATAGGAGATTTTTTCCGGCGGTATTTTTGTATGGGTATCAAATACGGCCACATTTCCAACCGCATGGACGCCGGAATCAGTCCGGCTGGCGCCGATGACCGTGATGGGTTCTTTGGTGAGTTCTGTCAGGGCCTGATTCAGAACGCTTTCGATCGTAATGCCGTTCGGCTGTACCTGCCAGCCGTGGTAATTTGTTCCGTCGTATGCAACAGTTAGTTTTATTCGCTTCATCTGAAATTCCTCGCAGCGGTTCAGGGATGAATGGTATTCAAAGCTTCGCAATATCAATCATTGTCATATCCTGATGCGGCGTTTCCAGGCTCATCACTAACGCGCGCGCCGTATCCATCGCTGTGATGCAATTTACGCCGGTTTCAATCGCTACCCGGCGGATTAAAAATCCATCCCTGCCTTTGTCCCTGCCCTGTGTCGGCGTGTCAATGACAAGGTCGATCTTATGCCCCAGCAGCAGGTCCATAATCGTCGGCGGTTCCTGATGGATATTATTTACGCGCAGGGCATGTACGCCGTGTTCGGTCAGAAATTTTGCCGTCCTTCTGGTCGCGTAGATCTTATACCCCAATGCCTCAAAGCGTTTGGCAATTTCTGCTGCTTCCGGCTTATCCGCGTCTTTGACCGTAAGAATCATCCGCTTATGTTTCGGCAGCACGACTCCTGCGCCGAGAAACGCCTTATACAGCGCTTCGCCGAATGTCTTGGCAATGCCCAGGCATTCCCCGGTGGATTTCATTTCCGGGCCGAGGCTGATTTCGGCGCCGCGGATTTTTTCAAAGGAAAAGACTGGCATTTTAATTGCAAAATAACCGGCTGCCGGCTGCAGACCCGGCTCGTAGCCCAGTTCGCGGATGGTCTTGCCGATGATGACTTCCGTGGCAAGATCTACGATCGGTATGCCGGTGACTTTGCTGATGTACGGCACGGTGCGGGAAGAACGCGGGTTGACCTCGATGACGTAGACTTCTTCTTCCATGGCAATAAACTGGATATTGATCAGCCCTTTGACATGCAGCGCTTTGGCCAGTCTGCGGGAATATTCCGCAATCCGCTCACGTACGGTATCGGAAATCGTCGGCGCCGGATAGACGGAAATCGAGTCGCCGGAATGGACGCCGGTGCGTTCGATATGTTCCATAATGCCGGGGATCAGGATATCCGTGCCGTCGCACACCGCGTCTACTTCCAGTTCTTTGCCCATCAGGTATTTGTCGACCAGAATCGGGTGTTCCTGGGAGTAGCGGTTGATAATGGCCATAAATTCCTCGATTTCTTCGTCCGTATAGGCGATCTGCATCCCCTGGCCGCCCAGCACGTAAGACGGGCGCACAAGCACCGGATAGCCCAGGCGGTTTGCGACCTCTTTCGCTTCCTGCGCGGTAAATACGGTGCCGCCTGCCGCGCGCGGAATCTGTGTTTCCTGTAAGATCTTGTCAAACAGCTCCCGGTCTTCCGCTGCATCGACATCTTCCGCGGCAGTGCCCAGGATCGGAACGCCCATTTCCATCAGGCTCTGCGTCAGCTTAATCGCTGTCTGCCCGCCGAACTGCACGACCGCCCCGTCCGGCTGTTCGGTACGGACAATGTTTTCTACATCTTCCGGCGTCAGCGGTTCAAAATAAAGCTTGTCCGCGATATCAAAGTCTGTGCTGACTGTTTCCGGATTGTTATTTACTATGATCGTCTCATATCCCGCCTTTGCAAATGCCCAGGTGGCATGTACGCTGCAGTAATCAAATTCCACACCCTGGCCGATGCGGATCGGGCCGGAGCCTAAGACCAGTACTTTTTTGCGCCCTTCTGTACGGACGGCTTCATTTTCGCTGCCGAAAACGGAATAGTAATACGGCGTAACGGCTGCGAACTCCGCGGCACAGGTGTCTACCATTTTAAAAGCCGCTGTAATGCCGTTTGCATAGCGCAGATCGCGGATTTCATGTTCGGTACGCCCGGTCAGGGCCGCGATCAGCGTATCCGGAAATTCGATGCGTTTGGCTTCTTTTAAAAGCTCTGCGGTGAGTGGTTCTTTTTTCAGACGCTGTTCCATCTCGGTCAGGATTGCAATTTTATCTATAAACCATTCGTCAATTTTTGTTATTTCATGAATCGCTTTGTAATTAATGCCTTTGCGCAGCGCTTCTGCTATGACAAAAATCCGCTGGTCATCGATGGTTTTCATGCGTTCCAGCAGCTCTTTTTCCGAATAAGCGGAAAAATCATAAGACAGCAGGCTGTCTACATGCTGCTCCAGGGATCGCAGCGCCTTCATCAGCGCGCCTTCAAAATTCGTGCAGATGCTCATTACTTCCCCGGTCGCTTTCATCTGTGTCGTCAGCGAACGCTTTGCGGTCAAAAACTTGTCAAACGGAAGCCGCGGCATTTTAACGACGCAATAGTCTAACATCGGCTCAAAACTGGCATACGTTTTGCCAGTCACCGCGTTTGGAATCTCATCCAGCGTATAACCTACAGCTACCTTCGCGGCTACCTTGGCAATCGGATAGCCGGTCGCCTTGGAAGCCAGCGCGGAAGAACGGCTGACACGCGGGTTGACTTCGATTACGCAGTATTCAAAAGAATCCGGATGCAGCGCATACTGCACATTGCATCCGCCGGTGATCTGAAGGGCGGAAATAATGTTGAGCGCGGATGTGCGCAGCATCTGGTATTCTTTATCGCCCAGCGTCTGGGAAGGGGCTACGACGATGGAATCGCCGGTATGGACGCCGACCGGGTCGATATTTTCCATATTGCAGACCGTGATGCAGTTGCCGTTCGCATCGCGCATGACTTCATATTCGATTTCCTTCCAGCCCGCAATACAGCGTTCGACAAGCACCTGGCCGACACGCGACAGGCGCAGGCCGTTTTTTAAGATCTCCGTCAGCTCCTGTTCATTATGCGCAATGCCTCCGCCGCTGCCGCCCAGCGTATAGGCCGGGCGCAGCACGACCGGGTAGCCGATGGTATTGGTAAAATCAATGCCGCTTTGGACATCCTCTACCACAAGGGAAGGCGCGACCGGCTCCCCGATGCTTTCCATCGTTTGTTTAAATTCCAGCCGGTCCTCCGCTTTGCGGATCGTCTCCGCCGTCGTACCGATCAGCCGGACGCCGTGCGCTTCCAAAAATCCAGACTCCGCCAGCTCCATACCCAGATTCAGCCCGGCCTGTCCGCCAAGCGTCGGCAGCACGCTGTCCGGCTTTTCCTTAAGGATAATCTGCTGCAGCGCTTCTACGGTCAGCGGTTCGATATAGACCTGGTCAGCGATATTTTTATCCGTCATAATGGTCGCCGGATTGGAATTTACCAGGCACACCGTAAGCCCTTCCTCCTTTAAGGAACGGCACGCCTGCGTACCTGCATAGTCAAACTCCGCTGCCTGTCCGATCACAATCGGGCCGGAACCGATCACTAATACTTTTTGAATATCTGCTCTCTTTGGCATTATCGATTACCTCCCATCATTTCCAGAAAACGGTCAAATAAAAACCTGCTGTCCTGCGGCCCGGGGCATGCTTCCGGGTGAAACTGCACAGTAAAAATATTTTTTCCGGTATATTTCAATCCTTCATTCGTTCCGTCATTGACATTGCAAAACGCAGGAACCGCAACGCCTGGATCCAGGCTGTCCGTATCCACGACATACCCATGGTTCTGCGAAGTAATATACACCCTTCCCGTCTCTAAATCCTTTACCGGGTGATTGCCGCCGCGGTGCCCGTATTTCAGCCTGTGCGTATCCGCGCCCGCCGCAAGCGCCATCAGCTGGTGCCCCAGGCAGATCGCAAATACCGGCACGTCAGCTTCATACAGCTTGCGGACCTCTTGAATGATCTGCCCGCAGCTCTTAGGGTCCCCAGGCCCGTTGGAAAGCATAATGCCGTCCGGACGGGAAGAGAGGATCTCTTCCGCACAAGTATGTGCCGGATAAACCGTTACTTCGCAGCCGCGCTCCTGCAAAGACCTTGCAATATGGTCTTTCGCTCCGAAATCCAGCAGCGCAACCTTCGGCCCGTTTCCTTCCCACACCTTTTTCCCGCTGCACGTTACCTTTTCCACGACGTTTCCTACGGTGTATGCTTTGATTGCCGGAAGGATTTCTTCTATATTATAGTGCTGCTTACGAAAGCGGTCTTCGGTAATGATCATACCGTTCATCGTACCTTTTTCCCGCAGCAGCTTTGTCAGCGCCCGCGTATCAATGCCTGCGATACCGGGTATATCATGCTTTTCCAAAAAATCCTGGATGGAGCCTTCACAGCGGAAATTACTCGCCGTCCGGGACAGCTCCCGTACAATATATCCATCCGGCCACGGCCTTTGGGATTCCATATCGTGAAAACAGATACCGTAATTCCCAATCAGCGGATAAGTCATCACGACCGCCTGCCCGGCATAGGAAGGGTCGGTCAGCACTTCCAGATATCCGGTCATGGATGTGTTAAATACAATCTCGCTGATCACCTCCCGGTCGGAACCGATGCTGGTCCCTTCAAATTGATGTCCGTCTTCAAGTATCAGAAAAGCTTTCATTATTTTCTCCTTTCTTCCTGGCAAAAAAAAAAGAGAAATTCCCTTTTTTTGCTGTGTTCACGGTCTGGCTGGGCCAGAGCATAACGGTTCCAGATGGATGCTGGAATGGATTTTTGCTTAAATTGTAAAGAGTGTACCATATCGGGCGGATTTTTTCAAGCCTTTTACAGAATGAAACAGTTTAGATAATAAGGTTTATTTTAGGTGGATGCCTGTGATATGAATTATAGGAAACAAAAAGAGATATTTGCTCTAAAGATGATCAGAAGGAACTGACTTACATGGGGTACCTCCCGCGTTATGCTTTGGATTGTGATAATCATAACATTGTAACGCAGGAGGTTTTTTCATTTATTTGCTTTTCCGCTCAACAGTCGTAACTTTTCGTTTTCCAACTTTTGCTTTTACTCTAAACTGCTTGGAATATCCATCATAAAGGTATACTCTTGCATAAATTAAAGCTGTGCCTTTCCTTTTAGGAGTTATCTTCCCATTTTGGTTTACGGTTGCGACACGTTTTTTATTACTTGCGAATACGATTTTTTGGATATTGACACTTTCCAGGCCATCAGGGTAAGTGAATAAAATCTGGGATGTCAGTCCTTTATTAAAAGTCTGACGTGTTAGCCTAATCGTTGTATTTTCCAACAGTTCGTGCAAGTCGAGTTCGCGTGCAACCTGAGTTACAGTGATCTCATAACTGTCCATGCCTGGAGCGCTAACGGTTACGATACCTTCCCGGCTGTCAAGGTTGGTATTTTCATCGACACAGATATAAAATTCATCAGAGCCGCTTTTTTCCAGGGATGCATTCCTAGGGGATCCGGAAGACGATTCCGATATATGGATCCATTTATCCGTTGTTTTTGCTTCCCAGTGCGTATCATCATCTGCACCTACTGATATTTTTCCGCTCGTTCCGGAAGCAGCTTCGTAAAAATCTGCCCGTTCTGTATATACAGCTAAGTACTGCCCGCCGGTTCCAACCTGTTTTACTGAAATCGTTTCTGACAGGGTTCCGTTTTCGTGAGTAACGATAATCTGCGTGGAACGTTCACTGCCTGTATTTTGCGAGGCCAGAAGATAGAACTTTCCTTCTTTTTCAAAAGACAATTCTCCATAACCAGAACTAAATTCTGCGCCGCTATCCTTTGCAATTTTTAACCACCTGCTGTCAGATACCTTCACCGTAAATCCGCCTGTATTACTTGTCACTACAGATACGGCGTTGTTATAGAGACTGCCGTCTTTGTTTACCGTCTTGTTTTTACTATCCACATTTAATCTGGCTGCAAGACCTTCCTGTTTTACAGTGATCTCTGTTTTTGCAACGCCATTTTGATGTGTTACAGTGATCGTTCCGGTACGGGCATTTCCAATATTTTTTTCCGCAGCGACATAAAATGTGTTTCCATCTGACAGGGTCAGCGTGTCATTGGAGGAAGGGCTGCTGCCTTTTCCGATTTTAATCCAGGATGCCGATGTGGATACTTCACAGCCACCTGTTTTATTTGTAGAAACTTTTACAGAATCAGGAGAAACTTTTCCTATCGCATTCGCTGTCAATGCGGAGCGATTTACTGAAATTTCTTCTTTTGCCGGGCTTTGCGTCACTTCAATGATTTCTTCTTCATTTTTATTTGCATGAGTAATCGTTATGGTCGCTTTGCGTGTATCAGTAGTCTCATTTTTTGAAGCGGATATATAAATTTTTCCACTTTTTTCAAGAGAAATATTTTCGGAAGCGTCGCCAAGATTTTTACCGATTTTCAGCCAATTGCCTGTACCGGAAACACTCGCGCTGAAGCCTCCGGTTCCGTTTGTATCTATATACACAGTAGACGGTGACATCTTTCCGCTGGCATCTGCCATCAGTGTTGTTTCGCTTACATGCAGTTCTGATTTTAATGCATTTTGTATAACTTCAACGGTTTTTTTAATTGTACCATTTTCATGAGATATGGTGATGGTACCTGTCCGTTCTGAGTCTTGTGTATTCTTTTCTGCGGATACATAAACTCTACCGCTTTCAGAATAAGAAAGGCTGACAGATTTATCATAATATTTACCGATTTTCAGCCAGCTGCCTGTACTGGACGCCTGTGCTTTAAATCCGCCGCTTCCCATAGTATCGACATCAATATAGGCTGGTTCTCCGTCAGGTTCGATGGTAATACGGTCTGTACTGATGCTCAGATCTGCGTTTGCCGCTTTCTGCATAACGGATACTGTCTTCTGCGTATTGTTATCCGCATGTGTAATTGTAATTGTTCCGTTACGGTCACTGTTTCCTGGATTTTTAGAAACTGCAACATAAATTTTACCGCTTTCTGGAAGAGAAGTGCTTGTGTATACAGAGCTGCTGCTCTTTCCGACTTTCAGCCAATCTCCTGTACTGGAGGCATCCACTGAAACACCGCCGGTTCCGTTCGTATCCACTTCTATGACAGAAGTGCTTAACGTGCCGTCTGCTTCTGCTGTCAGGGAAGTTATATTGACATTCAGTTCTGCGTTTGCAGCCTTTTGTGTAACGGTAACTGTCTGGCTTGTAACGCCGTCAGCATGTGTAATGGTAATAGTTCCCTGACGGTCAGACTGTTCGGCATTTTTAGAAGCTGCTACATAAATTGTGCCGCTGTCGGTAAACGATACACTGGTGGAAGAAGCATTTCTTTTACCGATTTTTAACCAATTGCCTGCACTGGAAGCTGTCGCTTCAAATCCGCCAGTTCCGCTTGTATTGACTTCCACATAATCTGTACTTAAGGTACCGTCCGCTTCTGCTGTCAGTTCTGCAGCATTTACACTAAGAGAGGCTTGCATTCCTTTTTGTGTAATCTCTATGATTTTTTCAGAACTTCCGGCTGCGGTTACTATAATTCTGCCTATTCGTTCATCTTTGCTTGTATTGGGTCTGACATTGATATAAAATCCTCCATAATTCCATCTTGATGAATAACTGGTAGAATTACTGTTGTTGTATTTACCGATCTTAATCCAGGATGTAGCATCACTGCTGACATCCGCGCTAAATCCGTTTGAAAGGAAATTAGAATTTTCCACATTAATATAAGATGTGCTTAACGTACCGTCTGCTTCTGCTGTCAGAGATGATTCACTCACAAAAAGATAATCTCCGGCCAAGTAGTCCAAATCCCGAACCGGCGTAATTGTCAAATTAACCGCAGCATTAACCGGCTGTGCGGCAGTTAAAACAGCTGCTATCGTAAGAGCTGTCATATTCCATAGTTTTCTTTTCATAAAAATCTCCATTCTACCGTCAGTAACTGGTGGCATACCTGTTAGTTGTAGTAAAAATAACTCTTTCATTTGATTTTATGTAGTCCTGCAGATATAAATCCACTCGGGCTAAAACCTCAGAAAGAGTTATTTCTTTTCAGACGTATATTTCATACTGCTGAAATAGTAATTACTGTTATTTCACGTATACAACAGTTTTTAATGTTTTTGTTTTTCCATCTGCAGTACTTATAGTTGTCTTAATAATTGCTGAACCTTTCTTCTTGCCGATTACAACCCCTGTACTCTTATTAACGCTCGCAACGCTGCTCTTTGAAGATCGATATGAAATGGAATCCACACTTTCCGCAATCATTGCATTTAGTTCTTCTTTAGAAATATCTTCATCCTCTAAATATGCGGACAGTTTAATCTGGAACCTGCCGCCTTTGGATATTGTTTTTCTAGCCGGAATAACAATGATGTCATCTGCCGTAATTTCAACTGAAGCATCATGATCTCCTGAACCGCCGCGATTCACAAGACCGCCGTTACTGCTGCTATTTCCATTGTTGTTATTATTGTTATTATTATTGTTATTATTATTGTTATTTGTATCCGTATTGTTGCTCTTTCCGCCAATTACTTTCACTGTAAAACTGCCTGTAAAACCACCGTCATCTGTTACAGCAATTATATTAACGGTTCCTTTTTCCTTTCCGGTTACAACGCAGGTTCTTGTATCCTCCGAAATAGAAAGGTCTACGATACTGTCATCATCTACAACCCAGCTGACGGTCTTTTCTGTTGCTGATTCAGGCATAACCCTTGCTGTTAACGATACAGAATTTCCTATTTTTATGGCGCTTTCACCTTTACTGGTTACTGTGACACTTTCTACCGGAGTTACATGGTTATTTGTAACTTCTTCTGTAATTGTCTTGAAGATAACGTCTGCCAGCTTCTCTAATTCACCATAAAAATCGGCTGACTGAATATCGGCAATAATACCTGTGCTGCCTATCATTTTCTGAAAATAATGCTGAAGCCCGTTCTCTGTAATTACGGAAGTATTGATATTCTGCTGTTCTAAAGCCGCAATTAAGGTATCAGTCGTATAGCCATGACGATTATCCTCTTTGAACCCTTCATCTGTCAGTACGATGGCAAACTTGTGCGCATCTTCGCGGAATTTTAAATCGCCGTTTGCAACAAAGCCCATCGCGTCGATCAGAGATTCTTCGTTTACGCCTACACCGCCGCCAATACCGGATTTAATAATATCCAATGTTTTTTTCAGCTCGTCCGTAGTCTTATGCCATGGAGAACCATCCACGGTATGGATTTTAGTACTTTCTTTGCCATTAGAAATAATATACTTATATTCCACAACAGCCATTCGTGCGCCAACACCTTTACTTTCCAGATACTCTGAAAACTTTTCTACATTTGTTTTCACATTCTGAATATGCGGCCCCATAGATCCGGTCGAATCTATAACAAACACGATGTCTGCAGGTTCTATAACATCCTTTGTCTCTGTGGTTGTAGTAGAATCAACAATTTCATCTTCGACTTTTACAATTGTTGTCTCTGTACGGCTATATTCCTTTTCTTCTTCATCTGAATAATTACCGGTTCTGTTTTCATAGTTCGGCCTTGCTCTTCCAGGAGTAACTGCTGCAGTGCAGACATATGGAGCCGTGAGAGACAAACTAAGAGTTACCGCGCAGATCTTTATCCATTTATTCATAAAAAATCTCCCTTCTAAATTAAAATATTAAGGATAGAATATATTCCTAATATATCCTATCCTTATTAACTGCATTGGAAAGATATTCTGGTTGTATTATCTTTTGTTAAAATACATACCGCCTTACACGAATACTAACCAAAGATTATCGGACTACATATATTTTTGACTTGAGCGTAATACTTTCTCCATTTGCAAGATCAATGGTAGTCTTGATAATTGCCGTACCCTTTTTTCTTCCTTTTACTTTTCCGGTTACCTTATTTACAGAAGCA
Organism: uncultured Eubacterium sp.; assembly: GCA_947564835.1. Taxonomy (GTDB): domain Bacteria; phylum Bacillota; class Clostridia; order Lachnospirales; family Lachnospiraceae; genus Eubacterium_J. The sequence goes on along the minus strand of CANOET010000126.1, from coordinate 548 downwards.
ACGCTTGTCTTAGAAGAACGAAAAGAAATACTGTCAATGTTTTCCGAGCATAGTTCCTCCCACTCAGGATCATCCAAATCAGCAAATTCGCTTTCATCTGTAGCCACAATGTCAATATTGAACGACTGACCAATCCGAATTGTTTTCTTAGCAGGATAAACGGATAAATCATATTTTGTTAGCTCACAGCTAGGTATCTCGCCAGTTTCATTGTCATCCTCATCCTCATCCATAGACATATTCGATGAATCATCGTCGTCATTTTCTGTCTCTGAATCCTCAATGATTGTTGTAGTAGTCGTTTTGGCATTGGCAGCAGCTGACGGTATCATAGAAAAACATACTGCAACTGCCGTTAATAGTGTGAAAAGTTTTTTCTTCATAGCTTGCTCCTTTCATTTGGTGAATTTAGCAGGTTTAATGGTGACTAAACTTCGTTCATGGATTATTATATATTCTATTACGGTTATTGTCAAGTACTTTTTTATACTTTTCAGCACTGACGATTAAATTACGGGGTTGTCAGTTCAAATTGCATATATCTTTCA
>CANOET010000125.1 GCA_947564835.1 uncultured Eubacterium sp. | reverse complement strand
ATTCTTCCAACGTCGCCGGAAGCCAGGCCCTTTCCCCCTCATCCGGCTGGTTTTCACCGGCTTTACATGAAATTCAGATTCAGATGTTGTAAAGCCTGCCAACAACCAGACGCTCAGATGTTGTAAAGTCTGCCAATAACTGGACGCTCAGATGTTGTAAAGCCTGCCAATAACCAGACGCTCCTGGCCACAGCCCGCAGCGTCGTCCGGTTATCCACATACCTACCCATGCCAACGAAAACCTTTCAAGTTGCCCCAAAACACAACGCAATGTCAAATATATGTTTGTTCTGGTTTATCCAGGATAGGAGGGTTGCAGATGAAAAAGTATCTGTCTTTTTTTCGCATACGTTTCCATGCAGGGCTGCAGTACCGCGCGTCTGTGATCGGCGCAGTAGTAACCCAGCTGCCGTGGGGGATGATGGAATGTCTGGCTTTTTCCGTATTTCAGGAAGCGGATCCGCAGGCGTTTCCGATGGAATTTGAGGCGGTTGTTTCTTATATGTGGCTGAAAGAGGCATTTTTCCTGCTGTTTTCCGTGTGGGGAAATGTGGATCAGGAGCTGTTTACGATGATCTTAAAAGGGGATATTGCATATGAGCTGTGCCGTCCGGTGTCGCTTTATCAGATGTGGTTTGCAAAAGTCAGTGCGGCACGCCTGGCCCAGGCAGCCCTGCGGTGTGTGCCGATCTTAGCGGCTGCGCTGCTGCTTCCGCCGCCGTTTCGTATGCTTTTGCCGTCCAGTCCCGCAGCCGCCCTGTGGTTTGCGGCAGCTATGGCACTTGGCATCTGTGTGACGGTTTCTTTTTGCATGCTTGTCTATCTGCTTGCTTTTTTTACACTGTCGCCGCAGGGGCTGCGGTTATTTTTTATGTCAGCGGTGGAATTTCTCTCAGGATCTGTCCTGCCGCTTCCGTTTCTGCCAAAACCGGTCAGGATTGTTGTGGAGCGGCTTCCGTTTGCAGGAATGATGAATGTGCCGTTTCGGATTTACAGCGGAGATCTTGCTGGATCTGCAAGGATAGAGGCTGTGGGGCTGCAGGTATTCTGGGCTGTGGCAATGATTGCCGCCGGGAAATGGCTGTGCAAAGCTGTGGAACGCAGGATTGTGATACAAGGCGGCTAATAGCTGTAGAGGAATAGAAGTCAGACAACGCTGCGCAATCAGGAAAGGAAATCTGTTATGATTACGAATAGAAGGAAATTTGACGGATCAGGGCCGGAAAAACCGCGCGGCTGCAGTGAAATCCGCTTGTATGTACAGTATATAGCGGTGATTTTGCGAAGTGCCATGCAGTATAAGGCATCTTTTATATTAGGCGCAGCCGGACAGTTTTTCGTCTCTTTCAACGAGCTGCTTGCGCTGTATTTTATTTTCGATCGTTTTTCAGCGGTAAAAGGGTATACTTATGAAGAAGTGCTGTTATGTTATGGAATTATGCTGCTCGGCTATTCCATCGCACAGTGTCTGGCAAGAGGATTTGAATCCTTTTCTGACTTGATCAAAAGCGGGGAATTTGACCGTATGCTGGTAAGGCCGCGCAGTGTGATGGTACAGGTATTAGGAAGCAGATTTGAATTAAACCGCTGTCTGCGTATTGCGCTGGCATGTGCCATGCTTTGCTATGGCTCCGGCCGCTGCCAGGTTGCGTGGACGGCAGGCAGGCGGGCTGCTGTAGCCGGGATGGTGTGCGGGATAATCCTGCTGTTTGCCGGGCTGTTTCTGCTTGGTGCGTCGATCAGTTTTTTTACCATCGAGGATGGCGGGTTTTTAAATGTACTTATATATGGAGGCAGCACGCATGGTAAATATCCGGTTGATATTTATGGGAAACGGATGCTGAAATTCTGTACCATTGTGATACCATATGCGCTTGTGCAGTATTATCCGCTGCAGTATGTGCTTGGGCGGACGCAGCGCTGGGAGTATGCGCTGTATCCAGGCGGGGCGGTGTTCTTTTTCCTCGCCTGCTATGGTGCCTGGAGGTTCGGAATGAGGCATTACCAGTCGGCCGGGTCGTGAGGGGACGGCAGGTAATGATTTAAGGTTCTTTAGACTGCGGGGAGCAGGTGGCTTTGCGGCATTGTGACTGGCGTACGAGGACGGATTCGATGAGTTCGCCTAATGCGCGCAGGTCGGTGGAGAGGATTTCCAGTTCTTCTTTAGTCATGCATTCGGACAGCATGCAGGCGATGGAAGATAAGTAATAGAGGTTTTTGCAGTGATACATGGGGAGACCGCCGTTGTTTTTTTATAATATATGCGCTGGGGAGATGGGGGTGACAGGTGTGTGCTTGGGGATAATTTGTTGTGCAAAATGGCACAATTTTGATTGCAGTAACAAAATTGACATTGTGTTGCGTTTTTTAGTGGCTATACGGACGCCGGATGAGGGGGAAAGGGCCTGACCACCGCCCGCAGAGTCGTCCGGTCAGCCACATCCCCCCGGCTATCCAATGTCAAAAATTTTCCTCCAACCCCATTGACATACAGCCAGTATCCGCAATATAATGATAAAAGTCTGCAACATCAGACAGTAAAGGAGATGGATTATGGACAACATCAATAAAGAAGACGATCCGCATTGGCTGCAAGCGCTGGAAAAAAAGCAGCAGATGCGCAAAAAACGCAAGCGCCAGGTATTTTTTCAAAAGCTGCTGATTCTTGCGTTTGTTCTGGCCGCCGGTGCAACGGTTTTTTTCTTTGTCACGGAAAACGGAACAAAGGGCAGCCAGTCAGACAGCCAAACGGGCATAAAAACACAAACAGGCATTGCGAACAAGCCAGCCTCAGAAGATGCCGCAAAAACAGGCCAGGAGGCGGATCCGTCAGATCCTGACCGGACAGGGGAGGATGACGCAGATTTGGATCCGTCTGATACGGATACTGAATCGGATGGACAGCGGCAAGATACGGATGCGGCGGATGACAGCATGCAGGCGTTTCAGTATATAGATAAAACAAGAAAGCTGGGAGGCGGCATTGCCAGCAGCCATGCGGTTTTGATAGACGCAGCAAACAAAACGGTGCTGGCCTGCAAGGATGAAGCAGACCGGATTGTTCCTGCTTCCATGACAAAAGTGCTGACGCTGTTAACAGCTGTGGACAAGCTGGGAAATACGATTGACCTGGATGATAAGTTTAAGATTACGGTGGAGATTACCGATTATTGTTATCTGAATGAATGCAGCGTGGCGGGATTTGGAAAGGATGAAAAAGTAACTGTCAAGGATTTGCTGTATGGAACAATACTTCCGTCCGGCGCAGATGCGGCGCTGGGATTGGCGGAATATACGGCTGGATCGCAGGAGGCTTTTGTAGAGCTGATGAATGCGAAGCTGGATGAGCTTGGATTGTCAGAAACGGCGCATTTTACGAATTGTGTCGGTATTTATGATGAAGACCATTATTGTACGCTTTTGGATCTGGCAGTGATTATGGAAGCGGCGATTCAAAATGATCTGTGCAGGGAAGTATTGTCGGCGCGTACGTATACGACTTCGAAGACAAAGCAGCACCGCGACGGGATATTGATTTCTAACTGGTTTCTGCGCCGGATCGAAGATAAAGATACCGGAGGGGAGGTTGCCTGTGCGAAAACCGGATATGTGGAGCAGGCCGGAAATTGCGCGGTTAGTTACGGCGTAGATGAAAAAGGCCGCGAATATATTTGCGTGACGGCAGATGCGCCTGGAACATGGAAATGTATTTATGATCATGTAAAGCTGTATAAGCGGTTTTCGGGAAGGAAATAGATTTTGAAGCAAGGCTGATCGCCCGGATGTATATGGAAAGATGATTTTTGTGTTTGTATTTTTTAGAAAGGATGAAGAAAACGGATGAATATTTTATCGCGAATCGAAGATCAAAGAATCGACAGCTGGAATATTTTTGTTGAGATTACAATCGGTGATTATTTAAGCTTTGCACCTGATATCTTAAATAATAATGATATGCAAAGAAAAAAAGTAAAATCTTCTAAATCTGTCTATTCGTTACTTAAGACGGATTTAATAAGTGGCTGTGTGATCCCTCCGCTTGTATTAGCGCTTACTGATTCTGGCATGATCAATGAAAAGACAACGGATCAGCAGATTATGGAATATGTGGTTGGTAACCCCCAAAACCTGATGATTTTAGACGGATTACAGAGAACTTACACTTTAATTGCAGCAAAAGAAGAGCTGGAACAAGAAAATAACAAAAATGAAATAGATCGGTTTTTAGCTCAAAAAATAAGGATGGAGATTTATATCGGAATTAATAAGTTCGGGATCTTATATAGGATGCTGACTTTAAATACGGGGCAGACACCTATGTCAACCAGGCATCAGATTGAAATATTATATAAAAATATGGTTGATAAAGAAATCGATGGAATCCGGTTAGTTACTGAAAAAGAAGGCAAGGTAAAAACGTCGGTAAGAGAAATAAAGTTTAAAGATGCGGTAGAAGGATTTCATTCTTATATCTATAGAGATGAACTTCCGATTGACCGGCAGGATTTATTGGATAATGTTAAAATGCTGGAAAATCTGTCTCATGAAAATACAGAAACCGATGTATTTAAAGATTTTATTCGTTCGTATGTATGGTTTATGGAACATTTAGAACATTTGGTAAATCTGGAAGAATTAGATTTGGAAGAATGCGGATTTAACGGAGATCCTTTTGGAAAAAATATTGTGAAAGTGTTTAATACCTCTCAGGCATTGACTGGTTTTGGAGCAGCAATCGGCCGTTTAAAAGACTTTGGTAAATTAGAGTCATTGGAAAAATTTTATCTGCTGCCAGAAAGGATGGAATCTGGCTCTGCTGAGCGAAATGATTGGTTTATAGAATTACTGCTTGGATTAGACAAAGTAAATAAGGAATCTAAAAAAATAGGAAATGGACAGAGGATGCTGTTTCAATATTTTTTTAGGGAATTATTTAATCCGGAAAGTGATTCTTATCTAAATCTGTATCTTTCAGCTATAAATAGTTATCAGAAATACAGAAGTCAGGTGTAATCATGAACCTTAAATTTATGGATGAAGATGTAATTTATACGAACATTGAATTTCTGTTGGATCGTAAATGCTTTTCTGTCGTAAGCTCTGATGGAATGCGGTTGGAATGCGGAAAAGATTTGCAATTAGATGATGAGTATAATCCTGATGACTACTGTATGGAACTGTTTCATACGAATACGCTGAACCGGGAAAATGACATCTTTAGGATTTTTGATAAGCAGACAGGTGTAAGTTTGGGATGGATGTTTCCGGTTCAGGCATTGGTTTCTGATCATCATGCATATGCAGAAAATATTTTCTTCTTGAAATATGCGTATGTAGCGACCTATCTTTTATTGGACCGTATTTCGGAAACTGATAAGAAAAGTAGCAGAGAATTTTTAGATCTTACAGATTTTTACCCTGAGGATACGATTCTGTTGGTGATGTGTAAAAGCAATTGTAACACGATCGCTCGTTTTAGTATATGGGATTATGTCGCTGATTTGTATCTATATGGTTACTCCTTTACAGCAGATCAGATAGGGGCTGCGAAAGATGTATCTGTAGCCAAAAAAATCTACCTGCGCAGGATATCGGAAGATGTAAAAGATAAAATATTTATTATAGAAATTTTTAAGAGCCTGCTTGTACAGACAGGGTTTTTGCCTTTAGCAAAATTTCATATGCTGTATCAGATTATTGAGCTTTTGATTGGAGATATTTTTTCTTACGAATTTATAGATTTAAATCAAAAAATCAGACAGGATACGAACAATCTTTTTGATTTGAAAAATGACTTGTTAGAAATTGCGGGTGAAAAGTACCGGGTAAATAAATTGTTTCACAAGTATGCTCCTATTTCAGGTAGTTTGAAAGAGGAACTTAAAGATGTTTGTAATGAAATTCTAAGGGAATCTGGAAAAATGGAAAAAAAGAATGCTGAAGAAAGTCTTTATTCTGTCCGATGCCTGATGTTTCATGAATATGGAAGTATACCAGCGGCTTCCAGAAGCATTTTAGATGATATGAATCTTATTTTTGAAAAGGTAGTAATTGAGTTGTTAATCGCTTTTCATTTTCCAAAACCGATCAGCTGTTGATTGACAAAGCTGTGAAAAAGGTTTGTGATGTTCCCCAGCCTGCATATTTCATTTGATGAATGGTTTTCTATCGAATAAAAGACAAGCGGCGCCAGAGGGCCGGCTGCAGCGGCAAAGGTTGTCTGGCGCCGCCTGATTTTTGACACAAATGCCTGCTGTTTAAGGTTTGCTGTAATTCACAGCAGGTCTTAGCTCAGGGACAAATAGTTTTGCATGCTTTTCAGCGCGGATTTTTCCAGCCTGGATACCTGTGCCTGTGAAATATGGATTTCTTCGGCAACCTCCATCTGTGTCTTGCCTTCAAAAAAGCGCAGCTTAATAATATAATTCTCCCGTTCATTCAGGCGTTTCATTGCATCCGATAAAGACAAGGATTCAATCCATTTGGATTCTTTATTTTTCTTATCGGAGATCTGGTCCATTACATAGAGTGTATCGCCGCCGTCGGTATAGACCGGTTCATACAGGCTGACCGGGGTCTGGATGGCATCCAGCGCAAAGACGATTTCAGCTTTGGTGAGTCCGGCCTCTTTCGCGATCTCGTCCATGGTCGGCTCCTGGTTCGAGGTGCGGGTCAGCACTTCTTTTGCGTGGATCGCCTTGTAGGCATTGTCGCGCAGGGAGCGGGATACCCGGATGCTGTTGTTGTCGCGCAGGTAACGGCGCACTTCGCCGATAATCATAGGTACGGCATAAGTGCTGAATTTCACGCCCATGGTTGGATCGAAATTATCGATAGATTTGATCAGGCCGATGCAGCCGATCTGGAACAGGTCGTCCACATTTTCATGATGGTTGGAAAAGCGTTTGATAACGCTTAAGACAAGGCGCAGGTTGCCTTTGATATAAGTTTCTCTGGCCTCCTGGTCGCCCTGCTTGATTCTTTGAAACAATTCTTCTTTTTCAGATTCTTTTAATACGGGCAGCTTCGCAGTATTTACGCCGCAGATTTCAACTTTATAGACAGCCATAGTTAACCTCCGGATGTTTGATACTATAAAGCATGCGCGAAATTGCCGGAATTATTCATGCGATCTTTTAATCAGACGGAACGGCGGCCGGAAGATCATTTTTAAACAGGCAGGCGGGGATGTCCCCAGACTGGTCTAAGGTGCGGTAACGGTTCAGCACCGCACGCAGGCTTTCCACTGCACGGGACGGCATTTCCGCGTCTGCAGGGGTGCCGGAAGCATTTGTGCTGCCAGTATTTGGCTTCCGGTAAACGAGCTTGAAATACCGGTCCCATTCCTCTGTTTCGTAACGGAAAATCTTTACGGCCTGATGCAGGCATTCGTGTCTGACCAGCCTTTGGGACATGACGGCCAGGGCGTTGTTGTAGATAACCGCGTTTAAGATGGTGCGCGGACAGTTGGCTTCCCAGACGGTCCGGATATGGATCTGGTGGGCGGACAGATATTGCTCGAACAGTTTTCTGGTGCCGCTGCCTTTTTCACGGATGGCAAATTTCCGTCCTTCCAGTTCGGAGGCGCAGACAACATCTTTTTGGTAAAAATCGTGGTTTTTTCCGCATACGAGCACAAGAGAATCTTCTACGATCGGGTGGGCGGTAAGCGCGCTGGATTCGATAATGCCTTCTACGACTGCGACATCCAGCTCCCGGCGCAGCAGCTTTTGTTCGATTTCGGCGGTATTACTGACAAAGGAAGAAAGGTCCAGCTTTGGGTCGTCTGCATGCAGGTCCGCAATTACTTTGGACATCAGGCAGGTACCGACGGTCAGCGAAGATCCGATCCGCAGGGTGATCTGTTCTTTCAGGCGCTGCATGGACAGCTCCAGGTGGTCAAAAGTTCCGACTGCCATCCGTGCAAGATCTAACAGTTGCTGTCCGGCTTGCGTAATATACAGCTTTTTATGCAGGCGTTCAAACAGCTGCACCTGATAATGGTTTTCCAGGTCGCGGATGGCCTGGCTGACGGTGGGCTGGGTCAGATAGAGACGGTTCGCCGCAGCGGACATAAGGCCGGTTTCGGCGACGGTGATAAATATTTTCAGGTGACGGATTGTCATAAGTATCTCCTCCGGTTTCTGGGTAAAAATGATAACCGTCCGGCGGGTGCTCTGAACGGTTGCTGGTACTGCGTTGTATTTGATAGATTTTTTCTATATTATCAATTGTATTTTACGATTTTCTTTTATGGATGGCAAGTATTATAATGAAAAATATGGAAATGCTACAGGCATGGAAATTGCAGAAAACGAAAGGAGAAACGGATGATGAAGTATGTAATTCTGGGTGGCGTAGCTGCAGGGACAAAAGCAGCTGCAAAGCTGAAACGCTGTGACCGGAGCGCGGTTGTAAAAATCTATACGAAAGGGGAAGATATTTCCTATGCCGGATGCGGGCTTCCGTATTATATCGGCGGCGATATTCCGTCACGGGAAAGCCTGATTGTCAATACGCCTGCAAAATATGCGGGACTGACCGGGGCAGAGGTATTTACCGGATGTGAAGCGACGGAGGTCGATCATAGGGCAAAGACGGTCAGCTTCCAAAAGGCTTCCGGTGAGACTTTTATGGAAACGTATGATAAGCTGATTATTGCGACCGGCGCCGTGCCGTTCGTACCTCCGGTGGACGGAACCGGCCTGCCTGGTGTATTTTGTGTACGTACACCGGATGATGTAGTGCAGGCGCGTACTTATATCGAAGACCAGAAATGCCGCCGGGCGGTTGTGTGCGGCGCGGGCTTTATCGGGCTGGAGGTAGCGGAAAACCTGCTGGCGCGCGGGCTGGAGGTAACGGTGATCGACGCGGCGGATCAGATCATGCCGAACGCTTATGACAAGGAAATGGCGGAGTATGCGAAAAAGCAGTTAAAGGCAGCCGGTATGCGTGTGCTGACTTCCACATCCTTACAAGGGATCGCAGGCGGCGAAAAAGCAGAAAAAGTAGTAACTGACAAAGGAGAGCTCCGTGCAGATCTTGTAATTTTGGCAATCGGGGTACGTCCGGCAACGGAATTTCTCGAAGGCAGCGGCCTTGAGATGTTCAAAGGGACAATTTATACGGATGAACAGATGAAAACAAACCTGCCGGATGTTTATGCAGCAGGCGACTGTGCCATGGTAAAAAATGCGCAGACAGGCAGGCCGCAGTGGTCAGCCATGGGCTCTACGGCGAATCTGGCAGCCCGTGCCATGGCGAAATCGTTCTACGGCGCCGGCAAAGGCTACGGCGGGTGCCTGGGAACAGGCGTAGTAAAGCTGCTTGCGCATTTTAACGGCGGGCGCACAGGCATGACAGAAGCACAGGCACAAGCCGCAGGCTATGAGACAACTTCTGTGGTCTGTGTGGCAGACGATAAGGCCCATTACTATCCAGGCGCTTCTTCCTTTATCATCAAGCTGACAGCCGAAACCGCGTCGCGCAAGCTGCTCGGCATGCAGGTATTCGGTGCGGGCGCGGTGGACAAAATGACGGATATTGCCGTAGTAGGCATTGCACAGGGGATGAAGCTGGATGACTTTGATACGCTGGACTTTGCTTATGCACCGCCGTTTTCCACGGCAATCCATCCGTTCGTAACGGCGTGCTACATATTGGAAAATAAGATGGACGGCATCTTTACATCCATGAGCCCTGCGGAATATGAAAACGGCGCCGGCAAAGGCTATACCGTCCTAGATGTACAGCCTGCCCCGGCGATTGCAAATGCCCGCTGGATCGACCTTGCAGCCGTAGACGGCCCGCTGGAAGGGCTGGAAAAGGATGCAAAGCTGCTGCTGGTATGCGCCAAAGGAAAGAGGGGCTATTTTTTGCAGAACCGTCTGAAAGCTTACGGCTACACACATACCAAAGTCCTGGAGGGCGGCGCGTTTTTCAATGAAGTGAAAGTGCCGCGGGAAGGCGGACGTCTGTCTGCAGAAGAAATCAAACGTGTCAAAGGGCTGGGATGCCTGCAGGATAAGCGTTATGCGGACGTATTTAATGTCCGGGTCATTACCCGCAATGGCAAGCTGACCTTTGAGGAGCAAAAAAAGATCGCAGAGGCTGCGGAAAAATTCGGTTCCGGCGAAGTGACCATGACAACGCGCCTGACACTGGAAATCCAGGGCGTGCCTTACGACAACCTGGAAGCCGTATTTGCCTTCCTGGAGGAAGCCGGGCTTGAAACAGGCGGCACCGGATCAAAAGTACGTCCGGTAGTATCCTGTAAAGGCACCACCTGCCAATACGGCCTGATCGATACGTTTGCGCTTTCAGAAAAGCTGCACCAGCTGTATTACAAAGGCTATCACGACGTATCCCTGCCGCATAAATTCAAAATCGCGGTAGGCGGCTGTCCGAACAACTGCGTCAAACCGGATTTGAACGACCTTGGCATTATCGGCCAGCGTGTACCGGAAATTGACCTGTCCAAATGCAAGGGCTGCAAAGTATGCCAGGTGCAGAACAGCTGTCCGGTGAAAGCGGCAGTATTGACAGACGGAAAGATCCGGATTGATTTGAAAGACTGCAATCATTGCGGGCGCTGTATCGGCAAATGTCCATTCGGCGCTGTCAATGAATCTGCCAGCGGCTATAAGATTTATATCGGCGGGCGCTGGGGGAAGAAGGTTGCGGAAGGACGTGCGCTGGACCGGGTATTTACTTCGGAAGAGGAAGTCGTACGGGTTGTGGAACGTGCTATTTTGTTTTTCCGGAATGAGGGAATATCCGGGGAACGGTTTGCGGATACGATTGCGCGGCTGGGGTTTGATTATGTGCAGAATAAGCTTTTGCATAGTGAGATTGATAAGAAGCAGATTTTGGAGAAAACGGTGGTTGGCGGGGCGACCTGCTAGAAGAGTGTGAAAAATGGGGGAGTGTGGTTAGCCGGGGGATGTGGTTAGCCGGGGAAGTGTGGTTAGCCGGACGACTCTGCGGGCTGTGGGCAGGGAATGCGCTGGGAGACACACCTTGGGCGGACTGGGGCAACGCTGCGGTGAACTAATC
>CANOET010000124.1 GCA_947564835.1 uncultured Eubacterium sp. | reverse complement strand
GAGCCGGAAGCCAGGCCCTTTCCCCCTCATCCGGCGTCCGCATAGCCATTCAAAACCGCAACATTTTGTTGATGCAATCAAAATATTGCGGTTTCACGTAAGAAATCGTTTGCAAGAATCTAATTGCTACAATCCTAATGCATCCAGCGTTTCCTGGCCAATCACCCCGTCCGCTGTCAATCCATTATCTCTCTGAAAATTTTTCAGCGCGCGTTTTGTCTTCGTCCCCATGACGCCGTCTGCTGTTCCGCAATTATATCCGCAGCGTTTCAGCACTCGCTGCACGCTTCGGATCGTGCTTCTGCTTACTGAAGAAGCGTAAGGGCACACCCCGTTATGGTGTGTATGCGCAGCATGCCCGCCGCAGTAATAATAAGGATCATCATCTGCATATGGGCAGACACCGCCGCTGTGTGTATGCGCACTATATCCGCCGCAGTAGTAATAATTTGTTGTTGTTCCGCAGTGCCCTCCGCCGTGATGCCCATGCGCATAAGCCACTGTCACAGACTGTCCGGCTGCTGTAAAGGAAACTGCACCGGCAAGCGCCGCTGCCAGTAAGGTACGTTTCAATCGTTTCATTGTAAAATCTCCCTTCCTTGTAATTATTCATCGTCTCAATTATGCCAGTCTTTCTAGTACTTTCAGTATAAAGCATAACTGGAAAAAGGCCAGCAGTAATTTATTTTTCCCGTTTCATAATAGATACGATTCTGGCATAGGAATCCTTGCACTTTGTTTGGAAAAATTTTTGTTTTCCAGATCCTCTCCGAAAGCTTTCCATTTTCCATGAATCTATGTTACTATATATAGAAGCAGCAACTGGAAAAGGATGCTTTGGCAGGAAGACAGTACCTGTTTGGGCAGCAGATGATGGGGGAATGAAAAATGGGCGCTTTTGTGGAGTTTAAAAATGTCAGTAAGACATATCACATGGGTGAAGTCACGATCGAGGCATTAAGGGATGTAAATTTTATAATAGAAAAAGGGGAATTTTGTGTGATCGTCGGGGCATCCGGCGCGGGCAAGACGACGATTCTGAATATTTTAGGCGGGATGGATGCGCTGACTGGCGGGCAGGTAATGCTGGACGGGGAGGAGATCTCTTCTTATCATAAAAAGAGGCTGACGGCTTACCGGCGGTATGATATCGGGTTTGTGTTTCAGTTTTATAACCTGGTGCAGAATCTGACCGCATTAGAAAATGTGGAGCTGGCCGCGCAGATCTGCAAAGACCCGCTGGATGCGATGACGGTACTGGAGATGGTCGGGTTAAAGGAACGGGCAGGCAATTTTCCGGCACAGCTGTCTGGCGGGGAGCAGCAAAGAGTGGCGATTGCGCGGGCGCTTGCGAAAAATCCGAAGCTGCTGCTTTGTGATGAACCGACCGGAGCGCTGGATTATCAAACCGGAAAAGCGGTGCTGAAATTGCTGCAGGATGCATGCAGAAAGGATAAGATGACGGTAGTAGTTATCACGCATAATCAGGCGCTGACGGCGATGGCGGACAGGATCATTACCGTAAAAAACGGAACTGTGCGCAGCATGGAGATGAACGAGCAGATTATACCAGTGGAAGAGATTGAATGGTAGGCAGTTTGCTGTTTTAGATGGCTGAAGCAAAACGCCACAGCCGGAAACAACAAGCAGACAGAAAAAGGGAGTTGGAATATGAGCAGGGGAATGATCAAAACGACAATCCGGGAGATTAAGGGCAGTATTGGGCGTTATTTGGCGATTTTTGCGATTGTGCTGCTTGGCGTGGCTTTGTTTATGGGATTAAAGGCTACGACGCCGGCGATGATTGAGACGGAAAACGATTATCTGGCCGCGCAGAATTTTTATGATTTCCGTCTGCTGTCAGAAATCGGATTTGAAGAAGGGGATGTGGAAAAGCTGGCGCAGATGGAACAGGCCGCGGCTGTGGAAGGGGCTGTTTCTGTGGATGCAGTCTGCACTTTTGGAGATGGGAATGAGCCGGTCTACAAATTTCATACGGTGCCAACGGAGATTAACCAGGTGGTACTGACGGCGGGGCGGATGCCGCAGAAGGCGGATGAATGTGTGCTGGATTCGGCGCTGTACGGGGAGGAGCTGATCGGGTCTGAGATTACGGTGACAGACAATAATGACCCGGATACGCTGGAAATGTTCGGGGAACGGACGTTTACGGCGGTCGGCATTGTGCGTTCTCCTTATTATATTAATTTTGAGCGCGGGACGACTTCGATTGGGGAAGGAAAGATTACGGCTTTTTTATATGTGCCGCGCGAGGCGTTTGCCTGTGATTACCTGACGGAGATCTATGTCCGGACGAAGCAGAAGTTTGACGTATATACGGATGCGTATGAAGATTACATAGATGGTATGCTGGATGAAGTAGAAGGCCGGACGGAGGCGCTTGCATTGGCAAGGTACGACAGGATCAGGGGCGATGCGCAGCAGGAGATCGACGATGCCCAGGCCGAGCTGGACGAACAGCTGGCAGATGCCGAAAAAGAGCTGGCGGATGCATGGGAAAAGATTTCGGATGGGGAACAGGAGATCATAGACGGTGAAAAAGAGCTGCGCGACGGCAGGCGCAAAGCCGCAGACGGGGAACAGGAGATTGCCCGGAACGAACAGAAGCTGGCGGACAGCGAACGCGAGCTGGCCCGGGGAGAGCAGGAGATCCGCGAAAAAGAACAGGAAATCCGGGATGCTGACGCAAAAATCCGCCAGTCTGAGCAGGAACTATCGGAAAATGAGCGAAAGCTCTTGGACGGCCGGGCGGAGCTGAATCAGGGAAAACAGCAGCTGCAGGAACAGGAAGCGGAGCTAAAGAAACAGGAAGCAGCTTTGCCGGCACAGGAAGCAAAGCTGGCCAGGCAGCAGTCTAAGCTGGCCAAACAGGAAAAGGAGCTGGTCAGCCAGGAGGCAGAGCTGGCCAGCCAGGAAAAGAAGCTGGCCAGCCAGGAGGCGGAGCTGGCCGGTCAGGAGGCGGAACTGGCGGCAAAGGAAACAGAGCTGGTAAAGCAGGAGGCAGAGCTGGAGAAAACAGAGGCGGAACTGACCGCCCGGGAAACGGATCTCAAGCAAAAGCTGCAGGAATTGGAAACGCAGAAAGCAGAGCTGGATGCCCGCGAGGCGGAAGCAAACAGCGCAAGAGAGCAGTTAGAGCAGACGTACGCAGCACAGCTGATCTCAAAGGAACAGTATGACGCGCAGCTGCAGCCGGTTCTGGACAGCCTGCAGCAGATCCAGGCAGGACGGGAACAGCTTTTGGCCGGGGAAACACAGGTGCAGGCAGGTCTGGAACAGGTGCAGGCAGGTCTGGAGCAGGTACACACGGGTCAGCAGCAGGTGCAGGACGGGTTAAAACAGGTACGGGACGGCCTGGGACAGGTACGCGCGGGCCTGGAACAGGTACGTACCGGATTACAGCAGGTGCGGGACGGGTTAAAACAGGTACGGGACGGCCTGGGACAGGTGCGGGACGGCCTGGAGCAGGTAGCTGCCGGACAGCGGCAGATTCAGGACGGCAAAAAAAACATACAGTCCGCCAATGCACAGCTTGCGGCGGCAAAAAAGGAACTGGAAGCGAATGAGAAAACACTGCAGCAGTCAGAACGCCAGCTTGCAGAAGGAAAAGCGGAAATTACGAGGGCAAAAAAGGAACTGGAGGACGGCAGGCGGCAGCTGGAACAGGGGAAAACCGAGCTGAAAAACGGCAGGGCAGAGCTGGCAGACGGCGCCGCACAGCTGGAGCAGGCAAAAGCAGAGCTGGCAGACGCAAAAGCAGAGCTGTCCAAAGGCAGGAAGGACCTGGACAAAGGAAAGGCAGAGCTGGCAGACGCAAGGAACGAATACCGTGAGGCAAAAGCGGATTTAAAAAAAGAAACGGAAGACGCCCAAAAAAAGATCGACGACGCCAGCGCAGAACTGGCAGACTTGGAACAGCCGGATGCCTATGTACTGACAAGGAATACAAATATCGGCTATGCCTGCTACGAAAGTGATTCCAACATTGTAGCCGGGATCGCAAATGTCTTTCCGGTATTCTTTTTCCTGGTAGCGGCGCTGATTTGCATGACGACGATGAACCGGATGGTAGAAGAACAGCGCACGCAGATCGGAGTGCTCAAGGCGCTTGGATATGGAAACGGCGCGATTATGGGAAAATACCTGTTCTATGCAGGATCGGCAGCAGCAGCCGGGGCAGCGGCTGGCTGCGTCATCGGTACATGGCTGTTCCCAAAAGTGATTTGGATGGGATATCGTATTATGTACAGCATGGGCGGGATCACTTATTATTTCGATATCCCGATGGCGGTATTATCCATGCTGGCGGCGCTTTTGTGCTCCATGGGCGCGGCATATGCTTCCTGCCGCTATGAATTATACAGCGTTCCGGCGAATCTGATCCGCCCGAAGGCGCCAAAAGGCGGGAAACGGATTTTCCTGGAACGGGTAGGCTTTCTCTGGGGCAGGATGAAATTTTTACACAAAGTCTCCATGCGCAACATTGTCCGTTATAAGAAGCGTTTTTTTATGATGATCCTTGGAATCAGCGGGTGTACGGCGCTGCTTGTCACCGGCTTTGGGGTGAAGGATTCAGTGACAAATGTCGCGGATATGCAGTATGATGAGATTCAGATCTACGATATCGGAATTACATTTTCGCAAGAGATCCAACAAGCGGATCTGGAACAGCTGAAAAAAGAGACCGGCGGCCTGCTGGATCAGACAGCCTGCCGGTATGAAGAAAGCGCAGATCTGGATTTCGGCGGGAAGATAAAATCGGTCTATCTGGCAATTCCGCAGGATGCGGAACAAATAGGGGCATTTTTGAACCTGCATACAACATCCGGGGAGAAGATCCCATATCCATCCGCAGGAGAAGCCGTGCTGACAGAAAAAGCAGCAGACACGCTGGGCATCCGCGTAGGAGACAGCGTTGATTTATGGGACAGTGACAGGAACCGCATCACGGTCAGGGTAGCGGCGCTTTGCGAGAATTTTGTCTATAATTATACGTATATCAGCAAAGAGACGTATGAGGATCAGATCGGGAGAGAACCAGCGTACAAAAGCGCGTATGTAACCGTATCAGAAGGCGTGGATATCCACGAGGCCGCGGCGGCAGTAGCAGACCAAACCGATGTACTGGCGGTGTCTGTGACATGGGATATGCGGGAGCGGATTGCATCGATGATGAAAAGCATGGATTACATTGTACTGCTGATCATTGTGTGCGCGGGCAGTCTGGCGTTTATTGTGCTGTATAATCTGACGAATATTAATATCACAGAGCGGATCCGGGAGATCGCGACGATTAAGGTATTAGGATTCTACGCACGGGAGACGGCGGATTATGTGTTCCGGGAAAATCTTGCACTGACGGCCCTGGGCGCGGCGGCGGGCCTGGGGCTTGGGAAGTGGCTGCACTGGTTTGTGATGGATCAGGTGAAGATCGATATGCTTTCGTTTAAGACGGTGATTGCGCCGGGGAGTTATGTGTGGAGTTTGGTGTTTACGTTTGGGTTTGCGGTGTTGGTGAATGGGCTGATGTATTTTAAGCTGGAGAAGATAAATATGGCGGAGGCTTTGAAGTCGATAGAATAGATTTGCGATAGAAACACTTTTGATATTGTGTTGCGTTTTTGATTGGCTTTCCGAAAGGTCTTGGTTGGCCAGGGGCTGTGGCTGACCGGACGGCTCTGCGGGCTTTACAACACCTGAGAGTCTGGATATTGGCAGGCTTACAAAGACTGAGTTCGAATTGGAACAGTAGAAATGTGGGGCATGGCGGCTGTGTCCTATATTGTTGTGGCAAAATCTCCAATACTGTGGCAGAATCAAGGAGCAGAGATAAAAACACAACGTAAGAGGTAAAATCTCTTATAGAGCGGGTAGGTAGTCCCGCCGCACCATTCTGGTGTAAGTAGCCTTCCCTCCTTGGGTCGTCCATTCTTTGTGTTCTGAAAAAATACTATCGGCTGAAATATAGTCCTGCTGTGGCAACTGATGTAAAAGAAACTGGTCGCAATCCGAAACGGGTGCAGAACACTGGCATAGGCACAAAATCGCAACAGGCTTTGAAATTACAGCAGAGGCAGTTGAGAACTGAACGCAAGGCTGTGAGCCGTGAGCAACGGGAAGCAGAGAAACAGCGGCAGTTTGAACTGAAACAACAGAAAAGGAAAGAGAAGCATAGGGGCAGGTAATGCCTGTCCCAACCTACTCAAAAAGTTATTAAGAAGTTTTAAGAATAGTCATTGAAACATTTGGGTATTGTGATACAATGTAGGTAAGGCTGGAGGAAATGAATATGATAATAAAACAAACAAATTTGAACTTGGTATATCCTAGAATTATGGAATATAGGAAAAAATTTGCAAATTCAGAAGATATTTTGCAACAGTATTTTATGCCATCAACAATTTTACCAATTCCTGAGCAGGTGCAGGACGAAGTGCCTAGAATCATTGCTCAAACTAAAAATGGGCATTCCGTGTTAAATATAGCATTATCTGTATCGTCCTTTATTACAAATTATAATGGAGAGTTTTTGTCTGATTGGAATAAGTGCAAAGAGTATTTAGCGCAAAGATGTTCTGATATTTATCAAATTATTGAAAGTATGACAGAAAACAATAATACTTTTGTGGGATTGATTACGAATGTTGAAATTGATGATTTAGATGGGACGGGTTTGGAAATATTAAAGAAAAGTCTATTTGGCGAAGATACAGAAAAAATGGGCAAGTTATATGATTTGTCTTGCAAATTAACATATGTATATAAAAGACGATATTATATTAATATAACATTGCAGAACTTAAGGGAATTTTCTGTTCAACAATACAGTAATGGAAGGACATGTATAACCGGAGAGCGAAAACATACTATATCAGCTTCAATCGATATAAATGATAGGTATGCTGCTAATAATGATATGGATTATGAGTCAAAAAAAGAAGCATTTGACGAAATATTGCAAATTACAAGTAATATAATAGATAACAAATTAGAATATCTAGTGAGGAAAGGGGAGTTTGTATATGACGAGTAGAAATGATACATCTAGTGTGAGAGCAATGATGTCGGTTATCGCTCTTTCAGCATTGAGTTTAACTACTACTTTTAATACAAGTGGGATGATATACAATGATTCCCCGTTAGCTATTATGGGCAATATTTCTGATAATGATATGGGAACAACAACACCATCACCTCAAATGACTAAAACGGAGGTTCAAACAAGTTATAATTTTGCTAAAGAACTGTTCGAAAGCGATATGAGGGATTTTACAAAAGAAGAAGCAGAAACTTACAAAGCATCTTTGAAAAAAATCTACAAACCTACAGGAGTTAATATTTTTGATATATGTTAGATGAATTTATTGATTTTACTCAATCTTTATTTCCGTCAATTAGTCCATATGTAAAAGAGAGGACAAAAGCGGCAATAAAGCAGTTTGCATTAAATGGAAAAAAGTTGAACTTATTTAATTATAAAGCATACGACTATTTGACTCAAGGAGATATTTTTGACGGAATACCTTTTACTAGGCTTGAAGAAGACGGAAGTATATCTACATGTAGAGGAAAAGGGATGCTTATTTCTAATACATGTAGCGCAGATCACGATGATGAAATTGTTATTGCTCCGTTATTAGATATAGATTCGCTTGGACTCAATAAGGCTGATATAGTGAATAATCTGCACTATAGACTATTATATTTACCAGACGAAAGATATGAAAGTTATGTAGTGGATTTTAGCCTTTTAAATACGTTTAACAAAGATGTTTTAAACAGAATGATAGAACAGGGGAAAGTAGCAAAAGAAACATCTTTGAATCAATTTGGGTTTTATTTGCTTCTATGCAAATTGACAATATGCTTTATGAGGCCAGAAGATGAAGAGGTTCAAGCAGACCGACGAGAGAATTATGTACAGTTACATTGTGCGAATTGATAAAAATATACATAATTATTGATAAAAGTTTAATTAACATGGTGCTAGCACCATGTAGAAAGGGCAGACAAGGAGAAAATGGCAGTTCTGGCTGGCTCTATTTTGGCTCTAAAAATTTTGACTGGCACAAATACGAGAGCATTTTTTGAAGAATATGTATAATAAATCCATTAAAAATCAGAGAAAAACAGTCAGTTCAAGTTAAACTTCGAGGGATTTGTATTTCGTGTAAGCTTATGAAAACCAGGCCCTTCCCCCCCTCGTCCTGCTGGTTTTCATCAGCTTTACATGAAACCGATCATTCAGGTATTGTAAAACCTTCTATAATCAGACTCCCCGGTCCCCAGCCCGCAGAGTCGTCCGGTTAGCCAATATCCCCTTGGCTAACCATAATCTTTCGGTAAGCCAAAAAATACAGCGCAATGTCAATTCTGCCACCCGGCATCAAAATTTTGCCATTTTGCGCAAAAAAACATTTATAAGTAGCCTAAAGATCAGATGCATGTTGGTATACCTGTTTAAAGAATTTCTATTCTTCTCGACTGAACTGGCCTTTTGTATTTTTTTCCGTTTTACCAAAAAGGAACAAGCCCCATCCATCCGGATAGAGCCTGTTTCTTTCTATCAGGGCTCTTATTTTGCCTCCACAATCTGTAATTCTTCCTCACCAAGTATTTCAGCCCGATAGCTTCCTTTTTCACAATCCACATGCACATGCACCTCGCGGCCTTCCCGCTCTGCACGCACGCGCATAACGGTCTTCCCATGCAGATCTGTCACTTCGGTCTGCGCTGTAGTATGATCCTGCGGCAGATATATCAGCAGCCGCACATCTTCATAAAAATCATAATCCGGCCTGTCCGTCTGCACACCGGCCGCAAGGATACTCCCTGGCCGTACCAGCAGCGGCAGTGAAAAATAATCATGGGTTTCCTTCTGCCATTTTCCGCCGTCTACGGTTTTCTTTGTCAGCAAATTGTACCATTTTCCCTGCGGGACATAATACTCAACCTCGCCGGACGCTTTGAAAATCGGCGCCACCAGCAGCGAATCTCCCAGCATATACTGCTTATCCAGCGGTTCGCATGCCCGGTCGGATGCAAATTCCAAGAACATCGGACGCATCAAAGGCACGCCTTCTTCATGTGCCAGCACAGCCTGGCGGTACAGATACGGCATCAGGGCGCATTTTAATTTTACGAATTTGCGCAGGACCTCGCATGCCTCATCGTCAAACATCCACGGCACCCGGTAGGAATCAGAACCGTGCAGGCGGCTGTGTGAGCTTAAAATGCCGAACTGGCACCAGCGCTTGTACACGTCTGCAGGTGCTGTGCTTTCAAAGCCGCTGATATCATGGCTCCAGAATCCGAAGCCCGCACAGGCCAGGGACAATCCGCCGCGCAGCGTCTCTGCCATGGACGGATAGCTTGCAGAACAGTCTCCGCCCCAGTGGACCGGGAACTGCTGCCCGCCGACGGTGGCCGAGCGTGCAAACAAAACTGCTTCCCCTTTGCCGCGTTCTTTTTCCAGCAGCTCAAAGACTGCCTTGTTATACAGATACGGATAAAAATTGTGCATTTTTACCGGATCTGACCCGTCAAAATAAGCAATGTCACGTACCGGGATCCGCTCGCCGAAGTCGGTCTTAAAGCAGTCCACGCCCATGTCTAGCAGCGCTTTTAATTTTCCCTGATACCATTCCACCGCAGCCGGATTCGTAAAGTCAACGACGGCAACACCGGCCTGCCACAAATCTGTCTGCCATACATCCCCGTTTGTTTTTTTCAGCAGATATCCATGTTCCATCCCTTCCCGGAACAGCGGGGATTTCTGCGCGATATACGGATTGATCCAGACGCAGATCTTTAAACCCTTTTCATGGTAACGCTTAAGCATTTCCTTCGGGTCTGGAAATGTCTTCGGATCCCAGGTAAAGTTGCACCATTCAAAGCCTTCCATCCAAAAGCAATCAAAATGGAAGACATGCAGCGGGATATCCCGGTCAGCCATCCCCTGGATAAATGCAGACGTCGTCGCCTCGTCATAGTTTGTCGTAAAAGAAGTCGTCAGCCACAGCCCGAACGACCATGCAGGCGGCAGCGCAGGCTTTCCGGTCAGCCCGGTATATTTGCTGACCGTGCCTTTCGGCGTCGTGCCGTTGATCAGGTAATAATCCAGCCGCTCCCCTTCCACAGAGAACTGCACCCGCTCCACCTTTTCACTCGCGATTTCAAACGATACGTCGCCTTCATTGTCCACAAGTATGCCATAGCCTTTATTGGAAATATAAAACGGTACATTTTTATACGTGATCTCGCTGGCTGTGCCGCCGTCCTCATTCCAGATATCCACAGTCTGCCCATTTTTTACAAACGGAGTATACCGCTCGCCCAGCCCGTAGACATATTCATCAATATCTAGCGCCAGCTGCTCCAGCACGTAATTTTTCCCGGTCTCACGGTTTTGCATATATGCCATATTCCGGTACCCGCTTTCAGTCAGCAGGCGCCCATTGTCATAAAAACGAATGCCCCACATGCCCGGCCGCTTGTCGATAACCGCCGCTGTATGCCCGGACCGGAAGGTAAGCTCTGTCTCAGTTTCTTCTATTTGCACCTGTACCTCTTGCACCTGCACCTCCGCAGATGCCGCGCCACCCGGCAGACTTCCCGGTACATCAATAAACGGGCCGTGATAAGCGGTACCCTCAAAGTGCCGCACAGATACCTTGATCACATCCTCTGCCGGGCTGCTCAGATAAATTGTAAGCATGCCAAGGTTCAGCATATCTCCGCGCTTTTCGATATGGCTGGCCGGTGCGTATACGATAAGTTGTTTTCCTTCAATACGATGGTCTGCATATTCCACTGCATACAGCGGTGTGATTTCTTTGCGTACCATCCAATAACCTGATGTAAATTTCATAAATCCTCCTAACCTGGATGAACCAGAAAAGATATATTTGTGTTGCGCTTTTTGGGCCACATGAAAGGTTTTTGTTAGCTTGGGTTGGCCTGGGGATGTGGATAACCGGATGTTGTGTTTGGGTTAGCCTGGGGATGTGGATAACCGGATGTTGTGTTTGGGTTAGCCTGGGGATGTGGATAACCGGACGACTCTGCGGGCTGTGGCCAGGGGACGCGCCGGGAGGTACACCTTG
>CANOET010000123.1 GCA_947564835.1 uncultured Eubacterium sp. | reverse complement strand
CTAATACTGGCATTTACAGAGATTTTCTATTCCATAAACTGTCAAAGACGGGATTCTACTACACAAACGGCGGACTGTCAACATTAGATACGCGAAAAAAAGCCCTACTATTGACAAGCGTTCCATCTTATTGTATGTTTGAATGAAAAATACGGAAACATGAAACAAACAGAAAGAGGACATCTATGAAATTTTTACATATCTCAGATCTCCACATCGGCAAACGCCTGAATGAATTTTCCATGATGGAGGATCAGGTCCATATCTTAGATCAGATCCAAAAGATTGCCCGGAAAGAACAGGCAGACGGTGTGATCATCGCCGGCGATATTTATGATAAGCCAATTCCGTCCGCCGAAGCAGTCAAAGTATTCGACCAATTTCTAACCGGTCTTGCGGACCATCATATCAAAGTATTTGCGGTCAGCGGCAACCACGATTCCGCAGAGCGGATTGCCTTTGGCGCACAGCTGATGAGCAGCCGGGATGTCTGGCTGTCGCCGGTTTATGACGGGACTGCGGCAAAGATTATGCTGGAGGATGAATATGGGGAATTGTGTATTTATCTGCTGCCGTTTCTAAAGCCCGCGGTGGTGCGGCATATTTTGGAAAGGGAACAGGAGGCGGACGCGGATGTGCAGCTGCCGGAGAGTTATCATGAGGCTGTGAAAACGGCGGTCGAACGGATGGAGATCGACCGCGGCAGAAGGAATATCCTGGTCGCGCACCAGTTTGTAACAGGGGCGGGGCGGTGTGATTCGGAGGATCTTTCGGTTGGAGGGATTGACCGTGTCGACGCGGAGGTCTTTGACGCGTTTGATTATGTGGCGCTTGGGCATATCCACAGCCCGCAGTGTGTAAAGCGGGAGACTGTCCGCTACTGCGGGACGCCGCTGAAATATTCATTTTCCGAGGCGGAACAGGTAAAATCGGCTGTCGTGGTGGACTGCAGGGAAAAGGGTGTGGTTTGTATCCATACGGTACCGCTTGTGCCGCTGCATGACCTGCGCAAGATACGGGGGACTTACCTGGAGGTTACGGCGCGTGATTTTTACCAGGAGAAGGACCGCGAAGACTATGTGCAGGTTACGCTGACGGATGAGGAGGATGTCCCGGACGGGCTGGCAAAGCTGCGGATCATCTATCCGAACCTGATGCAGCTGCTGTATGATAACAGCCGTACCAAACAGAACCGTCTGGTTGAGATGGCGGAGTGTACGGAGCAAAAATCAGAGATGGAATTGTTTGCGGAATTTTACGAGCTGCAGAATAACCAGCCGATGAGCCGGGAGCAGGCGGATTTTGTCAGGCATCTGATCGAGTCCGCCAGGCAGCAATGACAGGACCAGGCAGCTGATTGAACCAGCCAGCGATAACAGATTGGAGGGGTGAACATGAAACCTTTAAAACTGCTGATGAGCGCATTTGGGCCGTACGCAGGAGAGACGGAAATAGATTTTGAACATTTTGGCGGCCAGGGGCTGTATCTGATTACCGGTGATACCGGGGCAGGCAAGACTACGATTTTTGACGCGATTGCGTTTGCACTGTATGGGGAGGCAAGCGGGGACGTGCGCAGGGCGGAGATGTTCCGCAGCAAGTATGCGAAAGATGAGGTGCCGACGTTTGTCCGGTTTACGTTTGACTATCGGGGAAAATGCTACCAGATCAGGCGCAATCCTGAGTACATGCGTCCGAAGGGGCGCGGAAAGGGCTATACGCTCCAGCGGGCGGAAGCGGAGCTGATTTATCCGGATGGGAGAGATCCGGTTACGAAGGCAAAAGAGGTGACGCGGGCCGTAACGGAGCTGATCGGGCTTGACCGCAGGCAGTTTACGCAGATTGCAATGATTGCGCAGGGGGATTTTCAAAAACTCCTGCTGGCGGGGACCGAAGAGCGCATCGGTATTTTCCGGCAGATTTTTAAAACCGGGCTGTATCAAAGGCTGCAGGAACAGTTAAAGACGGCGGAAAAAGACCAGGAGCGCGTTTACAAAGAACTGAAACGCAGCATGGACCAGTATATGGACGGGATAATTTGCAGCGGGGATTCTCCGGCAGCCGGAAAAATGGAAATACTGCGCAAAGGAAAATTTGACGGCAGGATTGCGGAAGGGCTGGAGCTGCTGGAGCAGATGTGCAGGGAAGACGAGGCGGATGTGCGGGCGCTGGATGAACAGACGGAACAGCTGGAGCATCAGGTGCAAAAAGAAGACCAGCTGATCGGAAATATCCATAAAATCAGGCAGCAGCAGGAAAAACTGGCTGAGAACCAGACGCTTTTGCTGCAGCAGCAGCCGCAGCTGGAAGCCGCGCAGGAGCGTCTTGCGCAGGCGGAGCAGGAGGCGCAGGCGTGCGGGGCGCTGGCGCTTGAGATCCGCAGGCAGGAAGACCAGCTTCTTTTATTCGGTCAGCTGGCAAAGGAAAAACAGGAGCAGCAGAGCAAGGAAGCGCAGCTGGAAGCAGAAAAAATTCGCTGTGCGCAGCTGGAGGAGCAGAAACAGCAGCTGGACCAGCAAATCCGTCAGGATTCCGAAACATTAAAAAGCCTTTCATCCGCCGGGGAAGAGAAGGAACGGCTGGAGTATCAAAGGGAAGAAACCAAACGCATCCAAAACAATATCCGGCAGCAAAGCGAAGGGCTGCAGCTGGAAATCTGCAAAGAACAAAAAACGGCAGAGCGCCTGGCGCAGGAAAAGCAGCAGGAACAGGAGACAGCCGCGCAGCTGCAAAGCCTGGCAGAGCAGATACAGCAGCTGTCTGACCGCGGCCAGTTACTGGCACAGGTACAGGAAATGGAAAAAAAGCTGGCAGAACAGGGCCGGATTCTGGAACGGGAAGCAAAAGAACAGCAGGCAGCAAAGCAGCAGCTTATGCAGACAGAGCAGGAATTGCAAGCGCTGTCTGACCGACAGGAAGCGTTTACAAAGGCGCACGCAGCGCGCGCTGCTCAGCTGGAACAGCTGAAAAATGCCAAAGAAGCACAAATCCAGTGCCGGCATCAGGCGCAGGCAGCAAATGCACGCCTGCAGACATTCCGGGAACAGCGCCAGGGAATGACAGCGCTGGAACAGGAAACAGCCGCATACCAGGCCGCCTGCGCACAGCTTCAAAGGCAGTCTGAGGAAGGCCAAAAGCAGCTGGATCTATGGATCAGCGAGCGGGAACAGATCCAGGATGCGGATATGAAGGCGGTCCAGCTGGAACAGCAGAAAAAAAACCTGGCAGAGCAGAAAAAAGAATTGAAAAACCTGCAAAAGCAGACAGAATCCTACGCACAGCGTCAGGAAGAACTCCGGCAGGTTCAGGAATGCTACCGCCTGGCCGCAAAGGAAAAAGAGCAGGCCGCGATCCGTTACCGCAGGCTGGAACAGCGGTTTTTAGACGCGCAGGCAGGTATGCTGGCACGCAGCCTTAAGGAAGGGGAAGCCTGCCCGGTCTGCGGCTCGCTGCATCATCCGAAGCCTGCCGGAGTACCGCAGGCCGTGCCGGAAAAAGACGAGCTGGATCAGGAAAAAGCCCGGGATCAGGAGGCAGGAGCGAAGGCAGAACGGCTCAGTACACAAGCAGGCCATCTGATGCAGCGGCTGGCAGAACAAAAACAAGAGCTGAAGGAGCTTGCAGAGGCGCTTTCTGCCGCAATGCAGGAGACTGCAGCAGACCCCGGAGAAAAGTACCAGCCGCACCAGGAATACCAGCAAGA
Organism: uncultured Eubacterium sp.; assembly: GCA_947564835.1. GTDB lineage: Bacteria > Bacillota > Clostridia > Lachnospirales > Lachnospiraceae > Eubacterium_J. Next base: position 7,474 of record CANOET010000123.1, on the reverse strand, counting down.
ACAGGAGTGTCAGCAAGAACAGGAACACCAGCGAGAACAGGAACACCAGCAAGAACAGGAGTGTCAGCAAGAACAGGAACACCAGCAAGAACAGGAGTACCAGCAAGAACAGGAGTGCCAGCGAGGACAGGAGTACCAGCGAGGACAGGGGCGCCAGCCGGAACGGAACGGCGGACCTGAGACAGATCAGCAGATTGGTTTCCTGGATGAACTGAAAAACAAGCAGTTAAAACTGTGTTTGTGGATAGAAAAAAAAGAAAAAGAACTGCAGGCCGCTGTCCGTCTGGCACGAAAGCAGAAAAAAAGAAAGGAAGAACTGGACGGCCTGTTACGGGATGCGCAAACAGGACAAAAAGAACGGCTTGCCTTACTTCAGCAAAAAAAGCAGCAGTACGCGGCCGCCGATGGCCAGCTGCAGGAAAAAATCCGGCAGTGGCAGGCAGACCTGTCACAGCTGCAGCTGCCGGAAAAGACAGCCGCGGATGCCGCAGAAGCGGAAAAATATCTGGAACAGACAGCGAAACAGTGCCGGCTGCAGTTGGAGCAGGCCGAAAAAGACAAAGCGCGCCTGTCACAGCTGGAAGAGGCAGCGAGGCAAGAAGAAGCAGCAAAACAGCAGCTCAGCCAGCAGCTTGGCAAAAACCAGGAACGCCAGGCAGAACTGAAAGGGCAGGAAAAAACCATACAGCAGCAGATTTTGCGTGATATGCGGCAGGCATCCGTACTATTAAAAGAAGCGGAAAAGCTTCCGGCACTGCAGCCGGAAAGGGGCCTGCAGCCAGAAGAGAATCAGCAGCCAGGAAGGGGCCTGCAGCCAGCAGGGGATCAGCAGCCAGAAAGGGGCTTGCAGCCAGCAGGGGATCAGCAGCCGGAAAGGAGCTTGCAGCCAGAAGGAGCCCGGCAGCCGGAAGGGAGCTTGCAGCCGGAAGGGGATCAGTTTCCAGAAAATAGTCTGCAAGAGCTGCAGGCAGCGATTCAGAATGGTATGGAAGCGCTGCAGTCACAGGCCGGAAGCATTTCAAAAGAGATTGCCGGCAGGAAATCACTAGAAATGCAGCATCAGCAGACCGGAGATCTGCTGGCTGCAAAACAGGAATTACGCGCGGCTATGGAAAAAGAGCTGGAAGTCGTCAAAAACCGGAGGGCGGAAAAGAAGCGGCAGCTGCTTGAACATCTATGTGAACAAAATCCGCAACGTGCGGATACTTATCGAAAAAACTTTGGCATGCAGGCGGGAAGCTCATCAGGAGAAGATCAGACGTTATTAGCATCAGGAGAAGACCAGGTGTTATTAGCATCAGGAGAAGATCAGGCGTTATTAGCAGCAGCCGCGGAAGCTCTGCAGGATTTGGATGACAAGCTACGTCAGATTTTGGCCCGCCTGACAGAAAACAAAGACAGGCTGCTGCGCAGGCAGCATATGGAAGCGAAGATTCCCAACATGCAGCAGCAGTTCCAAAAGCTGTCGGAAAAAATCCGCACGGCAGAAGTTGCAATGGAAAGGCAGAAGGCGCAAAACCAGGCAAGGGCAGAAAAAATTGAAAACCTGTGCAGGCAGTTAGGAACAGAAAAAAAAGAGCAGGCGGAACAAAAAATACGTATGCTCAGCGAACAAAAAGACGCCTTGGAGCAGGCATTAAAAACAGCCCGCCAGGCGTATGCAGCCTGCCAGACAAAAGCAGAGCGCCTTCTTGCATCAGTGGAAACACTCAAAAGCCAGCTGAACGAAGCAGGCGAAGCGGGAACCGTTTCCGAAGAAGCCGTACAGAACCGGAAAGCAGAACTGCTGCAGGAAAAGCGACAGCTGCGGGAAAAACGGGATCAGAAAAACCATGCGTTCTGCGTCAACCAGGAGATTTATCAGAAAGTAAAAGAAAAACAAGAAGATATCCTTGCGGTAGAAAAGAAATACACCTGGCTGCACGCATTATCTGATACGGCAAACGGCATGCTGAACGGAAAACCGAAGATCGAACTGGAAACATATATCCAAATGGCATATTTTGACCGGATCTTAATACGTGCCAACCGCCGCCTGCTGACGATGAGCAGCGGGCAGTATGAACTAAAGCGCGAAGAAGGGAGTACGAATTTAAAAGGAAAAGCCGGGCTGGAGCTATGTGTGGTTGACCATTATAATGCCTCGCAGCGAAGCGTCAAAACCCTGTCCGGCGGGGAAACGTTTGAGGCATCTTTGTCGCTGGCGCTCGGGCTGTCAGACGAGATCCAGTCTTATGCGGGCGGGATCCAGATGGATTCGATGTTTGTGGACGAAGGGTTCGGTTCGCTGGATGAAGAAGCGCTCAGCCAGGCCATGAAAGCGCTGATACGCCTGACAGAAGGCAACCGCCTGGTCGGGGTTATCTCGCATGTGGCGGAATTAAAAGAACAGATCGACCGTAAGATTATGATTACGAAGCGAAGAGAGAAAGACGGTACCGTAAATAGCTTTGTGGAAATCGAATAAGCGGGCGGTGTGCCGGATGCTATTATCCCAAATGTTATATCAACAGAAGAAATGCGAAAAGCCTATGATTTTTTTTTACGGGCATGAACTGAAAAGAAATGATGAAATATTGGTGCTGTAGGAGAATTGTCTATAAAAGGAGGCGATTAAATAATGAAAAATATGAAAATAGACGCCAATGGAACAGAAATCAGAGTAATGGGTGATGTTGTGAATGAGGATGCATATATTTCTCTTACAGATATAGCGAAATATAAAAATCCAGATAATGCTTTTATCGTGGTTGCGAATTAGATGCGTAATCATTCCACAATCTCATTTTTGGGTTTGTGGGAACAGATTCACAATTCAAATTTTAAACCTATCGAATTCGATAGGTTTAAAGCAGAATCGGGAGATAATGCGTTTACATTAACGCCGCAACAATGGATAAAAGCAACAAACGCAATCGGTATTGTATCAAAATCAGGACGATATGGCGGTACTTATGCTCATACAGACATTGCTTTTGAATTTGCGTCTTGGATTTCACCAGAATTTAAACTCTATATTATTAAGGACTATCAGCGATTAAAGAAAGAAGAATCAAACCGATTAGCGATTGAGTGGGATGCCAAGAGGGAACTTTCAAAAATAAATTACCGTATTCATACAGATGCAGTAAAAGAATTTCTGATAACACCAACATTATCCCCGCAGGAAATGGCATATACATACGCATCCGAAGCAGATATTCTTAATATGGCTTTGTTTGGCAAGACGGCGGCGCAATGGAGAAACGAAAAAGGAATAAGTGGAAAAACACCTAATATCAGAGATTTTGCTTCGGCAGAGGAATTAGTTGTACTTATCAATTTGGAAGATACGAATGCTGATTTGATAAGACAAGGTTTATCTAATATTGAACGATTAAAGATATTAAGGGAAAAGGCATACCGACAGCTTGAACTTTTGAAAAAGAACCAAGAAACTCTTGCTGCGCTGAAGAAAAATCTGATTGAAGATACGGAAACCAAAGGTTGATTTTCTTGACAAAATCGCTTCTAATTTAAGCCATAGCATATAGTTATTATCCGCAGTTACACAGCCAGTGTTATCAACAGTGATAACAAAATGATAACATTAGCTCATATAGGCACCGGGAGATACACCTTGGGCGGACTGGGGCAACGCTGCGGTGAACGAATCGCTAACTGCGACTAAGACAGTCGGCGTGTGAGCCTCCCGCCTAAGTCTCCGTAAGCGCTGGATTTCACCTCCGCTAAAAGTGCCCCTCAAACGTCCTTCCAAGGTGTATCTCCCGGCGGATCCCCGGTCCCCAGCCCGCAGAGTCTGATGATGGCAGGCTTTACTAAAGTAACACTAACTTTTTGTCCGGATGTATTAGTTTAATCTTACTACTATATCGCAAATATCCAGAATGGGTTCCCTATGGGTGATAATCATTGCCGTCTTATTTTTCAATAATAGTTTCAAAAGAGCAGTAATTTCTTGTTCACTTCCGAGATCAAGCGCTGCGGTAGGCTCATCTAAAATATAAATGGGTTTATTTTCACAAAAGAGTCTTACCATAGCAAGTTTTTGTACCTCACCCCCTGATAAATTCAGCATATTTTCACTAATTTCTGTATCAAAACTATCCTGAAATAATTCTATTGGAATCTGGAAAAATTGCATCAGCTTAGACAGTTCTTCCTGTTTCATTTTTCCATAAGGATCAATCACATCCTTAAGCTTTCCTTTTAAGAAAAATTCATTTTGCTGCATATACCCGATTTGTGTACGTAAAAATTCCGTATTGTATTTTTCTACGTTTATACGATCCAACAGAATTTCTCCTTGCTGTGGAGTACATAGTTTGGTCAAAAGCCGGATCAAAGTAGACTTTCCACTTCCGTTATCTCCGGTGATGCCTACAACCACAACGCAGTACTAGTTATTTTAATTAGTTATTATAGATCCAATTATCAAACTGTTATAATATTCTGTATCAGCAGTATTTTATCTAAATTTAACTCATTCAATGTCAACGGTATTATTGTCTGTATTAACAGTATTATTGTCTGTATCAACGGTATTATTGTTTGTATTAACGATAGTATTGTTTGTATCAACAGTATTATTGTTTGTATTAACAGTGTTACCTTCTGTATTGACAGTGGATTTTTTTAAATCTAATGATTCATCATGTAATGTTGAATTACATCCACAATTTACCTTGCAGCATAAAAATAAGATTATTAAAATAAAAACTTTTTTCATTATTACTCTCCCTTCTCAAATTTTGAAATAGCAAAGAAATATGCATTAAAACTCGCGAATTGCCAAAATTCTAAAGTCAAGGGGCTTCCGGCTTCAGCGGTCCTCGTATTCTGTGTCTTGCGACCTACTATCTTCACAGGCACAATTTCGCACTACGCCAGCCACACAACAGGTATAATATTAATCTGTTTTTCTTAATTGTTCAATAGCATAATCTTTAGATATGCTCCAATATGATAATAATGGAACAGTAAAAATAGTCAAAAACATTCCAATTACTGTAAACCCAATCTCATATATCGGATAATGAAATTCATCCCAGCCAGTCATACTAGAAAAAACTTTAAATGCTCCAAAGTAAATAATATTACCTAAGGTAACGATTAGAATCACTGTAATCGCCATATAAATCATGCCTTCTGTAATCAACATCCATTTCAGTTGGTTTTTAGACATACCAATACATTCAAGCATAGCAAATTCTTTATCTCTTGCTAAGATGCCTGAGTAAATCGTATTGATAAAATTCATAATACCTATCACAAGAAGAATAGAAGATAACGAGATTCCGATCGTCTTTATTACAGAAAAAGATTCTGTAAGTCTGGTCACTTTTTCAAGTTTTGACTCTATAACAATTCCCTGTGAATCTTGAAATATACTTTCTAATTCGTCAGATACATTTTTATCATATTTTTCATCTTTTATCATTATAACGACTTCCTGAACATAGCTTTGTTCTATACCTTCAAGAACCTCATTGCTAACGATAATATTGGGGGCAATATAATTCATTCTATCAAATTCAGTAAGCCTGACGGGGTTTTTTCCCATTTTTGCTATAGATAATTTTTCTCCTTGCAATCCCAGTGGCCAGACTGTTAACTCATCACTACTCATTTTCTCATTTGAATCTTCCGGATCGTAACACCATATTCCTGCCTCGCCTGTACGAAACTCATCATAATCAATATCCAATTTATATTTATCTGCAATATAATTAAATTCCCATTCCCCTATACCAATCATTTCAACGGCATATTTACTGTCTTTGTTATATTGATGTTTTTGTTCTTCGATCTGTTTTTGAGACAACGGCATAGATTCTAAAACACTTTTACAATATTTATTTAATGTTTCATCCCGTGTTTCAATCCATGATAATTTATCTTCAGCATATGCTCCCATTCTGATGTATACATGATTTACACCTGCTATTTCTTTTATCTGATTAACAACTTTTTCTGTAATTTCTCTTGTAGCATAGTTATCCCTAACAGAAATATCATAGGACATTGATCTTGAAACCATTGCTGATGCATTGACACTAGAAAGCAATCCACTCACAGAAAGAAAAATAGTTCCAGCTAAAAACAATGAAAGAAAAACAACTATAGCACTTTTGGGATTTCTAAAAACATTTCTCCATGCAAATGAAAATATACTGTCTTGTTCTCTTTTTCTTTCTTTCACTTTTTTTCGGATATTTGTATATTTTGACGCTGAAATTGGAGAAACACTTCCCGCAATCTTTAATGCTTTTCTGCTACCAAGGAAAACAGTAACAGCAGATGTCAGTATAGCACCTGTAAATATAATGGGTGAAAAACTAACGTTTATACCTTCCAGTTTGCCATTAAAAGAGTTTAATGCCAACGGCACAAGGAAGCAGGATACCAGTGCTGCCAACGCAAGTCCGGCCGGAATACCAATAAGACATAGCCAATAAACTTGGCAACGTATATATTTTTTCAACTGTCTTTTAGTCATACCAAGGGTCTTTAATTGACCAAGAAACTGAATATCCTGTGTGACCGAAATATAGAGAATATTATAGATAATCAGTCCGCCACACAAAATAATCAGCAGCACTGCAGCACCGATTTGAATCATATCTTGTATACGCTCTCCTGCATGGGACATAAGATCCTGGAGTTCCTGACCATTCGTCAACACTAACAGGTTGCTTAACTCTGCAGCATCTGCTTTTTCTTTTAGAGTGATGTAGGCCGCACTCCGGTACTGTTCCTTCTTAGCAGGAGCCTGTTCTAAAAAGCTTTTGGAGATATACATAGGCGCTTCGTTGCTGACCATCACACTACTTGCATCATCATAGAGTCCAGATATCACAAAAGTTTTTTTCGTATCATCCGAAAGTCGGTTATATCTCATGAAAATATATCCGTAATAAAACGGCAGTTCTATTTTCTGTCCGATTTGCGGATTTGCAAGGCCTAGTTTTTTGGCGGCCCATCTTGGCATCATAATTTCATTTTCTGCTTTTGGGTAATCCCCCTCGATATGAAGCAGAGCCGGACAGAGCTGCTTTTCCCAACATATATCATCTGCATACCGCAGGTAGGCCTGGCGAATTCCTGTATCGCTGATATCCGTAAGTGTTGCTGCTACCACACACAATCCGACCTCGCTGCACAGTCCGCAATCCTCCAGCACAGCCAGCTGTTCAGTTGTAGGGCTTGGAAACAGCAGGTCAGCGCTTGTCCCGTGTCCCTGGACTGCCTGCAGTTCCATATTCTGCCGAAAACTGATCCCAAGGCTGAATACGGTATAGATCATAAATGTCGTAAGCATAATAGCTAGACAAGCAATGATATTGCGGGATTTTTGTGCAGCAAATTTTTTAGAGGCTACATTACGTATGACGTGATCATTATGCATTTTCATAAGACATCCCCCTCGTATAATAAGTTTATAGCCAGTCAGAACAGGCTATAGACTTATTCT
>CANOET010000122.1 GCA_947564835.1 uncultured Eubacterium sp. | reverse complement strand
CGCCCAAGGTGTACCTCCCGGCGCGTCCCCTGGCCACAGCCCGCAGAGTCGTCCGCTTAGCCACATCCCCTGGCTAACAAAAGCCTTTCAAGTCCACAGCCCGCAGAGTCGTCCGCTTAGCCACATCCCCTGGCCAATCAAGATCTATCGGAAAACCTGATGTTCCGTATCCACATACCGCACAGCCTCCCCTGCTTTCGTATAAAAAACAGGCTCTTGTCCCCTCTCCTCCTTACTTGCGGAATGCTTCACACATCCTGTCTCCAAAGATTCACCCAGCAGCGCCTTTCCTTCTTCGCTCAGTTCCACCGTATCCGTCTTTTCACGCTCAGCATCCGTACCCTCCTGCGCTTTTTCTGCCTCATCCCTGCGCTCCTGAACCGCTTTCTCTGCTTCCGCCTTTGCCTTTTCCCGCATTTCTTCGGCTTCTTCTTTCATGCCGTCTTCGGCTTTTTCCTGATAAACCTCAACTTTTTCCTTATATTCAGCCACATATCCCATCGCCCGTTCCATCGTTGCCTGATCCCCTCTGCGCCTGGCATCCTTATAGACCTTAAACGGCGTATGTAAAAGCTTCATATTTTTGTCCGCACCTGCAATGCCTTCCATTGTTTTTACATTCATACTTTCATGCCTCCTGATCTGTTTCTTTGTGATCTGTTTCGGCAGCATCTATCCAATTCTTGAACAAAATGTAAGAAACGGCCTCTCTGATGTCACAAACGGGCGTTTTCCTATTCCAGCGGCATTAAAATAGATACGTGATAAATCCCGTCCAGTTCCCCCGCTTCGAGTGCCCCGTTATACTGCTCCACAAGGTCGCGGACATTCCAAAGCCCGATCCCGCGGCCCGGCCGGATAGCTGTATGTGCCTTTTTTCCAGACCAGGCGCTGTTTCTTACTTCCATCAAAAAGCATTTTTTCTGTACACCAGCCCGTACCCGTATCCACCGCTTTTCCTGCTCTGGCAGCTGTATACACGCTTCCAGTGCATTATCCAGCAAATTTCCAAATAACACACAAAAATCAAACGCATCCATGCAGCACGTTTTTGGTACCTGCACCTCACATTCCCATTGAACCCCATTTTTCTTCGCCTGTGTCCGTTTCTGGCACAGCACGGCATCCAAAGCCCTGTTTCCTGTAAGGTCTTCGCCTGACTGCATGTTTCCGAAGTCCTGCATCCGCCGTAAGTACGCTTCCATCTGTTCCCACTCTTTCCGCTCCAGCATGCCGTTTAGTGCAAGCAGATGATTTTTCAAATCATGCCTTAATCGCTCCGACTGGCTGTACTGTGCTTCCAGCATCTGATAGGCAGCAATCCTGGCCTGGTAACGGCTGGATTTGCCTTGTTCCAGAAAAATCCGGTCCATCCCATACAGACAGCCCCCGGCTGACGCCATGCACAGCGCCGTCAGCACGAGGGTCAGCATATGGCTGTATATCTGGTCATAATACAATCCCATCTGCTCCGTCCTGACCAATATGCCCCTGCTGGCGCCCCAGTCTGCCGCATCCATCACAGCCGTAACCGCAAGCAAAGGCAATGCTGCCGTTAAATACCATGTTTTAGTCCGGCCATGAAAATCACGCAAGGGATGCCTGCTTAACCAGAACAATACCGCCGCTTCTGCCGCCAGCCTGCAAAAGCGGACGGCCTCAAGCTGCCATGGCTCCATCACAAACAACGGGATAGGATCGATTTGATGCCTCCCATACAACAGCAGGATTGATAAAACAGATTCACAGAAATGCCCTGCCAGCGTAAGCACTGCAATCAGCATGGCAGCTGCCAGTATCTTTTTTCCCCGTTCTGCGCGAAACAGCCCCAGAACCAGCATAAACAAAAGCAGCTGATCCAAACAGGCCAGAATGATCCAAGGAACCGCTGCCCTGTCAGCCCCGGTCTGCCACTGTGTAAAAAGCCCCGGCAGACCGGACGCACTTTCCCGTAACATCAGGTAACCAAAAAACAGCCATTTGGCAATAGCTGTTGTCTGGAAATACACACAGCAGAACCGTACAGCTGCCCAGGCATACCCCAGACAGCCGCAAATCCCGAAAAACCCCTGCACCAGTTCCCAAAAACAGCCCCGGATCACAAAATGCCCCCGTTCTTTTTCATATATGCAAGCATTTCCTTACAAAACAGCCCGTATCTTCTCTTTGCAATCATAATTTTTTCCCCATTGTCCAGAATTGCCTCCTGCCGGTTGTATCCGGCGGCATATTTCAGATTGATCAGATAGCTTTTATGGCACCGGAAAAAACCCTTATCCTGCAGCATCTGCTCCAGCACGCCGATCTGTCCGTAATAGGCAAACACTCCCCGCGTACCATGTACATCCATCACACGGCCTTTGATTTCAAAGTAATAGATTTCATCCAGAAAAAGCTTCCTTACCTGCCTCCCGCTGTTTACAACAATAAACTCCTGCGCCCGGCTCTCTGTTTTCCTGGCCGCCCGCTGCAGCACCTGTTTGAGCTTTTTGTCATCCACAGGCTTGACTAAATACTGGAACGCTTCCACATCATACGCATCCCAGACATAATCCCTGCTGGATGACAAAAAGACAAGCAACGGGTCAAACGCCTGCCTGCGTAACATCTGCGCCGTCTGCATTCCGTCCAGGCCGCGCATCAGGATATCCAAAAAAATCAAATCAAACTGACTGGCTGCCGACAGCAGCTCATCCCCGCTGCCAAACTGGCGGATCAGCGCCGGAACCTGCATTTCCTCCAGCAGCCGGCGGATTCTGCCGGAAATATAGCAGCATTCTGTGATCTCATCATCACATACCGCAACGGACAATATGTTTCCATCTGATTTGTAAAGATCCCGCATGCTTACCCCCTGCAGCTTTTGTATAGTTTCTGCCAGGTTATTTTAGGTGTTGGCTGGCCTGGCTGATTTTCTCATTATATAACAAAAATCCGGAAATACCAACCGTTACTGAAAACTTATAAAAGTTTATGATAACTATATAAAACTTTATGTTTCATTCCTTTTTCATCGTGCCTGCTTTGGCTCTATATAAGCAGCTACTTGCATTTGATATAACACTCCAAAGGCGTAAATTCCCGGTTAACGCCCGGTACTATATATTTATGGTTACGCTGTTTTATCTTTACCGTACTGATATAGGTTCACCGCTGCATTCCTGTCCCTGTCTATAACGATACCGCATCTGCTGCACTTATAAACCCTATCGCTTAATTTTAAGCTGCTTTTGACTGTTCCGCAGCAGGAATACCGCTTGCTGCTCGGATAAAACCTGTCTGCTTTGATAAATTTTATGTTATGCCATGCTGCTTTGTATTCTATCTGCCGCTGAAATTCATAAAAACACTGCTCTGCTAGGGCTTGCGACAAGTGCCTGTTTTTCATCATGCCTTTTACATTCAGGTCTTCCATCACTATAAACTTTGGTTTTCGGTTTATTATTTCTGTTGTTGCCTGATGGATATGGTTATGCCGTATGCCTGCCAGCCTATGGCTCAGTTTTAACAGCTTCTTTTCCGCTTTCTTTATGTTTTCTGTTTTGGAATAGCTGTTTCCTTGTCTGTTCCTCTCATATTTGCGGGATATCTGCCTTTGCATCCTACGTTTCTTTTTCTTTAACCTTCTTATTGCCTGTGTTTTATTTATATTGATATTTGCCGGCTTTGTATCACTGCATACAGCTAAATCCTTAATGCCTAAGTCAATTCCAATGCCGCAGTTTTCCGGTTTTTCTGTATGGTCCTGGTATTCTATGCCTACGCTGATAAACCAGTGCAGTCCATCAAATGTAATTCTTGGGTTGTAATATTTACTTCCTATCGGGATTCTGCCTTTTTCCGCCAGCCTGACCCAGTTGAATTTCTGCCTGTTCTTTTTTCTGCCTGCTGTTAACTTTTCCAATTTCACATGCGTATTGGTAAACTGTATCTTACAAGTGTCAACATAAAATGATGGCTTCGATTTCTTCCTGCTTTTAAATTTGGGCAGTTCCGCCCTGCCTGCAAAGAAATTTTTATATGCTGTACACGCATCCTTGATTGCCTGTTTCGTGATATTATTTGAATATTCTTTCAGCCATGCATATTCCGGTTCTTCCTTTAGTCTGGTGAATGCACGCCTTAATTCACCGTCCTGCACAAATTTTCCGCCTGCTTCGTAGCTGCGCTGCTGTATATCCAACGTCCAGTTTTATCCCAGTCCCTTAAAGTCTGCGGCGTTCTTCCAATTAATTTCGCAAATTTACCTATAGAATAAAACTTCATAAATATTCACCTCATAATCAATCTATCATAGTGGATCAAAAATTTCAATATATTTATAAAGTTTTACAAAGTATTTCAACCTGTATTTATGCCTCCATGTATCTGCTTTTAACCTATATTCCTTTTGTAATTTTAGATAATGACTCTTCTACTTCCTTAACAGGAAAAGTATATTCGCTTTTCTCCAAAAAAGGTATAAAAAACATACATGCATTCCGATACATAGTTCCCCGATACAGAAGCAATATCTCCTGTGTACCATTGCCCCAGCTGTCCTTTTGCGGACTTTCTGATATCTGATAATTGTCAAGAATTTCATTTAAAATACAAGGCTGTAATTTATCAAACCCTTTTTCCATTTCATTTATAAATAAGTTATAGTCAGCAATATCTTCATCGTATATACATTTTTTACGGATTTTTTTCATTATATCATTGTATTGTGCTATCCATGTATCATAATAAAGTTGTTGGATCTGACGGTATTGTATCATAACATGTGCATTTGACAATGCTTGTGCAAATTGTGGATCAATCGGATTCTCTAAGCAATGATCAGCTTGATCAGCCGTATTCATTTTCTCCAATTCTCCGTTCATCTTTTGATTGTCCTCATAGATGTGTACTCCCATAAAAATAATAATGCTAAGTAATATCAAATTAACGATGATTAGAAGCTTGACTTTCATTTTTGAACCTCTTATCTTTCCCCTTTATTCTATTACAATTTTAGAACTCTATTTTAATATATAAAACTTGCAAAATTATGTCAAGAAATTTTATAGAAATATTCACTTAATACAGTGTAAATATGATTAAAAATAGTAAGTTAATATTCTGTTTATACTTAACTTGGATAAACCAGAAAAGAAACAAAATTAATATTATGTTGCATTTTTCTTCCCGAATGATCTTGGTTAGCCACATCCCCTGGCTAGCCAAGCTCTTTCAGAAAGCCAAGCTCTTTCGTGAAACCAAGATCTTTCCCCTCCACCCGGCGTCCGCACATCCAATTAGTAATTCTGTTGAAATCCATGTCGCTTCCGCCACAAAATTAAAACAGGATCACCAAAAATCCCGATTCCGGTTGAAAAAATACTGAGAAGCATATAAAATACTTATAGTCACTATTTATTAAAATAATAATTACTATAAGTACATAAGCAATTGAAAATACAGCAGAAACCTAAAGGAAAACTATGAAGATTACGCAATTATTCAAAATCTATTGGCCTGACAACGGCGGCGGGATTGCAAAAGTGATGGAAAGCATTGCATCAGGGCTTCCGGATTGGGAGCATGAAATCATCGTATGCCAGAGTACCAGGCATAAAAAAAGTATGGACGATCATTATCAGGGGATCGCGGTGCGCAGGTGCAGGCAGTTTTTCTCGCCAGTTTCTACGCCGGTTTCGCTGCGTTTTTTGTATGATGTTAAAAAACGCACCAAAGATACAGATATCGTTATCAGTCATTTTCCATATCCGATGGCGGATCTGGCCGTTTTATTCGGCTTGTATTCCGGCCGGCTGGTCGTATGGTGGCACTGTGGTTTTGAAAAATATGAAAAACTGGCCCCGTTTTACCGTCCGCTTGTCCGGCATACACTAAACAAAGCAGACCGGATTCTCGTATCGTCCAGGGAAAATATCAAAAATTCTGACCTGCTGCGGCATTACCGTAAAAAGTGCAGTGTGATTCCGTTTTGCGTGGACCAGGAATATCTGGACAGAGGGACCGCCTATCAGAATGCCTGTGAAGCGCAGCGGCAGAAAGCCGGATCAACGGCGCAGGATCTGCTTGCAAATGCAAACCGCCCGGTACGGATTTTATTTATCGGACGGCTGGTCTGGTACAAAGGGTGCGACGTGCTTTTGAAAGCGTTTGCCAAAATCAGGCATACAGACTGCCAGCTGGTCCTGGTCGGCAGCGGGCCGCTGGAACAGGAATTGAAAGATCTCGCGGCTGCTTTGAAGCTAAAAAATGTAACCTTTACCGGAATGATTTCCGAGGAAGAAAAAATGGACCAAATCGAAGCCTGCGATTTTTTAGTGCTTCCGTCTGTCTCCAAGGCAGAAGCATTTGCGGTAGTGCAGCTGGAAGCGATGGCATTTGGAAAACCAGTGATCAATACCGCCTTAGAAAGCGGCGTGCCGTATGTCAGTATCGACGGGGTAACCGGAAAAACAGTAACCCCCGGCAGCATCCGTGAGCTGACGGCAGCCATGGAGGAACTGGCGCGAAATAAGCCGCTGCGCACAAAGTATGGTGCAAACGCACGCCGGATGGTACAGAAAAACTACACACAGGAATTAATGGCAGACAGGCATCGGAGAGTTTTTGAAAAGCTTTGCCATACGGGAAAATACAAAACAGGAAGAAAGGTTACAAGCGGGGTTTGAAAAAATGAAAATTGCTTTTGACGGACAACTGTTATTAAAGGAGGAGCGGACCGGGATCGCATGGAATACACATCATCTGGTGCTGGAGCTGTTAAAAGATCCGCAAAACACCTGTGTGCTGCAATGCTTCCGGGAAGGCCGCACAAACAGGCAGATGGGCATGCTGGACGTTTACCGCAGGGCCGGATGCCAGATCGAGTGCAGCAGCCGCATCAGCCACACACTGTACAAGCTGCTCTGGATCGTTCTTCCAGTGCCATACCGGATGTTATTCCGGACAAAGGCAGATATTACGCAGTTTTTTAACTATGCAGTCCCACCCGGGGCAGCTGGCAGGCGGGTAACCTTTTTCCACGATATGGCGTACCTTTCCTGCCCGCACACCGTAAGCCGCAGGACCAGGATCTGGCTTTTGCTCTGCATGCGGAAATCATGCAAGCATGCAGACCACATCATAACCGTATCGGAGTTCAGCAAATCTGAAATTATAAAATACTTAAAAATCCCGAAAGAACAGATTACCGTGGTCCCCTGCGCCGTTGACCATTCCGTGTTCCATCCGGGCTATCCAAAAGAACAAATCTGCAAGATCCGTAAGAAATACTGCATCCGCCAGGAATATTTTCTATATATGGGAACAATCGAACCGCGCAAAAACCTGGAGCGGCTGATCGGGGCATATGCTAGGCTGCACCGCAAATACAGGAATGTGCCGCAGCTGGTGCTTGCCGGAAAAAAAGGATGGCTGTGTGAAGGCATTTACCAAAAAGCCCGCAGCTTGGGATTGGGGCAGGATATTCTGTTTACCGGATATGTGGCACAGGAAGACCGCCCGCTGCTGCTGTGCGGAGCAAGGGCATTTTTGTTTCCGTCACTGTACGAGGGATTCGGCATGCCGCCGTTAGAAGCAATGGCATGCGCGGTGCCGGTGATTGTGTCCCATACGGCCTCCCTGCCGGAAGTTGTGGGGGATGCGGGGCTGCTGGTGAATCCGGAAAGCTTGGAGGAGATTTGCGGTGCGATGGAGCGGATGATGTTTGATGAGAAATGCAGAGAACAGATGCGGAAAGCAGGGGTGGAACGGGCAGGGGAATATACGTGGGAAAAGTCGGCGGCGATGCTGATGGAGGTTTATCGCGGATTGTAAGCGGAAAAGAAACAGAATTGACATTGTGTTGCGGTTTTGGGGTTTCCCGAAAGATCTTGGTTAGCCACGTCCCCTGGCTAACCAGGATCTTTTCTTGTAGATTTTTATGTAGCTTATCTGCTGCCAGATTTTTCCGCAGTATCCAAAGACTGTTTGCCATTTTCCTCCGCAACAGCCGCAAACCTGCTGTCAGTTCTTACAGTAACAGTCGCAGAGCCGCCATTCACTTTCCCCGCAGCAGCCGCAGAACCGCCATCGGTCTTCCCCGCAGCAGCCGCAGACCTGCCACCGGTCTTTTCTACAGCAGCTGTAGAATCACCGTTTTCTTTCTTTGCAGCAACCGGATGATCCCCAGCAGAACCCGCTGCTTTTTGAACTTCCGGCACATCCTGCCCGGCATCCCCTGCTGCCTGTTTTTTTCCTTCTTTCCGGTTGTCTACCGCATCCTGACGCGGCAGCCTGCCGTAAGTCTTTGCCATATTTTTCATCAAAAGCCCCGCCTGCAGCGTCAATTGGCCGGGCAGCAGCCGCCATCTCCAGTTTTTTCCAAGCGTCGACGGCTCATTCATCCTGGCTTTGTTATCCAAAACCAGATAATCCTGCATCGGAATAATACATAGATTTGCCGCGCTTGCCTGTGCCAGGCGGATAACCTCTGTGACCATCTCATTGCGGTCGGCAATCTTGCGTCCCAGATACCGCTCAATCATCCCATAATCCGCTTTCGGAATGGAATCCAGCCAGCCGCGCAGTGTTTCGTTATCGTGCGTACCTGTATACACGACACAGTTTTTATCGTAATTATATGGCAGATAGTCCTTCGGCCCGGACGTGTCTTTTGCATCAAATGCGAACTCCAGCACCTTCATATTCGGATAACCGACCGCGCGCACCAGCTCCCGCACGGAATCTGTAATATACCCCAGATCCTCCACGATGACATCCAGCCTGCCATGCGCTTTTTCCAGAGCGTCAAACAGTGCGATGCCCGGCCCTTTTTCCCATGTGCCAAATTCCGCTGTCGGATCCTTTGCCGGAATCGAATAATACTCGTCGAATCCGCGGAAATGGTCGATACGGATCATATCGTACATCTTATAGCACGCGCCGGTCCGGCGGATCCACCAGGCATAGCCTGTCTTTTTATGATACTCCCAGTCGTACAGCGGATTGCCCCACAGCTGCCCGGTCGCAGAGAACGCATCCGGCGGGCACCCCGCAACTGCTTTTGGCCGCCGCTCTTCATTGAACTGGAACAATTCCGGCTGCGCCCAGGCATCCGCACTGTCCAAAGCCACGTAGATCGGGATATCCCCGATAATCCGGATCCCCTGCCCGTTGGCATAGCGTTTCAGCTCTTCCCACTGGCTGAAAAATTCATACTGCAAATATTCATAAAATAAAATCTGATCCTTTAGCCTTTCCTGATAGTCCTGCAGCGCTTCCGGTTCGCGCAGGCGGATCTTGTCCGGCCATTCAATCCAGCTTTTTCCATTAAAATGATCCTTCAGCGCCATAAACAGGGCATAATCGGGAAGCCATGCCGACTCTTGCTCCTGAAATTCCAAAAACCTCACAAATTCGGCGTCTTTGATATCATAAAACAGTTCAAACGCCTTTTGTAACAGCCGGTAACGCACCCGGTACAGCTTTCCGTAGTCTACGTCCGCAGGATCGCTGCCAAAGTCACAGGAATCACAGTCCTTTTTTTTCAACAGCCCCTTGCTGACCAGCTTTTCCAGACTGATAAAATACGGATTGCCTGCAAATGTTGAAAAAGACTGGTAGGGAGAGTCCCCGTAACTGGTCTGTCCCAAAGGCAGAATCTGCCAATAGCCCTGCCCGTTTTTTTTCAGAAAATCTACAAACTGATATGCTTCCTTTGAAAAACATCCAATGCCGTATTTGGATGACAAACTGCTCACTGGGAGCAATACTCCACATGCACGCATGAAAAAACCTCCTGTCTTGTACTCTTGTATAAGCATACCAGATCTTCCGGATCTTGTAAAGATTCCAGACGTTGGAACTGTAAAAGCTATCAACTCTCAACAGCGTCAAAAATCCGAGTCAAAACAGAAGGTATTTATGAAAGAGTACCGTCTGCTCTTTCATGGATATTTTCCCGACCTGCCAGCCATAATCTGCAAGCTCTTTCTTATATTTCAGAAAAGAGTGGTCAATCGGTATCCCAGCAATCTCCTGAATCTCCTCAAAGGTCAGCTGAAATGATTCCTTTCCGCTTTTCTGCACATATTCCCATAACGCGTTGTATTTACTCATTGCCTTTCTCCTCTCTAATGATTACAAAAATCCAAAACTTTCTGAATTTATGTCCCTCATTGCCTCAATTTTCCAAATCTGATCACACCATGATTCCGCTTCCCCCAAATTGTATATCATTGCCAACGCAATCTTTCCGGCCATATCCCTGTCACTTGTATTCTGGGGCGATTTCCCATAGACAGCAAAGCAGTATCCGTTATATGCCCAGTCTATCATAAACATATCCCCTGTTTCATTAACCCTCATATAAGGAAAAAGATATTCCCCGTCTGCGGTGGATGCCGTCCATTCAATTTTGGTGGAATCCACAAAAACTTCATCCGGCAGAACGAATTTCTCTCCTTTACCGGCAGCAAAAGTGCAGAGTCCCACATTCTCTAATTCAAACTCAATCTGTAACTCATCCTCTCCTGTTTTTATAACTGTAACATTTGATACAATCGGCATATGATCCAACACTTCTTTTGGGTTGCCAAATTCGGCTGCGTTCACAATCTCCACTTCACCCAAACCGGTATCATCTCCTGGCAGGCCTTCATAAGCCCTTCCCGTATCCGGTTCCTCTGCATCGAAGTCTCTTTTTTGATCCTTCCTATCTGCATCGCATTCTGTTGTAGTATCACCAACGTCAGAGCTAATTGTTTTTTCTTCTGTCCGGATTGGTTTGGATGGCATACAGCTGCACCCGGCCAATCCGGATAAAGCACCAGTTACAAAAACCATACAGCCTAATATTTTAAGATTTTTATTATACATAGTATTTTTCCTTCTGAAAATGCCGATTTTTTTATGTGTCTTTCCTGTAAAATTTAATTCTATCATTCCCAAAACGCTGGAACAACCTGTATGCCGCAGACGGTTTTCTAAATGACGTGAAATGTCCGGGTATTTCAAAATCCATCTGAAAGAAGGTCGGATTTTTATCATACTTTTTCACAATAGCGCCGGTATCATTTTCAAAAGGCCATGTCATAGTCTGCCACCTCCTTCTATTATCGCAGAGCTTCCATCATGGATAACTTGCTTTGCTGCTTTAAGGCCCCTGTTGTAATCAGCACACTGCATAAAATAATAATCGCACAATGCAAGATTGTAATACCCAATGGAAATTGATAATTCAAATAGCTCATCAGGCTGTTT
>CANOET010000121.1 GCA_947564835.1 uncultured Eubacterium sp. | reverse complement strand
CATTTCCCATGGGACTGCCTGGCATTGCTCCATTTCCCATGGGACTGCCTGGCATTGCTCCATTTCCCATGGGACTGCCTGGCATCATGCTGCCCATTTGGCTTTGCGGCATTTGTGACGCTGCACTGCCCAACTGATCCGGCACCATCTGCATCTGGTCTTGCCTTCCGGCTGCAGGGGGCTGTGCGGGCATCCGCGGCATCATAACCGGTACACAGATTTCATCGCCGACTTGAAGATTGTACACATTTACATATGGATTGGCGTAGATCACCCTTGACAGAGGCACTCCGTACTTCCTTGCGATCTTATAAAGCGTATCTCCTGCTTCCACAATATGAAGCATCCCCCGGCACTGCATCTGCCCGCTATTCCTTCCAAGAAAATCGTCCATCCTTATCATACCTCATTGCATTGTTCTTATACCAATGTATTCGGCTTTCATAAAAATGTACCTGATGTTGGGTGAATTTCTGTTCCGTCCTGTTTTTTCAGCAATTTTTCAACCTCTTTCTTGCTTAATGGTGTACTGGAATCTATGTGCAATTGCGGCAGGCTGTTTCTGAGTTCATCCTGCACCTCAAACGTAAAATAAGATAACAGCAATTCTTTTGTCAATTCCGCAGGCCGGAGCATCTGAATCGAACAAACGCCCTCGATCACAAGCAGGCTTTCCAGCAAAGCGATATGATTGGCAAAAGCCATATGCAGCAGCGCAGATTCTACTACCTGCGGCTCTGCTCCTCCTCTTACAAGCTTCAGCCCTCTGTCAAGCAGCGGAAATCTCGCGGTTTTGCTTTCATAATCTTCCAGTTCACACAATCCATGGCGGTTGACGTCCTGATTGATTTTGAGTATTAAATGCATCAAATCTGTCTGCTGCAGCTGATCCGCTTGTGAATCGTCTTTCTGTAAACTGCTTTGCAGTGCAAGCATGGTTTCGATTTGCATAAAATTCCTCCTGTTTTGTATGGCAGCTGTCTTTTTCTCCGGTAGAGCTGCTCAAAAATCAGTTACATAGACTGTATGCGCCTGATTTTTGAGCAAATCTATCGAAGAAAAATCCTATGCACTATTTAAAAGTTATTTATGGACAGTTCCTTAGCATACCTGAATTTCAGTTTATATAAGGTATTGTCAATTGTCAATATCTGATTACAGGCCATGCAAGGCCACCCCCCCCCAGGCTACAGCTCCCTTCTGCCGGACCGGGCACATCCAAAAAGTCATCTCATGAAGCATCCTGTCTGAATGGTTGCATGAGTTGGCTGAAATTACTGCCTAACCTGGATAAACCAGAAAAGAAACATTTTTGATATTATGTTGCGTTTTTGAATGTCTATGCGGACGCCGGATGAGGGGAAAAGGGCCTGGCTTCTGGCTGGTTTTCGCAGGCTTCACATGAAACGCAGATTCAGGTGTTGTAAAGCCCGCAGAGGCGTCCGATTAGCCACATTCTCCCGGCTAACCAGGACCAGGATCTTTCGGGAAGCAACAAAAACGCAACACTATGTCAATTTCAATTCTATTGCTGAAATCAAAACATCACTCACCGGCTGTCAGATTCATACTTTTCCTCCTGCTTCTCCGGCTGCATCTGCGCCGCTTCCTCTTCCTGCACCTGCCTGGCCGCTTGTCTGACATGATGTGCAAATCTCCCGGCCCGCCAGAACATCCGTCCGGTCCTATCCGCCACACCCTGTCCGACACCCGCTGCATAGGCGCCCGCCTGACGGACGCCTGCTGCCAGGCCGTTCAGCATACCGGACTCTTTCTGGAAGCTTTCTTTCTGCACAAGATACCCTGCCGCCTCCCCGGTTCTGTCCGCCGGCTGCCGGCTTGTATGTGTCTTTTGGTTAAATCCATACAGCGGGAATGTCAGCACGACTTTGAACAGGTCCCCGTCCACAACGAGTGCAAATGTCCCGCCCATCAGCTCCGTCAGGCTCTTTGCAATCGAAATGCCAAGCCCGCTGCCTTCTGTATTCCGTGAGCTGTCTCCCCGCACAAAACGCTCCATCAGCTCTTCACTGCTGATATTGAGCTGGTATCTGGAAATATTGCGGAACGTAATCACTGCCTGCTGTCCGTTTTGTTCCAGGTTGACGTAGGCGCGTGTCAATGGCTGGGCATATTTGCAGATATTATTCATCAGATTGTCAAAAACCCGCCATAAATGCCTGTGGTCTGCTTCAATCAGGATGTCTGCTTCCGGCCTTTTGATCTGCAGCTCGATCTGTTCTTTCATCAGCTTTTCTTCAAATTCGCCAACGGTCTGCACCAGCATGACGCCGGCGTCGCACTGCTCCATGACCACACTCAGACTGCCGCTGGATGCCTTGGATGCTTCCATCAGGTCTTCAATCAGCTTTTTCAGCCGTGCTGACTGTCTGTGGAGTACCTCCAGATATTCCTGCACGGTCGGATTTTCAATCTCTTCTTTTTGCAGCAGGTCGACGTAATTGATAATCGAGGTCAGTGGTGTTTTGATGTCATGGGATACATTTGTAATCAGCTCCGTCTTAAAGCGTTCACTCTTCATCCGTTCGTTCACGGCGCTGTTGATCCCCTTTCCGATATCGTTCAGATACTCGCCGTGTTTTTTGATCTCCCAAAACATGAGCCTTGTATCAATCTGGTAATCCAGCTGTCCGTTCGCAATCCGGCGCGCCCCTTTCTGAAGCCTGTACAGCTGCACCAATACAAGGATCACAAGCGGATACAGCACTATTTTTTCCATGACCCAAAAGACCTTATAATCCGTATCCACCCAGCTGGTCTGCATCGCCACAAATTCTATAAAAGCCAGCATTCCAAGCCCCAGCCATGCTTTCCAGAACAGCGGGATGCTCCTGCAAAAACCGCGTACCAGGCAAATGCTGTAATATACCATTTTGGAACACAGATGCATACATTTTTTAAATACCATACGAATCAGGGTATGCTTCCACCACGTTCCAAGCTTGAGGTGGACCGCGAAGCTCATGCACCAGTTAACCGCAATCAACACTGCAATCACGCCTGCGCAGACAACAGCAACCGATGCGGACACCAAACCCGAAAGATCATTCCTACTCCAGCCAGACGCCGCCTGTACACACACGACCGTCAGGCATACTACCGCCGTTTCCGCCAGGACCACCCCTGCAAAATGCAGATCCAGCGGCACATAGTCCGTAAAATGCGGTCGGACGCCTTCCTGCCCCTTCCGGTGCCCCGCGGCCGCCATCAAAAACGCAAAAGACGCAGCGAGAAGTATCAAAGACACCACCAGAACTGCAATCCCGGCATACCGCATCCGGTAGGCAAAATCCACCAGAAGCTTTGCCTGCATAAACATATCGCCGTCCATAAAAGCCTTTGCACCGGCAAGCGGCAGATGGACATAAGATGCCACAATATAATGCTGCGTAGGGTTTTCTTGCTGGATAAAAAACAAATCTGCATCAAAGTAATGCGGGCATTCTTCCCTGACCTTTCCATAATCTTCCAGCCTGTCTGCATCCCCGTCTAAGATCCGGATGTCATTGATATCGATATGCATACCTCCCGGAACCGAAATGGTCAGGCAATTGACCCACTTCCAGACCGGCCCGTTTTCTGTCTGTTCCTTTTCCACAAACCGGCTGGCCGCCCGCAGGGTTAATTCTTCACCGTCTGCCGTATAAATCGTACCTTCCGCTATCGGAAACAGTTCATTTTCTCCCCGTACATAAAAAGTCCTGCTGTCCAGGTCATAATACCAGCCATGAACGATATATTCCAGATCCGAATAAGTAGTATCATGATAGGTATAGTAATTGTCCAAAATACTGCCGTTCCCTACTTCAAACCACGTATCTTCACCGATATCAAATTCTTCAAAATACAGCTCTCTCTCATCCGGAAGCCGTCCCGCATTTCCGGCCACGTAACGGTCCGGATCGCTGAAGTCCGCTTTTTCCCGGCTTTTTGCTTTTAGGATTGCATACCGGAAATTCGTCTGTGACAGCTGCTGCAGATACGTTTCCCCATTGTCCTCATCCAAATACCCCGCCATCGCTGTAACCGCATATCTTCTGCAGATTTCTTCATATGCCCGATTCAGCATATCCTGCTTGCGGATCCGGTAACCGCCTGCCGCATCCATCACCAGCATTCCGCAGACACTTATAATCAGAAGCATCAGCGATACCATCAACAAAACCATCGCAGCCGCTTTCGCTGCCAGGCTTGATTTTAATCGATCCATCATAAAACCTCCATTTTCCGCGTCCAGGCTGTCTGGCCAGAACCGCCCGAGCGCCTTTGATCCCTATTTGATATCTTCCATCTTATAGCCGCGTCCCCATACCACCTTTAAAAACCGCGGCTGTGCCGGGTCATATTCGATCTTTTCCCGTAAATGGCGGATATGTACAGCGACTGTATTTTCCGTTCCAAAAGAAACATCCTTCCATACCTGCGTATAAATTTCATTGGGAGAAAACACCTGGCCGGGATGCTCCATAAGCAGCTTTAAAATATCATATTCCGTGCGTGTCAGCGCCACCGGCTCTCCGTCCAGCGTGACTTCCTTAGACTTGTCATCCAGCTCGATGCCGCCGATTGCCAGCTTATCATCCGTGCTCTGCCTGCCTCCGCCCAGCTGCATATAGCGGCGCAGCTGGGATTTGACCCTTGCCTGCAGCTCTACCGGGTTAAACGGTTTGGTAACATAATCATCCGCACCGACATTCAGCCCAAGCACTTTATCGGTATCTTCTCCTTTGGCTGTCAGCAGGATCACCGGCACGTTGCTGTGTTCCCGGATTTTCACCATTGTTTCGATGCCGTCCATATGCGGCATCATAATATCCATCAGCACCAGATGGATTTCCTGTCTTTGCATAACCGCAAGCGCTTCCCTGCCGTTATACGCCTCGTATACTGTATATCCTTCGCTGGCAAGGTAAATGCGCACAGCGGATACGATATCTTTTTCATCATCGCAAACCAGTATGTTATACATAACTTCCTCCAACTATAATCTGCATGCGCAGGAAAAATCCGTTACATGCATAATGACCGGTCATAGATACATTGTAACGGAAATTTTATGAAGTTCCAACTATTGAAAATCTTAAGACTTTATGAATATTACGAATGCGGAACCGTATAGGGTATCCTGGGGTGGACTGAAACGGGGTGCATGAAAAAAGAGCTCTGCTTTGAGAGATAAAGAAAAGGCGCTGTTAAGCTTTTGAGATTGGGGCGGGGGTATTGGCTGGGAGGACGCCGGGTGAGGGGGAAAGGGCCTGGCTGGTTTTCTCAGGCTGGTTACCATGCCACTTGCGGTAGCACAAATGATAATGAAAGTTTTTAGTTCCCATAAGCCTTAAATTATTGTATACTTGTTCTAGGGACATCAGTACACTACAGAGTACGTTGTAACGTCTGGAGATCCTGAGCCCGAAGGCTTATCAGTCGCCGCTATCCTGATTGACGTACATAATTGCCCATGATGTAATAAATTCCTTATAAAGGGAGTTGACATCTGACAACCGTGTTCCTGAAAATACGCAAACAAGCCGGACGGTTTATTGTCACGGACAAATGTCATGGTTATATCGTTTTCGGCAATGGCATCAACCGTTTTGCCGTAGGCTTTATACAAGCAGGCATAGCCTTCTACTTTGAACAACGGCCAGACTGACGCTTAGCCATAATATTCGCTGCAATCTTTGTAAAGCCAGTGAAAACCAGCCGGATGAGGGGGCGGGGGACTGGATTTCGGCGACGTTGGAAGAATGTTTAAAAGCCCTTAGTATTCTGCTCTATAAAGCAGGGGCGGAGCCCAGCGGCGCCTTTAGCTTCTGGCGTTTAGCCAGGGCGAACTAGGCGGCGCGCCCGGCCGGTGCCACTGTGTAAATGCAGAATACTTAGGGATTCTTAACATTCTGGAATAGGAGCCGAAATCCAGTCCCCCGCCCCCTCATCCGGCGTCCGCCCAGCCACACCCCCATATCAATCATGCATCTTACCATTCAAGAACGCAAAAACCCCCGCAGCCCTGTAATTTCTTTTGCTTTCTGATACAGCTCTTTTTCATTTGCCTTTAAATAAAAACGCAGGGACGCCAGCTCCTTTTCAGAGAATCCCTGTGATTTTTCTATTTTTCCGCCCGGCAGGATGCATTCTGCAAAATCCTTTTCTCCATTTCTTGCAAACCGGATCTTAACAACTCTTTGATCTCCCTGTTTCATAATGCCGGTGTATGTTAATGATACCTCTTCCCTGCCCATCACTGACCTGCTACTCAAAATATAGACAAATATATCCATATCGAGATATTGGAAGTCTTCACAGACATTCCTTACTGTTTCATCGTGTATGCTTTCGCGGCCGTTGCCAGCTCGCTACTCGCAGGCTCTTGTACACTCCACAGTCGTAAATTTCCGACTAAGCCATCGGTACATACTTACAAATACCTGATTATGCTATTTTGTAAGCCAAAGCGTCTCTCAAATTAAGGCTTGCATTGAAATCCCTGTCTGTATGGTATCCACATTCACAAATATATACCCTGTCAGAAAGTTTTAAATCTTTTTTATGCATCCGCATTCATGACAGAGCCTGCTTGATGGATACCATCTGTCTGTAATCCTTAATTCAATTCCTGATTCTTTACATTTTGCTTCCAGTTTTGTCCTGAATTCATAAAACTTCTGTGAAGCAACTGCTTTTGAAAGATGCTTATTCTTCATCATACCTTTTACATTCAAATCTTCAATGGTAACATAAGATGGCTTGGTTTTCACTATCTCATCTACGCATTTATTGATGTAATCAATACGGATATTATCTATCCTTTGATAAAGTTTTTGTACCTTTAATACTTGTTTCCGGATATTTTGCCTAGTAGCTCCTCCTTTCTTTTCATTACTGCATTTCTTTATGTCTTCGTATTTTCTCGATAGACAACGCTGTTCTCTTTTTAATCTTTTTTCCAGTTTTTTTACTGTCCCGGTTTTATTGATATTTTTCTTTACAATACCGCTGCTTATGACTGCAAACTCTTTGATACCCAGATCAATCCCTAATCCGAAACCGTTTAACTGTGGTTTGTCTGTATCAGGGATATCCGCCAGGACGGACACATAGTATCTTCCTGCTTTACGGGAAACTGTGCCGCTTTTTATCACATACCCTTGTTTGGAAGCTGGTATATAGCCTTTTTCTTTCAGCCTGACCCATCCAAGCGTTGGGATCTTTATTCTATGTCTTTCACATGGGATAACCGTTTTTGCTTCTGTTTTGACAAAGTACATCTTTACATCTAACTTATTCTTTTTCTTAAATCTGGGGAATCCGCTTTGCTGTTTAAAAAATCTTTTAAATGCCTTTTCAGCATTCATAATGCTTTGTTTTACTGATTTTGAACTGACTTTCTTTATCCATACGCATTCTGGATGAGCAGGAATAAAGCTGTTGTTCAGCCATTTTGAAAACTCCATGCCGGATATAAATTTCTTTTGTTATTCATAAAGTTCTTTATTATGAGAAAGATAAAAATTATAGACAAACCTGCATGTACCGATTGTTTTATTTATTTTTTTTATTTGTTCTTGTGTCGGCTGTATTTCCGTCTTAAAGCTCTTCAGCAATTTCCGTATCCTCCTTTATCTGGTTTTTATATTTTCTTAACCCGTATCATCTGCAGGAAAATACATGTAATATTGATATAATATCCTGAACAAATTCTTCATTTGTTGAAAAAGTTTCATTATTACAATCATTATTTCCGTATAGAATTTTTCGCAGAATTACTCAAACCAGTCATATCCAAACCGAATAAAACTGTCTTTATTTGAAATTATGATTGTTTTTATCTTATTCTCCATAACTTCTTCAAACAGCCTGTTCCATTTTTTACGATTTTAATTTAGCCCGCTTCCAAAATCTTCCATACACTGATTTATGATAAAACCTTTAGCATTGCAAAATTGTTTCAAAAATTCAACGTGGTTTTTTAAATCATCTTTTTGATTTCTGGTTGTAAATCTTGCATAAATAACAATATCCATCTCTGTCCCAGCGCTGCAATGTTTTAACCGACACACCTAATAATTCTACGAAATCTTTTGGCTTATAATTTATGATATTTTTGTGTTCATAGAAAAACTCCTTCTTTGTGAACACATTATATCACTTTAAAACATATTTGTCTATGTTTTTTACAACTTAACATTCCTCCCTATACTGTGTACATGCTGATTCCGTCTCCCATTTTTGCCGCCGGCCAAATGGAAAATCTGATAAATGCTTATTTTATTATATCGGACATTTTGATTTTTTTCTTAAGAGACTTGCTGCAATCTGCCTGGTTTTTATATCTTGCCAACGCCAAAAGCCCGGGCATTCCACCCGGACTTTTCCGTATTTTTTCATCCATATGCCTTGCGGCCCTTCTAATACTTCTGCAAGCCTCGCGCCCTTCTTCATGCTTCTGCAGCCTTGCAGCCCTTCTTAATGCATCCGCACACCTTCCAGCTCTTCTTCAATCCGCAGCAGACGGTTATATTTCGCCACACGCTCACTCCTGCACGGCGCTCCGGTCTTAATATACCCGGTATGCATCCCAACTGCCAGATCTGCAATAAACGTATCTTCCGTTTCTCCGGAACGGTGCGACATAATCGTGCGGTAGCCATGCTCCTTTGCCGTACGGATCGCCAGCATTGTCTCGGTCAGACTGCCGATCTGGTTGGGTTTAATCAGGATGGCATTGGCGCATGCATTGTGAATCCCGCGCATCAGCCTGGTTACGTTTGTCACGAACAGGTCATCCCCAACAAGCATAATCCGTTTTCCCAGACGCTGCGTGATCTTTTGCCAGCCGTCCCAGTCTTCTTCATCCAGCGGATCTTCAATCGATACAATCGGATATTTGTCTACGAGCTTTTCATAATAATCAATCATCTCATCGGTCGAACGCATAATCATCTGTCCGTCTGTATCCGGTGTCAGGCAGTTGCAGTCCGGTTCACAGATACAGCCGTCTTTGACTTCCTCGGTCACAACCATGGTTCCTTCACAGTTGCATTCAGATTCCTGGGTCTGGTTTTGTTCCAGCGCTTCTGCATTTTTGCGGATCAAAGACTTTGTCTCGCCCGGAAAATAATACATAGCGGCATCCTCCTGGAACAGCTCACTGGCGGCAGCGTCCATAGCAAAGGAAATATCTGTCCCCGGGGTGAATCCCGCGTTTGTAACTGCCTTCATCAGATAATCCAACACCTCAAACGTGTCTTTCAGATCCGGCGCAAATCCGCCTTCGTCCCCGACACCCGTGCTGTGTCCGTCCTGATCCAGCAGTTTTTTCAGCTCCTGGTATACTTCCGCGCACCACTGCAGACCCTGCCGGATGCCTTTGGCGCCGACCGGCATAATCATAAATTCCTGAAAGTCAATACAGTTTTTGGAATGAGCGCCGCCGTTTAAAATATTCATCATTGGCACCGGAATCGTTCCTTTGCCGCACCCGCCCAGATAACGGTACAGCGGAATCTTCAACGCATCCGCACCTGCCCTGGCGCAGGCCATGGATACGCCAAGCACAGCATTTGCGCCAAGGGATGATTTGTTCGCTGTACCGTCAAGTTCTAACATCTGCTCATCAATCCAGTTTTGGTGCAGCGCATCTTTCCCGCGTAACAGCTGCGCAATCCGGCCATTCACATTCGAAACCGCTTTGCGCACGCCTTTTCCATGGTATTCCCTGCCGCCGTCCCTAAGCTCCATCGCTTCAAACTGCCCGGTACTGGCGCCGGAAGGCACATCCGCCCTGGCACAGGTAATCTCTCCCGTAACACTGTCCGCTACGGTAACCTCTGCCTCTACGGTAGGATTTCCGCGGGAATCCATAATCTCCCTGGCATACACATCTATTATTTCCAATCTTGCTGACATAATAGCCTCCTTTTTCGTTCTGGTATACAGTAAATACTATTTCCCAAAAGAAAGCAGGCCATACATCAGGATCCTTCTTTTTTCCTGTTTAAATTTGACAAGTGCAAAATCCGCACCTTTTTCCGTCCGGCAGGCAAAAAAACAGCGTGTCAGATTTTCCGCAGCACGCTGACCGCATGTTCCGGCGCTATACATCTGCCATGCTCCCGGATAAATGCCGCAATACTTTTCGTATAACAGATCCCATCCATATATTCATCCGCAAAATTAAACAATACAGCGATCTCATGCGCCCCATATTCCCGGACATCCGCCAGCATAAAATACACGTTCTGATATAGATATAGCGAACCATCCAGCCCGGCAGGCGCCTTTTTGCAAAATTCCATCATATGATCCAGGCTTTTGCATTTAAAAACCGCCGTTTCCATCCCCACAGCCGTCTGCACCGCCTGCGCTTCCCGCGCGAAACGCTCTGCCTGCGCTGTCTGCATCCATTCATTCACGGAAAACGTAATCTCCAGGGATTCGTCTGATAAAAACGCTGCATGCACCGCAATCTGCCCGCCGTTTTTCTCAAACCCGGTTTCCTGCTGCGCCCGTTTCATAATCTGTCTGAAAAAGTCTTCGGCACGCGCGCCGTTTTGCCAGATGGTATTTTTGTCCATTCCGTAATCTGCTATCTCCGCTTCTGTCATTACACATTGGATTGTCTGTTTGTCTAATACTGAAATCTCCATTTCCCCTCCTGTCATAAAACGCAGCTGTTTTCACGGGTCTTTATGACTGCTTATTTTTATGTTCACGTAATCTTAAGCCCGGACTGCCGCTTCTTATTCTCTTCCTGATTGCCTACTGCAACCGTACCACAATTTTTGTCTGCTGTAAATGCTTTTTGCTCATTTTTTGTCCTTTATTCCATCCAAATATGTATCCGTTTTCCAAGACATGCCGCTACACGTATCAGAAGGTCGAGACTGGGGTTATATTTTCCGCTTTCCAGCCTGGATATATTGGATTTTTTTGTTCCGGCACGCTGCGCGAGTGTTTCCTGTGTCATTTTCTGCTCTTTGCGGATCTGCCGGATTTGGCTGATGACGTCCAGCCTTGGCTGCAGCTTTTCTTCTTCCATATTGTACTAATCCTTTAATAGGTTTTGGCATCATTCTTTTTTCTTTGATATCCAGTATAAAAGTTATCATATATGATAACTTTTTGTCAAGACGAAAGTGAAAAAAAGCGGGGTTTTTGTATATTGTTCGTTACAGTTCACACCTGTCCAAAAAGCAGGACAGCTGCGAACTGTAACGGCA
>CANOET010000120.1 GCA_947564835.1 uncultured Eubacterium sp. | reverse complement strand
AATTATAGCAAATAGCTTATCAAACATATATTAGCATGAATGAATAAGATACAATCTTGTGTATTCAAGCGGTTCGTCTATTGCCAAAGCATTTAAGGCACATTCGGAGCAGGGAGTGGTTTTCAATCCTTTTTCTGCTTTATTGCAGTCTATCCGCAAAAAGTAACCTACATAAGTGTATATGTCAATGCTGTTATGGTGGATATTGTATGTTGCATAAATCATATTCATTATTTATCTGTCCCTCTTTTCATTATTTTTTTGAAAGCATTTCAACAGTTCACAATTCCCGTATGTTTTGTGTTATAATATTTTATGTGATTTTGTTTCCCTCATTTTTTCCCTTATCAGGTTTGTAATGTCCTATGGGAATATATAACACGAGGGAAACTTTAAGGGAAATCTCACCTGCGATAAACTTAGTGTTTTCAAGGGTTAGCGGGTATTTTAATAACAAAATATAACAGCTAATATTTCCCTTAAAAATCATCAAATCACAATCTGAATTGTCAGTTATTTCCCTGCTTTATGCTGCAATATAAAATTTGTATTCTGCTTTTTTGTTCTACACTGTCTGGAGTCCGGCGAGCTGCTCTACTTCTGCCACGCTGAGTTCAGAACATTCTGCAACCTCCTCGATTGTCAGCTTTCCCATTTTCAACATCCTAAGTGCTGTCTGCTTTTTTGTTTCACGAATGCCTTGTTTTATTCCTTGATTTAAAATAGTCCTTGCGCTTGTTTCAATCAATGCTCCGCTCATCATACCACCTATACCTTTCTGCACATTCTCGTATTTCTGTGCAATCTCTTTTATCACATCGCCGGAAAGCTCTATGATTATACGTTTGTCAAACGCCCCGATCAATCCCTGCTGTTCCAATCCGTCAAGTCGTTCCAAGATAATCTGATATTCCGCTTTTAGTTTCTCCAATTTCTGCTCGTTCCTATTTATACTCCGGAAAGCTGCTCTCATGTGAAAAAATATAAAATGGAATCAGCATCAGCAGGCGTTTTTCAAAAATATCGTCAAGCGAATATTTCTGTACTTTCATAATCGGTATGTCATACTGCACTGTTCCGCCTGGTGTAACGATCACATATTTCATTCTGTCCGGCGTTTTCTGGTAAGTCCGAAGATACAAAACAGCAGTATTAGGAAATGTCACCGTCAGCGTTTCTTCTTTGACCTCTCCCTCATCAAGTGCTATCTGCGCATCATACTCAAAAAGCCTTATGGTGATTCTTCCGTCCGGCAGGCTGCTTTCGCACTCGACATGGTATTTCTTTGGTATCTTCCCATAAACTGTAAAATTTGTATCCGTAATCCGTTCCTTATCCACTTCGTCCTGCTGGTCTATAAAATGTTCATTAGGGAAAAAACGCAGTTCACACCTGCCCAAAAAGCAGGACAGCTGCGAACTGTAACGGCATCCAGCCCATGGAAAGTTCGCCTTTGGCGAAGGGCTGGATGCTTGGCAAGCCACATTCTTTGGCTAACCGAAAGATCTTGATTGGTCAGGGGATGTGGCTAACCGTCCGCATACCCATTATAAAATACTTCATACCCTCACAAAACAAGCGTCGTAGGCGAGACTTCCCCAAAGATAATCATCGCGTCATACATATCACCAGGTATGGCTTGTATGGTATAAAATGCCTTCATCGCCGTCACTACTGCCACATTTAATGAAGTCATCCCCTGCTTTTCTGACAATATGCGCTTCCAGCCGTTATCCGCAGCTGCCGCCCCGAAATCAAGATAGTAAAAATCCTGTTCCGTATTTGCAGCCAGCGCAGTCAAAGGATTCTGGTTTTTCACCGTCAATTCCTCAAACCCGTCATCTGTCTGGGAATTGAAAGACGTGACTTCCGCATCCGTGCCGATGGCAAAGTAGCCGTCCCCCAGCTGCTGTGCCAGCAGCTTGCCGAGGCAGTCATAGCTTGCAGAATTGACCTTCCCGATATGTCCGTTATGCCCATTGATGAAAATAACACTTCCGTCCCCATGCTCTATAAACCACTGCACTTTTTCCGCCATATGGCTGTCACGCACCGTATTATAATCACGGTCGGATTTGTTGATATCACAGCAGTGATAGATACTGCAGGCACACTCCCTCGCAAATGCAAATGTCTCGTTTCCCAGCATTTCCGCAATGCTTTCCTCCGCGCTGTCCACTTTCTGAATCAGATCCTTTGCAACAGACATCCCCTGTTCAAATGCCTCTGTACGGATATCATACATCCCATCGTCATTCAGAAAAGCTAACGCCTCCCTGTACTTTGCACTGCTGCCCGGTGAAACCTGTTCCAGTACACGGAATACATACTCCTTGCTGCTGTCGGCCCTCTGCATATCCATGCCATAAAAATGCAGGTCTGCGCCCTCTCCGGCAGTTTCATTGTAAGCGCGCATCCATGCAATCAGTTCTTCCATCTCTTCTGTGCGGTAGATACGGAACCCGATCTGAGCAGCGGCTTCCTTCGCAGTACCTTCCCCGCCGTGAATATAGTCATCGACCTTGAGCGCACCACCAAAATCGCCTTCTATCACAAAAGCCCGGCACCCATGATTCTCAACAAGCGCCTGAAATACTTTTGCCTTCATTTCCTGGTACTCCTTCACGCCATGGCTGGCTTCGCCCAACCCTACCACCAGCACGTCTTCCGGAACCGCAATTGCTTCCATATCCGTCTGCGCCAACTCCATATCAACATCATACGTACCATTTCCGCACCCTGTCATAACAGCTATCAAACAGCTCACGAGCGCTATCCCATACATCCGTTTCTTCTTCATTTTTGCCTCCTTATCAATTTACTTACCGCAGCATAGAATACCAGAAAAAACAGTAATTCTTTCAAAACATTCCTAAAATGCCAAAATTCGTGAATAAGCGCGTTTTTCTTCTTACAGAACACGCACTTATTCACGAATTTTCGCCGGCAGCGCTTGATATCAAAATCGATATCACGTATAATTAGAAAAATAAAAACCAAAAAGGAAACGATAGAAATGTTATTCTCATTTTTTCTGCTTTCCCTTGCAATCCGCAACGTATGGCCAACACGGATGAGCCTCAAAGCATTTATGATCCTTTATCTGCTGTTGCTGCTTGCCGGAATGCCTGTTACGCTGCTGTCCTGTATACCGTACGGCCTGTTCGGCATTCTTGTGGCAATATGCCTTTATGGATTGGCTGCCTGCCGGGATACCGCCGCCCAAAATGTCTGTATGGGCATGATTGGGTTTGTACTTACTGCCGTGACAGATAATCTGCTGACATATGCCTTGTATCTGCGGATTCCCCTGTCCTTTATGAATCAGCCGTATCTTTCTTTCGGTGTTGATTTGATTTACATGATTCTGTTTTATTTGATTACCTTATTTTGCGGCAGGCTGCTTAGGAAAGCATTGCTGTCAGGAAGAAGTGTTTTACGACTTCGGCAGACATGGTATTTAATAGACGCCGGATTGCTGCTTTTGATCACCATCTATCTGTTCGATGATTTGATTCCGGGGCAGAACGGCTCTGTCGGCAGAATGATCTATAATAATGTCCTGCACCTTTCAGGGTATCTGCTTATTATGCTTTTTTTGTTTCTGGCTGTGCGCTGTTTCTATCTGGAAAAAATACAGGCAGAGGCAAAACAGAAAACCTTGCAGGATTTGCAGGACTATACGCATAATTTAGAAATGATGTATCATGGGCTGCGTTCCTTTAAACATGATTATATCAATATTCTGCTCTCCCTGTCGGGATATATTGCAAATGACGATATGGACGGATTAAGGCAGTTTTTTGAGACCAAAATCTTCCCCACGAAGAACCTGATTGACCAAGGTGATTACAAGCTGAATCAACTCAGTAATATTGGTGTAATAGAAATCAAAAGCCTGCTCTCCGCAAAATTGATTTACGCCCATGAATCAGGGATTGATGTGGTCATTGACATTCCGGACAGAGTGGACCGTTTTCCTATGGACACCATAGACCTCGCCAGAATACTGGGGATTTTTTTAGACAATGCCATAGAAGCCTCCTCTGCGGCTAAGCAGCCGCAAATAGGCTTACATATCATTCAGCATGAGGCCGGCGTGTCAATAACCATAAGCAACCGCTTTCAAGACCATGGCGCGGCATTGCATCAGTTAAAGCAAAGCGGCTTTAGCACAAAGGCCGGCCATCAGGGAATCGGGCTTTCCAACGCCCAGAAAATCATCAGTTCCTATGACAATGTGCTGCTGGAAACAACCATGCAATGCGGCTGCTTCCTGCAATATATGGAACTTACTGACAGAAAGGAGTAACATCATATGCTGGAT
Organism: uncultured Eubacterium sp.; assembly: GCA_947564835.1. Lineage (GTDB taxonomy): Bacteria > Bacillota > Clostridia > Lachnospirales > Lachnospiraceae > Eubacterium_J. The sequence goes on along the minus strand of CANOET010000120.1, from coordinate 6,988 downwards.
ATTTTTGTGTGTGAGGATCATGCCATACAGCGGCAGTTGATCGTACAAACCATTCAAAATGCCGTTCTGATCGAAGAACTGGATATGCGGATGGTTTTAGATACGGGAGATCCTTATGTGCTGCTTGAAAAATTGGATGGCAGCCAGAACACAGGCATTTATTTCCTTGATATCGACTTGGGCAGCAATCTAAACGGAATGCAGCTGGCGCAGCAAATCCGGTTGTTTGACCCCCGCGGTTTCATCATATTTATAACTGCCCATTCTGAACTAAGCTATATGACTTTCCAGTACCGGGTGGAAGCAATGGACTTCGTATTAAAAGACAATCCTGCCGAAGCGGAACTAAAAATCAAAGAATGCCTGTTACATGCAATGGAACGCTATACCCTGCAAACCAACCGGACACACAAGGTATACACAATTGAAACCGGCGGCCGGAAAATCAGCATAGATTATGATGATATTTTGTTTTTTGAAACTTCCAGCAATATCCATAAAGTCATCCTCCATGCAAAAGACCGACAAATTGAATTTTTCAGCACCCTAAAAGAACTGGCAAAGGCACTGGGCGGCGATTTTGTGCGCTGCCACCGCTCATTTCTGGTAAACAAAAAGAATATCAAAGAAACAGATACGAAAAACCGGATCATCTATTTTTCCAATGGGGAAACCTGCCTGATGTCCACACGCATGATGAGAGGACTCTGAAATCGGGCATTTAGCTGGTACTGCGCTGCGCAAAAGCCAGGTACTGATTCACCGTTCCTTGCACAACACAGTACCAGGGATTCTATTTCACCGCCAGAAGCACAAATTCCTTACTGCAAATCCTCCCCATTGCTGCGTATCACCTTCTGATACCAGTAAAACGAATCCTTCGGCCTCCTGCCCAGGTCCCCGGTTCCGTCATCATGCTTATCCACATAAATCAGCCCGTACCGCTTCTTCATCTCCCCCGTCGACGCGCTCACCAAGTCCGTACACCCCCAGCACGTATACCCGATCAGCTCCACGCCGTCCAGGATCGCTTCCTTCATCTGCTCCACATGCCTGCGCATATAATCGATCCGGTACACATCATGGATCTTTCCATCCGCATCCACTTCATCGACAGCGCCCAGCCCGTTTTCCACAATGAAAATCGGAATCTGGTACCTGTCATAAATCTGGTTCAGCACATAACGCAGCCCCAGCGCATCAATCTGCCACCCCCAGTCTGAAGTCTCCAGATGCGGATTTTTGATATTCGCCGTCCCGTTTCCGGCTGTCGTCTCTCCCTCCTGTGTCATACTTACACACGTACTGGAATAATAGCTGATGCTTACAAAATCCACCGTACCCGCTTTTAAGATCTGCGTATCTTCCGGCTGCATCGCAAGCGTAATCCCATGCTCCTTAAAATATCTGCGCGCAAATCCTGGATAAGCGCCCCGCACATGCACATCCCCGGCAATCGAATTGTGAATCTGCCCGTACTGCTGCGCATAAAATACATCCTTTGGATGACACGTATAAGCGTACCCGTTATGATAAGCCAGCATACACCCGACATGGTTATTTGGGTCAATCTCATGCGCCATACGCACGGCCAGCGCGCTTGCCACCAGCTGATGATGCATCGCCTGGAAACGGCACTGCTCATTGTTATCCGCAGGGTCTGCCATCCCGGCGCAGAAATACGCGCCGAACGGCTCCGTCAGCATATTGATCTCGTTAAACGTCAGCCAGTATTTCACTTTCCCCCGGTACCGTTCCAGCAGCACTTTCGTATACCGCAGATAAAAATCCACCAATCTGCGGTTCTTCCATCCGCCGTATTCCAAAGATAAATGCAGCGGGTTTTCATAATGTGAGATCGTAACCATCGGCTCAATCCCATGCGCGAGCAGCTCGTCAATGACCTGGTCATAAAACCGCAGGCCCGCTTCGTTCGGCTGCTCTTCATCCCCCTTTGGAAAAATCCTGGACCATGAGATGGACATGCGGTACATCTTAAATCCCATTTCTGCAAACAGCCCGATATCTTCTTTCCAGTGATGATAAAAATCAGAAGCTTCGTGGTTCGGGTAAAATTCCCCTTTCAGAGGGGCCGGCGGAGTCACCCGCCGTTCCTTGCCCACGCTTCCCCCGGTCAGTATATCCGCGATCGAAGGGCCTCTGCCGTCTTCGTCCCATCCTCCTTCGTACTGGTTCGCCGCCGTCGCGCCGCCCCAGAAAAATCCATCCGGAAACCCTGTGATTTCTTTCCCTGCGATTTCTTTCATAATCAGCCTTCCTCCATTCTCCGCCTATTGTTTTCCAAAACCTGCAGCTGCGTACGTTCCGGCCCTGTTTACAGCACCTTCAGCAGCTGGTCCCCGTTCACCACATGCTCGTTTTCTTTCAGCATCGGCAGCACGCTGACAAAATCACCGGCATTTGTAACAATCACCGGCGTTACCGTCTGATAACCGGCCTTTTTCAGCGCCTCTAAGTCAAATTCCAGCAGCAGGTCGCCTTCCTTCACCTTTGCCCCGCTCTGCACATGCGAGGTAAAATGCTTCCCCTTAAGCTCCACGGTCTCCAGGCCGACATGGATCAGGATTTCCAGGCCCTGCGCCGAGGTAAACGCTACGGCATGCTTCGTATCCATGACGCAGGACACCTCGCCGTCCGCCGGAGCATATACTTTTCCTTCTTCCGGCAGGATGGCAATGCCGTCGCCCAGTATTTTATCTGAAAATGTCTGGTCCGGCACATGCGAAAGCTCTACAATTTTCCCTTTGACCGGGGCAGATACATTTTTACGTGTGATACCTGCTGCGCTGTTTCCTTCTGCCTGCGGTACCTGTTTTACCGGATCCTTTGCTTCGTCCGCACCAGGTGCCTGCACCTGCTCCCCCTCATCCTGGAAGCCGATCACGATGGTTAAGACAAAGGCACCGATAAACGATACCGCAATCATAATCAGTCCGTAAATCAGGTTGCTCATCCCTTTTTCACCGATAAAGGCCGGGACAGCCATAATACTGTTCTGCGCAATATACAAAGAAACCTGCAAAATACCGCCGACAATACCGCCGATACCCGCCGCAAGCGCCGCCGCGACTACCGGCCGTTTCAATTTTAACGTTACACCGTAAAGGGCAGGCTCTGTAATTCCCATCACAGCGGAAATGCCGGCTGCAGAAGCAAGCTGCTTCATTGCTTTATCCCTGCTTTTCCATGCGACCGCAAGCGACGCGCCGCTTTGCGCCACATTCGAGCATACCTGCGAAACGAAGATCAGCGCATCCGAACCGCCCGTTGCGATCGCGGAAAGGCCGATCGGTGTCAGTGCATGGTGCATGCCTGTCATTACGATAAACGGGAAAAATGCCGCTAACAGCCCGACAATCACAAATCCCAGCTTTGCAGACAGGAAGTTAATCACCGCTGCCAGCCCGTCTCCGGCAATATTCCCAAGCGGCCCGATCACAATCAGCGCAATCGGCGCGGCAATCAGGATCACCAATGTCGGATGCATAATAATTTTCAGCATTTTCGGTGTGATCGCGTCTACCATTTTTTCTATGTAAGACATAATCCACACCATCAGGATAATCGGGATGACCGAATAGGAATAGCTGGCTTTTGTAACCGGAAGCCCGATAAATGTAATCGCCGCATCGCCTGCTACCAGGTTCACAAACGTCGGATGCAAAAATACACCAGCAATAATCAGCGCCAGCGACTGGTTCACATGAAACACCTTTGCCGCGTTGGCTGCAATCAGAAACGGCATAAAGTAAAACGCCGAATCCCCGATCAGGCTCAGCACCTGATACGTCATACTCGCCTCCGTCAACAGCCCGGAAGCGTTTAAAATCGTGAGAATCACCTTCATCATACCGGCTGCAGTCAGCGCCGGGATCATCGGCGTCATACATCCGGTAATCGAATCCACGATCGTGGAAAAAACGCCTTTCTTCTCCGCCGGGCCCTGTGCAGCGCCGTCTTCTGTCGCCACGCCCAGCTTTTCCACTGCTTTGTATACCGCACTGACTTCGTTTCCGATAATAATCTGGCACTGGTCATTATGCCAGTTCACCCCTACCACTTCCGGCAATTCCGTCATCTTTTTGTCATCCACCAGCGATTTGTCCTTCACATTAAACCGCAACCTTGTCATACAATGGAAGGCTTTACGAATATTGCCCTTCCCACCGGCAAGCTCCACCAGCCGCCTGGCTGTTGCACTATAATCCTTAGCCATGTCTCATACTCCTTTTTCTGAATATCATCTATTTACTGAAAGGCCACAGCCTCCGCGGCTGGCTGTGTACCTGACCGTACAAATATCCTGTCTGCCGTCTGCAAAATCCCCGTTTCAGCGGACTTTGCAGCAGCTTATTTTCCTCTGACCCGTTCAATATGGATCATCAGATACAGCATTTCTTCTTTGTTCATATTGTAATGATACTGGTCTTCAATATATACCACAATTTTTAACACACATGCATACACATCCGGATACCTCTCCCGGATCACTTCAAACAGGCCGTCGTCCTGCTCGTAATACTGATTGCCCATCAAAAGCCGCTGGGCAAAAAATTTCAGATGCGTCTGCAGCCTTTGAAAATTATAATCCTCATCATTTAAAACCACTCCAAAATGCATCTGCACCAAATCCAGCACTTCCCCGACCACCTTCGTAATCATATAAATATCTTCCATATCGTGGTCCGTCTGTGCATTAATAAAATGCATAGCAATATACCCGGCCTCATCGTTGCGCAGCTCCATCCCCTTTTCCTGTTTCAGCAGCCGCAGCGCATGCTTTCCGACATCATATTCCTGCCGGTACATCCGCTGGATATCAAACAGCAGGCCGTTGGGCAGCTGCATCCCGTTCTCATAACGGCTGTACACCCCCTCCAGATGGTCGCTTAACGCAATATAAATACTGTCGCTCAGCTTCATATCATACTGCATCAGGGCATAATCTACGATTTTATCCGCCAGATCGATAAATTCCGCCTGCATAGACGAAAGAAAGCTTTGGAACCGCCTGCCCTGCCTGGACTTTTCAAACGTAAATATCTTTTCAATCCTGGATTCATCAATCGTATCCCCTTTGGACTTCTGAAACCCAATCCCTTTTCCCTTTACAATGATCTCCTCGCCTGCACTGTTTTTCGTTAAAACAAGGTTATTATTTAAAATCTGCCGTGCGACCATAACGCTCCCTCCGCGACCTGTCATCTATAAAAATGCAAAACGCTAAATAAAAAAACAACAAAAAGACCCATAATCATCATTCGTACACCTATGTATTCACATCGGCCTATGAATCATAACTATGGGTCTTGCCTGGTCTGACTGCCAGTAACAATTCCAATCTTAATTTTCCTGCATCTAATTTACCACACTTCCGTGGTTCTGGCAACTATAAATTTTTCATAAAAAATTTATCAATAATTTAGTAAATATCACAAAGGTCCTTGGTATAAAAAATCCGAAAAGCAGGCATACTCCATACAAAACACCAAAAAGGAGTAAAAGACCATGATCGAACAAGATACCATCCGGCTGCTGCGCGAATGTGACGCCGGGGTCAAAATGGGCATTTCATCCATCGACGATGTCCTCGCCTATGTCAGCAACCCAGACCTTAAGCAAAACCTTTCCAGCGCCAAAAACAGCCACATCACATTAAAAGACGAAATCCAGCGCCTGCTGGAACAATACCACGACGACGGCAAGGAACCGCCCGCCATGGCAAAAGGCATGTCCTGGCTGAAAACAAATGCCAGGCTCGTCCTGAACGAATCCGACCAGACCATCGCCGACCTGATGACAGACGGCTGCAATATGGGCATCAAATCGCTGCGCAAATACTTAAACGAATACAAAGCAGCCGATGAAGCATCCAAAGACATTGCCAGAAAGCTGATCCTCCTGGAAGAACAGCTTACCACAAATATCAAAAAATTTTTATAACAGGCAGACATCAGCCGCGGCCTTCCTGCAAACGCAAAGCCCCGGCTGATGATTCCTTTTATCTGCTGCAGCGGAATTTATATTCTTTTTTCAGCCTCTCATAAATCTCAAACGCAACCGGACATACCTCCACCGCCTCAAGCACACTGTAAAGGCACCACAGCCGGTCCGGCTGGTCCGTATAAGGATAATTTTTACAATTCAGCGGCCTGCACTCCCCCAGCATGCAGGAACCATCCTCCTTAAGAAAATCACACGGCATATGTTTCGTATGATAATCCGGGGAATTTTCCTCCAGCTCCAGATATTGATTCACAAACGCATTCACATCCATGCCAAGATGCTTTGCATCCTGCTCCACATCCGTGATCGGAATCGAGCCATAATACAGCTTACAGCAGTTTCTGCAGCTGTTACAGTCATAACCCGCAAACAATTCCCGATGCAGCTGCTGAAACTGCTGGTCCAATTCCTGTTCCTGCGCGTGGCATTTCAGAAAAGTGCGGAATTTATTGTTTTCATATTCTTTTTTTGCTGCCTCAGCCTGTACATTTTCAGGTTTTATCATTTTGCACCACTCCTTCTTATGCTTATTCTGCTTCTTTTTATCTTCCGCTTGTATGTTGTGTTTTTGTTTCTTTGATTACGCAGGAAAAGCACTTCATTTGTCTTTATATCGGCAGGAAGTACGGGTTTATTATATCATAAATCAAAAAAATATGGGAGTATTTCGGAATTATCTGCACATTTAATAGAACAAATTGCGCAGATACAAAGCTTATACTGCGGGGCTTAGTCTGGATGTGCCAGAAAAGAAACATTTTTGACATTATACTGCGTTTTTGCTTTGCGAAAGATCCTGGTTAGCCAGGGAATGTGGCTAACCGGACGACTCTGCAGGCTGTGGACTGGAGAGTCTGATTACGGCAGACTTTATACAATACCAGAATTTCACTTTCATGTAAAGTGTGTGAAAACCAGCCGGATGAGGGGGAAAGGGCCTGGCTTCCAGCGACGTTGGAGG
>CANOET010000119.1 GCA_947564835.1 uncultured Eubacterium sp. | reverse complement strand
TGCCACTGTGTAAATGCAGAATGCCTAGGGATTCTTAACATTCTGGAATAGGAGCTGGAAGCCAGGCCCTTTCCCCCTCATCCAGCGTCCGCCTAGCCACCAAAAAACGCAACACAATGTCAAAAGTGTTTCTTTTCTGTTTTATTCCGGTTAGGAACAGTCAGAAGCAGCTTGCGCAAAGAGCAGATTCATGTATTCGAAGAGGAGGAATTTATGATGAAAAAAACAATGACAGCAATTCTATGTTCCATTCTGTTAATAGCCCTGACAGCTAGTGCCTGCGGAAATGACGGCAATGCTGCAGCAAGTCAAAGCGCCGGAAGCGCCGGAGTTTATGATGCGGTTATGGAAGACGCCGGTGAGAGTTACGATCAGGCTATGGATGACGGCGTAGGCTATTCAGAGGATATGGCGGAAATGAAATCTGCGGCGGCTGCGGAAGAAGAGGGCGCCGGAACATTGGGGACGGAAGGTGTTTCTGCTGCCGGCGCCGGCCAAAATCAGAAGCAAAAATTGATCTATACATACAATTATTCGGTAGAGACAAAGGAATTTGATTCTTTTTATGAAAAAGTGAATCAAAAGGTGATCCAAACGGGAGGCTATATCGAGCATTCGGAGACAAACGGCAGTGCGGCGGACGGCATTAACCGCAGTGCGAATCTGACACTGCGGATTCCGGCGGAGCAGATGGACCAGATACTGACGCTGCTCGACAGCGATGCCAATGTGACCTACCAAAGCCGCAGCAGCGAAAATGTAACCCTGCAGTATGTGGATATGGAAAGCCATCTGAAGGCGCTGCGCACGGAACAGGAGGCTTTGCTGCAGCTGATGGAAAAAGCGGATAAGCTCAAGGATGTGATTGCGCTGCAGAGCCAGCTTACGCAGGTGCGTTATGAGATTGAATCGTATGAATCGCAGCTTAGGACATATGACAATCTGGTCGATTATAGTACGCTTTACCTGGACATTATAGAAGTTGAACGTACAACAACGGTTCCTTCATCCAAAATTTCGTTCTTTGATGAGATTGGGAACCGGTTTTCGGATAATGTCTATGCGCTGGGCCAGTGGCTGCGGGCGTTGGCTGTCTGGCTGATCGGTTCGCTGCCGATTCTGGTGCCGGTGGCTGCGGTTGGTATTGCGGCAGGTGTTTTCATATATAGGAAGGTCCGCGGCGGAAAGCGGAACAGGCATAGCCAGGTAACGCATGAAGACAGTCAGGAATAACGGTATGATGGAAGCTTACTGCGGATGGCAGGCAGAACAATAGAGAAAGCTTACTGCGGATGGCAGGCAGAACGATAGATTTTGTTAAGGCTGCGCCGGATCGGATGGTCGCTGATCCGGCGGTATGTCATTTCAGATCATCGTTTGCTGTAAAAGCCGGTATCTCCGCAGCTTCCGGTAAAACGTGGACTGGCTCAGCCCGCTTTTTTCCAGCGCTTCATCAAAGGAAATTTCTTTGCGCTCCCATTCAGCCACAATCTCGGGAAATTCCCGCGGTACCTTGACGCTGGGCCTTCCGAATTTTACCCCTTTTGCCTTGGCTACGGCGATTCCCTGTTCCTGCCGTTTACGGATATTATTCCGTTCTGATTCTGCCACAAAAGAAAGGATCTGCAGCACGAGGTCTGCGATAAAGGTTCCCATCAGGTCTTTTCCTGTGCGGGTGTCCAGCAGCGGCATATCGATGACGCAGATATCCACGCCGATTTCCTTGGTCAGTACGCGCCATTGTTCCTGCACTTCCTTGTAATTGCGCCCCAGCCGGTCGATGCTTAGCAGATAAAGCAGATCCCCTTCCCGCAGTTTTTGGATCAGCTTTGCATATTGCGGGCGTTTGAAGTCCTTGCCGGATTGCTTGTCTACATAAATATGGTTCTCCTGCACGCCCATCTGCCGCATTGCTTTTATTTGCCGGTCTTCGTTCTGGTCGGCGCTTGAGATACGCACATATCCGAAAATCTTTTGTCTTTCCATAACATTTTATCCTCCTGTAATGTTGGCCTTGCAGCCTACGGTTATACTCTGACTGCATCTGGTTATCATTTTGCCACATTGCGGTACGCTTGTAATAGCACATTTCATTCCAAATAGCAGTTGCAGTCTGGTTTGTTTTCCCTTATAGTAATATTGAGTTATATTTTCCTTACAGAAAGGAGCGATTCATTATGAATCTGCATTTTTCAGGCGGTGCTATGGAGATTGGCGGCAGCTGTATCTATGTCCAAATAGCCGGAAAAAAGATCTTGTTAGACTGCGGAATCCGTCAGTCTGCCTCCAAAGACCCGATTCCGGATTTTCGGACGATTCAGGAACAGGGCGGGGTGGATGCCATGATCATCAGCCATGCGCATATGGACCACATCGGTACGCTTCCGATCATCAGCAAGGCGTATCCGCAGGCGCGTATTTATATGACGGCGATGACGGCGGATCTGACCCGGGTGCTTTTATATGACAGTTTGAAAATTATGAACTATAAAGAGGACGAGATTCCTCACTATTCACAGCAGGATGTGCTGGATATGCTGGGCAGGGTATTTCCGGTTGGATTCCAGACACCGTTTCCGCTGTTTGAGGAAGTGACGCTGACGTTTTATCCAGCCGGGCACATTGCGGGAGCGGCATGTGTTTATCTGGTGACAGAGGAAGGCAGTTTGTTCTATTCCGGTGATTTTTCTGCATTTGCACAGCGGACGATCGAGGGTATCCGCATTCCGAAGCTGCGTCCGGATGTTTCGATTGTGGAGACGACTTACGGAAACCGCCTGCATGCCAACCGGATGGTGGAAGAAAAACGTCTGGTAGAGCTGGTGAGGACTTGTATTCTGGAGAAGAAAAAAATCCTGATCCCTGCCTTTGCGCTTGGGCGTGCGCAGGAAGTGCTGCTGATTCTGCGGGCGGCGATCCAGAATCAGGAAATACCGCCTGTTCCGGTCTATGTGGACGGTATGGTACGGGATATTAATACGATGTATACAAGAAACCCTACCTATTTAAAAAATGCGCTGGGCAAACGGATTCTGAAAGGAAACGAGCCGTTTTACACCAAAGAAATCCAGCCCGTGCTGCAGACGCAAAACCGGAACGATCTGCTGTCCGGACCAGATCCTGTGATTCTGCTGTCGAGTTCCGGCATGCTCACCGGAGGACCGAGCGCGCAGTATGCCAGCCGTATGGCCTCCATGGAAAATGCCTGTATTATCATTACCGGGTACCAGGATGAAGAATCGCCCGGGCGGCAGCTTTTAAACCTGTTGGAACATCCGCAGGAGCAGACGCTTACGGTCAATGGAAGCACCGTTGCCGTAAAATGCCGGATCGAACAAGTCGGGCTGTCCGCCCATGGCGATAAATCGGAGATTATGGCTTTACTGGAACGGCTTTCTTCCAGGCATGTTTTTCTGGTACATGGCAATCGGGACGCGATGGAAGAATTAGGCAGTGAACTGGCAGGCGAAGACTACCGCCGCCGGATTTACTTGCCGGAATGCGGACAAGCATACGAGGTCACACTCCGCAGCAAACGGAAGCAGTTATCTTTTGAACCTGCATATACGATGCAGATGCAGCGTGCGTTTATGAAAGAGGATGAGAAGCTGCTCTGGGAGTTCTGGCAGGCCCATTATCCAGGAAGGGCATTTTCGGTTCCGCAGATCGCACAGATCTGGTACGGCAGGACAGCCAATCAAGAGAAGGACTGGCAGGACATGCAGGAGCTTCTACAAGACAGCAGCTATTTTTCACCCAATATGCACCGCTTGTTTTTACTGGAAGCAAATACACCAAAAGAGGTTGCACAGGCGCAGGCGCCGAAGGAGCTGACCATCCAGGAGCTGGAAAAGCAGGTAGAAGCGGCTTTCCCGGAGCATCCTTACCGTAAGATCAGCTATCACAGTACACAGAAGGAAGTGCTGCTTCAGTTTGATTTTCCGGACAGCCAGGATATGGATACCTTTCAGGAAAAAGCAGATCAGTTTGTGGCCGAAACAGGATGGACGCTGCAGCTGCACCCATCTATGAACCATCATGCGGCTTCTCTGCTGCTTTCGGTGCTTTTTGGAAGCAGACTGGCAAAAATGTCTTATTATGCGGAGAAAAAATGCTATGCGGTAACCCTGTCCAGCCAGCGTGATGCTGCCGGGGCACATTCTGACGTCATGAAAAAGAACCCGCTGCATACAGAAACGGATACCGAATCCAATCTGTCCGATTCACAAGCGGCGGCCCGGTTTTTCCAGACAACAGGCTGGAGGCTGCAGATCAACGGACAGCCAGGCACCGCTGGCGACGGTATGCCTGCTGGCGGCAGTGCAAATGAAGAATCTGCGGCTGACAGCAAAGGCCAGCCGCAAAAAGGCTTTTTTCTGCCATCCAAAGCAGTGGAGCAGGCGGAGCAGAATCTGGCTTTTTTCTGCATCGATCAAATGTTTTCGGATCTGCCGCATAAGCCGGATAAGAAAAGCCTGAAGCAGGATAGCCGGGGAAAATATCTGGAGCTTGGCTTTTTATCGCCTGCGCTGGGGATGCAGTATGCGGATACGCTGCAGGCGCTTGCGGACCAGACTGGATGGCGCATCTGCATTGCGGATAAGGTCAACCAGATCGAATTATTTAAGACGGCGCAGCTGCTTTGCATCAAGGATGGAATCAGCCTTGCTAAGAACCCGTCGTATCTGCCGGCAAAACGAATGGTACAGTTAAAGACTGCGGGGCAGGAAGAGGAGGAAAAGCTGCAGGGGATGGCAGAGGAATTTCACAGGCAGACGGGGTGCTGGTGTGTGTTTCAATGAATAAGGAAAGGATTCAGGCAGGGGAAATGCAGGTATTGTATTCATAAACAGTCTGGGAGTTGATGTTATGTTAAGTGGCTGTGCGGACGCCGGATGAGGGGGAAAGGGCCTGGCTTCCGGCTCCTATTCCAGAATGTTAAGAATCCCTAGGTATTCTGCATTTACACAGTGGCACCGTCCGGGCGCGTCCCCTGGCCGCAGCCCGCAGAGTCGTCCGGTTAGCCACCTCCCCTGGCCGTATCCCACAGAATCGTCCGGCTAGCCACCTCCCCTGGTCATACAGGAAGTCAGATTATTTTTATCACAGAATGAGACAGTGTGATATACATGAAAGCTTGTTATATAAGCACACGAATCATATAGAAAGGTGACGCTATGACTGAATTAGAAAAATGCATGGCAGGAGAATCCTATAATTGCCATGATCCGGTTTTTTTAGAATTTAAAGCCCGCGCGCGGGAACTGCTGAAAGCGTATCATGCGCTTGCCTATGAACAGAAAGAGGAAAAGACAAGCATTTTAAAACAGCTGTTTGGCAAAATCGGCGACAATGTTTCGGTTGGACAGCCGTTTATCTGCGATTACGGAAGAAATATTTATATCGGAAACCATGTATCTGTCAATATGAACTGCACATTTGTGGACTGCAATACCATAACGATAGGCAATCAGGTACTGATCGCTTCCAATGTCCAGCTCTATACGGCGGCACATCCCGTAGAATTATCCGAAAGGCTTACCCCGGACTGGGATCCCGGATCAGAACAATATTTTTGCAGTACTTATGCGCTGCCTATCAAAATCGGAAACGGATGCTGGCTGGGCGGCGGTGTGATTGTCCTTCCGGGGGTAACGATTGGAGACGGTTCTGTGATCGGGGCCGGAAGCGTCGTTACGAAAGATATACCGGCTCATTCCCTTGCAGTCGGGAATGCATGCCGCGTCATACGTACGATTAACAAAGCATAAAGAGAAGGCCGCATCAGAGCGGAAATAGGAGATATTTTATGGATAAGGAATCGTTTCTAAAATGCGTAAGAAAACAGCTCCGGCAAATGCAGGAAGTGCAGAAGGATGCATGGATATTAACGAATGCAAAGCTGCTGCCAGAATCCGGACAGCAGGATTTTCTAATGTCCTTAAGCGGTGAAAAAATGATCCAGTATATGCCGACGCAAAGAGAAATCGAGGCTTTTTGCGAAAAAGTCCGTGAAGGCAGCATTTATATGGAATATAAAAATTCTTACTACGAATTTGACGACGAAGGAAGATATATCGATAATTGGATCGGGAAATATTACGATCTTCAAAAAGCGCTTCCGTTCCTAAACAGAACGTTGGAAGGCTGCCATGATTTGATACAATTGGGAGAATATAATCTGGCAGGACAAATATTGGACAATATCTGTCCGTTGGTATTTCAGGTTGAGGAGGCAGAAGACTCGCAGGGAGATTATAGGGAATTGTCTTTTACTGTTTTAGATGCGGATAAAGAACAGATGCTGTCCATGAAGCTGCGCGACATCGCATATGATTGGGTGCTTACTTTCGTGCCTGTTGTAATATAATAACAAAGACGGGCAACTTGAGTGTCGGTCAAAGCGTTGATATAAGGTGTTGTGCCAGAGAGCAATGCCTTACGAGCTTTGAATGGGTTTGACGTTTACCGCATTCTGGCTAGGCTGCAATGCATTTTTGCATATGCAGTTGAAAGAAAACGTCAGGAAAGCTCTGCGAAAGCAGGGCTTTTCCTGTTTTAAAAGGGAGAGAGGCAAATCTGATGCGTAATGTGTATGACTGCGTGGAGGCTTTTGAAAAACTGTTGGATAACGGCAGGGCAGATCCAGTCGTCCGATCTGTATTACAGGATTGCAGACAGGATAGATATGTTCCCGCTTCTGGAAAGCATGATTGACAGCAACCCACAGGATAAAATGGATTATACAAGGAATCAGGCATCATGGACGTTGCTTTAGTAAGAAGAAAGTCACTCTTTCAACAGGAGAAGAAGAAATACTGTATGACAGGTTAAAAAAAGTGGATCAGGGGTAGCAACATAAAATCAACAAATAAGGGCAGTTTGGCTGTAGATAAAAATTCCCTATTGACAGATCCTCCCATATGTTATATGATAAGCCCAACTAAAAAAGGAGACACTGTATATGTTGTACTTAATCGTAATGGAGAATGATGCAAACTGAATAGTTGCAGAAGAACAGACGCATGGCTTGTTTTGCATGCCAAACACCAGCCGGGATCTGTTCGTTACCAGCGGAAATTTGCTGGTGCATTTGCCTTACATAATGTACATATACTTTCCTGTATTTTAAAAACGTGAAAAAGGAGAGCATGGCTGTACGGCCGTGTTATTTTTTTACCTTTTTGAAATACGGAACCCATTCAAGACCATGGAGTATCTGCATTTGGAAGGCAGAACTGCATGGTTTTTTATTATGGCAGGACAACTGTAAAGGAGGCTGGACAATGCAAAGAATACGTATTTATATTGGAAGAAACTGGTATGCCTATCTGCTTGCCGTCGGCTGTATGGTCTGTTCCATTGTGCTGGACATGCTGTATCCGAAAATTACGCAGAGTATTGTGGATGACGTGATTCTGGCCGGGCGGCAGGAGCTGCTGACGGGCCTGCTGGCAGGGATTGTGGTCGTTGGTATCGGCCGCAGTGTATGCGGTTATGGCAAGGAGTTTTTGTTTGATGTCCTTGCGTCGAAGATTGGATCGCAGCTGCGCAAAGATTTGTTCGGACATATTCAGACACTGTCTGCGCGTTACTTTGACCAGGCGAATACCGGGGAGCTGATGGCGCGGGTGAAGGATGATGTGGATAAGATCTGGAATGCGCTCGGGTTCGTGGGTATGCTGACGATCGAAGTCGTGATTCATGTATCGCTTGTCTTATACTGCATGTTTGTGCTGAACTGGAAGCTGGCGCTTATTCCGCTGGCAGCAATGGCGGTATGCGGTGTGACGGCAGTTGTCATGGAGCGGCGGCTGGACCGGGTGTATGAGGACATCAGCGAGGAAAATGCAGTGCTGACTACCGTTGCAGAGGAAAATCTGGCAGGTGTGCGCACCGTCAAGGCATTTGCGCGAGAGAAGTACGAAATTGAAAAATTTCTGTCCCATAACGAACGGTATTATGAATTGAATATTACACAGTCTAAGATTATGGTCCGCTTTTATCCGTATTTTCAGTTTATCGGCAAGGCGCTTCCGCTTTTTATGGCTGTGCTTGGCGGCGGCCTGGTGATGCGCGGCAGGATGACGCTGGGTGCGCTGGTGGCGTTTATTGAATACAGCCGTAACTGCACCTGGCCGATGGAGATGATGGGATGGCTGACGAATGACTTATCCGCAGCGGCCGCGTCTTATAAAAAGTTGAACCAGATCTTCAGGGAACAGCCGGAAATTACTGACAGCGGCGATGTGCAGCTGCTGGAACAGGTTCAGGGGGAAGTGGCGTTTGAACATGTTTCGTTCGGGCTGGATGGAAAGCAGATTTTAACGGATATTGATTTTAAAATACCGGCAGGCGGAACGCTTGGCATTATGGGGGCGACCGGATCCGGGAAATCTTCCCTGATTTCGCTGCTGCAGCGGTTTTATGATGCGGATCAGGGAACGGTGCGGCTGGACGGCGCAGATGTACGCACACTGGCGCTGCAGCAGCTGCGCGGCAGTATCAATGTCGTGCTGCAGGACGTATTTTTGTTTTCGGATACGATTGAGGAAAATATCAAGATGGGCAAACGCAGGCAGCTGGCCATGAAGGAGGTGCAAAAAGCAGCGCAGGATGCACAGGCCAGCGGATTTATCGAACGGATGGATGAACAATACCAGACGGTCATCGGCGAGCGCGGCGTCGGGCTTTCCGGCGGGCAGAAGCAGCGTATCAGCATCGCAAGGGCGCTGGCTAAGAAAAGTCCGGTGCTTGTGATGGATGACTCCACATCTGCGCTGGATATGGAGACGGAAAACGAGATCCAGAAAATGCTGCACGAATTAACCCATACGACGAAAATCATTATTGCACACCGCATTTCCGCAGTCTGCCACGCAGATGAGATTTTGTATCTGGAAAACGGCTGTATCGCGGAGCGCGGGACGCATCGGGAGCTGATGGAAAAGCAGGGACTATATTACCACACTTTTTTGGCACAGTACGGGGCGTTTCCGGATGAAAATAAAACATTATAAAAATAAAACCGGATGAAAATAGAACCGCATGGAAATAAAACCGGATGAAAATAAAACCGCATGGAAATAAAACCGTGTGAATCGAAAGGAGTAGCAAATGGCAGTAAATTCTTACCGTGACGACGAACAGATGGATCATACGAGCAGGAAAAAAATTATGCGCCGCCTGCTCGGCTATCTGCTCGGATATAAAAAAGAAGTATGCAGCGTGATGATTTTTATGGCAGGGGCGATCGGTATTTCGCTGCTGAATCCGCTGCTGATGGAACAGGCATTAGACTGCTATATTGCCGGAAAGGATTTTAACGGCCTTATCCGGCTGGGAATTTTTGCGCTGGCGCTGAATCTGGTCTTTATCGTACTAGTAAAACTGCGCATGTACATCATGTCCATTGTATCCAACAAAATATTGCTGGAAATCCGCCAGGACCTGTACGAGCACATCCAGACGCTGTCCTTTTCTTTTTTTGACAGCCGTCCGACCGGAAAAATCCTGGCGCGTATTATCGGAGATGTGAATGCGTTAAAAGATGTATTTGTAAATTCCGTTACGACATTGATCCCGGAGTTCGTGACGGTCGCGGGCGTAGTTGTGATTATGGTGGCCAAGGACTGGCGGCTGGCGGCAGCTTCGCTTAGCACCATTCCGGTAATGGCGGCAGGTGTCTGGCTGGTACAGAAGGCATCGCATAAACGCTGGCAGGTTTTCCGCAAAAAAGCTTCCAACCTGAATGCCTATGTCCATGAGGATATCGCGGGCATCCGGGTGGTGCAGAGCTTCCGCGCACAGGAAGAAACGGCGGAGATTTTTGAACAGCTGACAGATGAACACCAGGATTCGTTTCAGGATGCGTGCAGATACGCGGATCTGTTCGGCCCGGTGGTGGATTTGTGCTGGGGGATCGGGGCTATGATGCTGTATCTGACCGGCATCCGTATCCTCGGTATTGGAACGGCATCGGTTGGGCTGCTTGTAGCGTTCGGCAGCTATATTAACATGTTCTGGAACCCGATACTGAATCTGAGCAATTTTTACAACAACCTGATTACAAACCTGACGGCAGCCGAACGGATTTTTGACATTCTGGACACGCAGCCGGATATTACAGACCAGGAATCCGCCCGCGAGCTGCCGCCGATCAAAGGGCATGTGGAATTTTCCCATGTCAGCTTTACCTATGACAAAGGGACGCCGGCAGAGACAAAAGTATTATCCGACGTCAGCTTTCAGGTGCAGCCGGGCGAGACAATCGCGCTGGTGGGGCCGACCGGGGCAGGCAAGACAACGATTGTGAACCTGATCAGCAGGTTTTATGACATTGAAGAAGGTATTATATCTGTAGATGGATACGATCTGACCAAGGTATCGATGGAAAGCTTCCGCAGGCAGATGGGAGTAATGACGCAGGATCAGTTTATTTTTCACGGGTCGGTACGGGACAATATCTTATACGGCAGGCTGGATGCGACAGAAGAAGAAATGATCGCAGCGGCAAAAGCAGTACATGCGCATGATTTTATTATACAGATGGAGCATGGTTACGATACGCAGTTAAAGGAACACGGCGCCGGATTGTCGATCGGGCAGCGGCAGCTGATCGCGTTTGCAAGGACGATGGTTTCCATGCCCAAGATTCTGATTCTGGATGAGGCGACATCAAGTATTGATACACATACGGAGCTGCTTGTGCAGGAAGGGATAGAGGCGCTGCTTGCGGGGAGGACCAGCTTTGTGATTGCGCACAGGCTGTCTACGATCCAGAATGCGGACCGGATATTTGTGATTGACCAGGGCGGGATTTTGGAGCAGGGGAGCCCGAAGGAGCTGATGGAGAAGAAGGGGGCGTATTACAGGCTGTATATGGCGCAGTTTGATTTGGGGGTGTGACAGGCGCTGGGCGGATGACTCTGGGGCGGGGCTTGGATGCTGCGTAGAAAAATTTGAAAAGTAATGGAATCCATGCTATACTACTTACAGATAAAGCAATCATACGTTAGGAACTTAGAAACGATTTTTGCGAAAAATGGCAAAATTCTGATTTTGGGCGGCAGGATTGATATTGTGTTGCGTTGCGTTTTTGGGCTTTCCGATAGATATTGAGTGGGCAGGGGATGCGGCTCACCGGACGCCTCTGCGGGCTGTGGGCAGGCTTTGCAGCACCTGAGAGTCCAAAAATTGGCAGGCGTTACAACACCTGAGAGTCCAGAAATTGGCAAGCGTTACAACACCTGAGAGTCTGGAAATTGGCAGGCGTTACAACACCTGAGAGTCCAGAAATTGGCAGGCTATGACAACAGCTGAATTGTATTTCATGTAAAGCTTGTGAAAACCAGCCGGATGAGGGGGAAAGGGCCTGGCTTCCGGCGACGTTGGAGGAATGTTTAGAAGCCCTTGGCATTCTGCGA
>CANOET010000118.1 GCA_947564835.1 uncultured Eubacterium sp. | reverse complement strand
GCAGGAATACCTCTTGCAGTTTAATTCACCGTTATTTATGCAATGCAGTACTAGTGCTCCATCCGGGCAGAAATTAGAGTATAGTGCAGTCTGATTCGCGTCAGTGCAAGGCAAAATTTCGACGGCGATGTGGTTCCATCGACTAGAAATTTTAACGCAGCAATGGCGTGAATCAGGCTGTAATAAACTCTAATTTCTGCCCGGATGGAGCACTAGTTCGCTCTGGCTAAACGCCAGAAGCTAAAGGTGCCGCTGGGCTCCGACTCTGATTTAACGAGCAGAATACCAAGGGCTTCTAAACATTCTTCCAACGTCGCCGAAAGCCAGGCCCTTTCCCGCCCTCATCCAGCTGGTTTTCACCGACTTTACATGAAACACAAATTCAGGTGTTGTAAAACCTGCCCACAGCCCGCAGAGTCGTCCGGTTAGCCACATCCCCAGGCTAACGCATACTTTATCGCTCCTGTTTCAGCGAAATTTCCTTACAGGCAACCTTCTGATTCTGATAGGTCACTGTAACCGGCACATTTCCATATACCGCAAGCAATACATAACTTTCGCTGCCGCCCATATCTACAATCCGGATCTTTGCCTTCTGTGTGCTAAGCGCCGGTTTAAATGCATAATCATTCGGCAAGCCATCGTAATAGATATAAGTGCAGTTCTTATGTTTGATCCGGTACCAGTTCCCTTGCTTACAGCGAGCAATCTCTTGTTTTATCTGCGCTGGAAGATCTTCCTTTGTCAGCCTGCTTACATAAATCCCCTGATTTGCATCCTTTATCTGTCCGGAATCTGCAGGTGCAGCGGCGGATTCATCGATGGCCACAGGACGTGCCGGATCTTCTATGACAGGTGCTTTCTCATCGTCAACCTCCAGGTCTTCAAGTATTTCTTCTGCTTCTTCCTCTGTCAGAAATGAAATGCTCGCTACAGAAAAATCTTCTGCACGCCGCAGGCAGATATCAATTTCTCCTTTTTCGTCATATTTGAACTTTACAAATGACTCATCGGTCCGCTGATCCATAAAAATCCGGATACGGCTGCCCCTGTAATAATAGGCTCCTTTCTTTTTCGTAATGCTTATGAAATCATACGCTTCCTGCGAGGCGTCTTTTTGGATTTTTTCTGCAGCCTGCGTTAACAGGCTTGCTTCTTCGGCTGTAAGCTTCTTTTTTTTCCGCAGCTGTTCCGCCTGTTTTTTTACATCACGTACAAGCCGGTCCATATGTTCAAAGGGGCCGATGGATGTATATTCGTCTGGCTTTACAAGCATAATACCCACGCATCCATCTGTTACCCCGCCTGTTGGCATGTCTGATTTTACGGCTCCTTCACACAGGATATAAAATATCCCGTTTTTTTCAATGATCCGGCAGTCTGACAGACGGATTTCTTTTTTCGGCTTTCCGGCTGCGGCTGGCTGTACATAAGCGCCTGCCGCTACTGCGCCGCCTGCCAGTAATACCGCAGCGGCAATCGCTGCAGCTGTGATCCGTTTTGATCTTTTTTTAGTCTTCATAAGTTCGCCCAGCCTTTCTTTCAGTAATTGTTTTCCTCCGCCCAATGTAATGGAAGCCAGAGAATTTTTGTAGAACCCCCCTGTACACATTGCATGCAGCAATGTGTCGCCATATGCCCGTTTGCTTTCCTCGTCCATAAGATCTGTGGCGGCTTCATCACAGGACAGCTCACACATCCGGCTGACCTCGCGGGCCATCAAATAGGCAAACGGATTAAACCAATGCAGGCATACGGTAATCTGTACCAACCATTTGTATAATAAATCCCGCCTTTTGTAATGCGTCAGCTCGTGCAGCACAGTATGGTAAAATTCCGTATCTGACAATTCCGCCTTTGTCAGAATGACCGCCGGATGGATAAAACCGATCAGCAAAGGAGATGCGGTCAGGCAATTTGTATAAAGTCCGATCGCACATTTGATACGCTTTTGCTCTATCATTTTACCGAACATTTCCAGGCGGCGGATATCTTCTACGGGAGAACAGCCTGCTTTTAAATAGTTCACAAAGCTTTGATAAACAGTAATCTTTCGCACAAACAGAACCAGAGCTGTCAGCAGCCAGATTGCCTGAAGATTCATGGTACGATTCTTTGTCATGCTGTTATTTTCTGCTCTGTCATGATTGTCTGCGCTCTGTGATGAAAAAACTGTATTCTGCAGAGGATTTGCTTGTAGCAGTGTCTGTTGCTCTGACGGATCCTGTTGCGTAAACGTCTGCTGCTCTGACGGATCCTGCTCCTGCAAAAGCATTTGCTGCGTTGGATCTTGCTGCTGACTGGTCTGCGGAAAGAATGTTTTCTGTGTCTGTTGAAATAAATTCCCGACGATGCCGTTTCCAGGATTCCAGGGAATCAAAAAACGCGCCACTACAATCAGCCAGATATAATATTGCCAGCGCTTGCTAAATATCCGCTGGTACAGCGGCCGGAATAACAGCAGAACGATTGTCAGCAGCGCTGCAGATACGGAGACAGATGCGTATGCTTTTAGGATTTCATTCATCCATACCACCGCCCTGCCAGAATTTTTTTAATTCTTGGTAATCGTCCGCTGAAAGCAGCTCTTTTTGAATCAATGTAGTAACCAGCCCTTTTGCGTTTCCTTCATAAATTCTGTCCAGAAAGCTTTCCGTCTGTGTACTCTGATATTCTGCTGCGGTGACAATGGCTGTATATTGATTGCGGTGCCCGATTTTACTGGTTTTCAGCAGCTTTTTGTCAACCAGCCTGGATAGCAGGGTAATAATCGTATTTTTGGTCCAGATCATCCCTTTTTCAGCAAGTAATGCTGTTATTTCCGCATATAAAGCGCTGCCGCCATTGTCCCAGATCACTTTCATTAATTCTAATTCAGAATCAGATGCCTGCTGCATAAGTTTCCTCCTTTCTTGCCGCACTTTAAGAACACAATGTGTTGTCTTAAATAAAGATAACACATTGTTATCTTTGTGTCAAGGGATCTTGCTAAAACAACGCAAAAACACTGCCGTGCAACATACCGTTACACGACAGTGTCCGTTTTCCGTTATTATGCAGCCTGTCTAAACTGCAAGCCCCGCCGTTTCAGAACGGCTTCGCATGGGGGTTTCCGTTACCTTATTCTTGCTCTGTGATCACTTTCTTAGAATCGTAGTAGTCATTAAACAGATCTGTAACAGCTTTATGTGTATCCTGGGAAATACCCGGCAGCTCTTTTCCCCAGGATTTGGTTGCCTGTTTGTATCCTTTTTCGAATGCTGCCTGCATTTCTTTCATTTTTTCCACATCATCCCCAGCTAATGCGCTTGCAAAGTCGAAGATTCTCTGTGAAGTCTGTTTTACGCCGTAATAACCGTCTTCTGATATAAGCTCCTGTGCTTTTGCCTTTGCAGCAGCATCTACCGAAAAGCCGCCTTTTGCCATTGTGCTCCAGAAATCATCATTTGCTTCTGTAAATTTCTTTGCCTGGCCGGTCAGCATCTTATTCACGATATCAACGAGCTGGTTCTGCCTGCTTTCCTGGTCAGCCTGCATCTGTTTTACAATAGAAGCACGCTGCTCTGCGCTCATCTTATTAATGGAATAGGTTGCTTTTGCTGGTTTGTCAGAAGAATTTTTCTCATAAACCGCGCCTGTGGAGCTGGCTGTGTCCTGCTCTTTTTTTTCTTCGGTCTTGCTGTCTGCTTTTGTTGTGCTGCTATACGCGCTCGTATAGGCAGCGGCGGTTGAGTTAATGCTTACTCCTATTTCACTCATTTTAATTCCCTCCATGTCCGTATGATGTGAAACCGGTTGGCTTCCATATCCGTATGATGTAAAACCGATTGGTTTCCATATCCGTATGATGTAAAACCGGTTGGTTTCCATTTACTGGTATTCTTTCATGGCTGGTTCCAGCCATGATTATGCAATTCCGTTTGCATGTCAGGTATTTCCTGATTATTATTTATATCGGCTGCTGTTTGTATTTTCTTAAGCCGTCCGGACATTTCCGGTTTCTTTTTTTCGCTGCAGCGACTTCATAATACAGACGAATGCCGGAATTAAGAACAGATCCGCACAAATCCACGCCACCGGGCTTGCAAAACAAGCTCCCAAAAATCCGGCTACAGGCACAACAAATGTACCGACAACAGCACGCGCAGCCATTTCACATACGCCCGCCAGGATCGCCAGCCTGCTGAACCCAAGCCCCTGTATTGTAAATCGCAGAATATTAACGAGCGCCAGCGGAAAATAAAAGGAGCTGCCCACAAGCAGATACAGCCTTACGTTATCCAGAATATCCGTCTCATTTGCATCCAAAAACAGCAGGGAAATGCTCCGTCCAAAGAAAAACAAAACAACAAACGCCAGCACTGCGTAAACAAGCCCCAGGATGCAGCAGGACAGCACACCTTTGGTTACACGTTTTAACTCACCCGCTCCCAGATTCTGTCCAGAATAGGTCGACATCGTAGAACCCATGGCGTCTAACGGACAGCAGAAAAACATCCCGACCTTGTTAGCTGCCGTTACAGCGGCGACTGCCATAGAACCAAGCGTATTTACGGATGTCTGCAGGATTACGCTGCCAATTGCCGTAATGGAATACTGCAGCCCCATAGGAATCCCCATGTTGCACAGCTTCTTTATGCATTCTTTATCAACCTTCCATTCCTCCTTGGAGATTTTCAGCACATCGTATTTCTTTCGCATATAAATCAGGCATAAAACCCCAGATATCCCCTGTGAGATTACAGTTGCCCATGCGGCGCCTGCAATACCCATACGGAAAATCAGAATCAGAGCCAGATCCAGGCCAATATTCAGCAAAGAAGAAATAATCAAAAACATCAGCGGGCTTTTACTGTCGCCAAGAGAACGGATCACCCCTGATAAAAGATTGTACAGGTAAATAACTGGGATACCTAAAAAAATGACAATAATATAATCGTAAGCGCCCTGCAGAATATCCTGCGGTGTCTGCATCCAAAGCAGTATATTTTTACACAGCAGGCAGACAGCCATCGTCATTGCTGCAGCAAAACCAATCGCAAGCCAAACACCGTTCGCTACGTATTTGCGCAAACAATGGTAATTTTTGGCGCCAAACTGCTGTGCGACCGGAATCGCAAAGCCGTTGCATATCCCCATACAGAACCCGATTACCATAAAATTAATGGAACCCGTAGAACCAACCGCCGCCAATGCCTGCACTCCCAAAAACTTACCTACAATAATCGTATCCATCATGCTGTAAAACTGCTGGAACAGCATTCCCAGCATCAAAGGTACGAAAAATGCAAGAATCAGTTTTAAAGGAGGTCCCTGCGTCATATCTTTACTTATGTTCTTTGCCATTTATGCTCCTCCAATTCTAAGAGACGGCAGCTTCATTTTTTGTTTCAAATCGAATCTTTTGCAATAGACGGAAAAGATTTTACAAACTCCATAACCATACCCGCGCAATGTGCTGCCGCCTGGTCTTCAAATGTCGGATAATCCATCTCTGCCGAACCATCCGCCTTATCGGAAATTGCACGTACTACAAGGAACGGGATCCCGTTCAGCACAGCCGCCTGCGCAATCGATGCCCCTTCCATCTCCGCACAATCTCCATGAAATTCACAAATCAGGCGTTCCTTTACCTTTCCATCCGAAATAAACTGATCCCCGCTGACAACGCAGCCTTTTACAACATGCACGTTAGGATTTGCCCTTTTGCATGCATCTATAACCGCATCCGCCATTCCCGGATCCGCCAGAAACTCCCTGTTTTCAAAACCCGGAATCTTCCCCAGCTGATAACCTAATGCCGAAACATCCACATCATGCTGAATCGCTTTTTCCGATACCAGAATATCCCCGATATCCAGATCCGCATTCAAAGAACCAGCCACACCCGTATTCAATACGTGTGTCACCTGAAATAAATCAGCCAGAATCTGCACACACATCGCCGCATTTACCTTACCGATCCCACATTGCACAACGACTGCCGGCGTTCCCTTCAAAGTCCCTTCATAAAAATCCATACCCGCCTTTGTAACGACCCGTTCCGTTTCCATCGCTTGCTTCAAAGCCGCTACCTCTGTTTCCATCGCTCCAATAATTCCTAACTTCATTCTAATCTCCTCTCTGTCCGCCGCAGGCATACCGCTACCTCAGCGCAGACAGCCTTTCTATCTTCATAGCATCATCGCCCGCCAGATTCATTGTCTTACTGCGGATAAACCAGACGAGAATCATCAATCTGATACAATACCTGATCCAGATATTTCTTTGCAAGGTAGTTCGCCATACCCAGATTCATATCCAGGTAATTGCCGCAGTCTTTCGGACTCGCCCCAGGGACTTCATCCTTGTAATCACGGATAAACTCAAACAGCGCAGTCACCAGCCCGACAATATCCTTAGATTCGTAATCCCCTGTCAATAACAGATAAAATCCTGTACGGCAGCCCATTGGTCCAAAGTACAACGTTTTATCTTTATATTGCGGATCGTTGCGCAGATAGGTAGCCGCCAGATGTTCAATCGTATGTACTTCAGCTGTATTCATCACCGGTTCTTCATTCGGAGAGGTCATACGCAGATCAAAAGTCGTAACAACGCAGTCTCCGACCGGATCTTTCCTGGATACATAAATACCCGGCTGCAGTTTTAAATGATCAATAGTAAAACTGGTTATCTTTTCCATAATTACAAAATCCCCTTTCTTAATATAATGCATAATGCAAAACAAAACCCAGCATCCCGGCCGCGATTGGCCATCCTTTACACTATACGAGATATCGGAAAAAGTCAAGCCCAAGTTCGCCTGCCGGTAATCGGTTCGTTGCCGCATGGTAACAGTTCAGATAACCCATTGAACTGTTACGACGCATGATCCGGCTGGATTCTTTTGCTGCAGCAAGTATTATAAATCTGAACATAACAAATAAAGTCCGGCTGTATCCGTCATAAAACTAATGCTTTGACCTTATTTCCTGAAGCTGTTGCTTTAAAAATGCAATTTCTGCATCCTTCTCTGATAACTCTGTAAGCTGATTCAATAAGATAGTGTTTGTTTCAGATATTTGCTCTCTCCTTTCAGATAAGGCAGCCTTATGTTCTGCTAATTGTCTCTTTAACTCTTCAACTTCCTTAATAACAATGAGAATAACAGGTTTCAGGTCTCGAAAAGAGAAATGTTTCACTCGGTTATACTGGCGCATAATAAAGTCAGAAATATAACATGAGGCGCGTTCTCCGGGAAAATCATAACCGATTTTTTGTATTTCTACATTAACGGTGGTTCCGTCTGACAACGTAACAATGATATCCATAATGACAATGCTTCCGGTGTCTGACATACGATTGCCCTCCAACGGCAGTACTGACCGGATTGTTACCTTCTGCCTGAGAATGGCTGACAGAAAATTGTTCCAGACGGACGGGGTGTATTTCAGGATTCATAATGCAGAAAAATATGTCGGATGGTTGGAATATTATTATATATGAAAAGTTCTTAATCGGATAGGCTGTGAAAAGTAACCAATCCAGCGGTTACTTTTCGCAGTACAGCCACTTTTGGGTTGGGAGTGAAGAAGAAAACATCAAATAATAACTACGTCAATAATGTGTTATAATACTATAATACATATTTGATGTGAAAAAATGCTTGACTTTCTTGTTGGATTGTAGTACACTACAGTGAACAGTTCTTTTGCGTCTATATTAATCTGCAAAGAATAAAAGGTCTGTTTAATATTATGTAAAAGGAGGTATATAAAGGATCAGGATTCATTAAATATTTTTCAGTGTCAGGTAATCTGCGACAATAATACCACTACTTAAACTCACAAAATTAGATTACATAACTGTTTCATTGAAAAATAAACCGCAAACTTATGTAAATGCGGTTTTCCGGGATTTACCGGATATAAACTATAATTATCTGTATCTTTACAGATTTTTACAAGTTTGAAATCAGATCAATATGTTATTTTTATAACATCATTTACACCTTTCCTTTTTGGAAAATGGAATATACGAACCCCAAAAGATAAAGTTAGACAGTTTAAGAACGGAGATCAAGAACTATGTTGCGCTTGCTGTTTTTCATGAATACGATGGGAAGCATTTATTTTCTGTTGCATGCATTTCTGCTTCCTTTTAGGAAAAAATATCTGCCTCCGGGATATAGGGTATTTCTCTTCCGCATTAATTTATTGCTTTTCATCATCCCGTTTCCGGCAATTTTTTATTATCTACGCAGATATTTTAACAATATTGCTTTAAAGACACCTTTGGATCCATTCCGATATAATGGTTCGCATATTACGCTTCATTTTATGAACGAAACCTGTTTTATGCTTCCAAAGCCCAGACTTATTGAAATAATGGGGATCTTTATCTGGATTACTGTTTGTATACTGCTGGTAGTCAGAAACCTGTTCCATGAAAAAGGCTCCATCATTTCCACAGTTTTTTCAGCTTGTTTTTGAACGTTGAAAAGGAATCCGTTTCTGCAGAAGCAGACCATCTTGTACAAGCTGCAATGAAAGAATTAAACATGAAAAAGAAGCCACGCATATATGTTGTTGAGACTATAATTGTCCCTCATGTCAGTGGTATTTTCCGTCCGAAATTATATCTGCCTGCTCATTGGGATGTTCCTAAACAGGTATATTATATGATGATTAAGCACGAACTTGCACATATCTTACATAAGGATTTGCTGGTTCGGCGTATATCGCTGATTTTAAGTGTCATCTTCTGGTGCAATCCGGCCTTGTATTTTTTATTGCCAAGGCTGGCTGGTTATGATGAGTTGTATGCAGATGCATGTGCCTGCGACGGCGCTTCCAGAGAGGACAGGAAGGCTTATGGTATGTCTATTCTTGATTTGATGGGAACATCTTCTGGTATTCCAAATATTCCAGCGAAGGGTTTGGGACTTGACTTGGAAAGTATGAAATTTATGGAAGAAAGGATCTATAATATGAAAAAGAATAATCTTTGTAAACACAAACCACTTAAAATTGCTGCTACAGCGATTATGTCAGCTTTTATTTTTACGTTGTCTGCGGTTCCGGCGATGGCGTATAGTATGCCAGCTGCATTAGCTTTTAATGACCAGTCTGTCGAATTAAATTCGGTTGACATGTATGATATTGATACATTATCTTCCGAGAATACATTGGAATCATTAACTAATTCTGCCCAACTTTCAGAAAATGAATTATATGATTTGATAAACAATTTGGATTTTTCTAAAAGCGACACATATTGTATTGATGAAAATGGTATGGTATATGAAATGATATCGCCATATTTCTCTGGATGTAATCATATTTGGGTAAATGCGCGTGTTTCACATCATGATAAAATTTCAGGTGGTCGATGCACCGTTTCAGTTTATAAAGCCAGAAGATGTTCCGAATGTGGTGATACTGTAGTTGAGTCTTTATATGCTGTTACAACTTTTGAAAAATGCCCTCATTAAAAATAGTGGTATGTATTTTAACTAATCTTTAAATTTAAAAATTCTATCGAAGTCAGACATTCATCTGTTGGGCTGGCTTCGATAGAATTTTAAAGAATGAATTTTTACATTATTACTTTATTGGTCTACAATGTATAGCAATTAACTTCGTTGGAAATATTAGCCTTTTTTATAAACTTAGTGTTGCGCTGTGTTCTGTCAATTATACAATACAGTGTATGGTTCACAGCTCAGCCGACAGATCCTATTCCAGATAAAAAAATATGAGTCTATAGGAAGATGTTGTAAAAGGGTTTTTGTGATGCTATACAGTCTTATTATCTTAAAGTATTATTGCATTGTTCGTTTTTGTAAGAAAAATGTCATAGATGGGTTTTGATTCCTTACTGCGCATGGGAGAATTGTATATTGCGGACATCAAGATATGTTATACTTGTCAACAGACAGTCTGCAGTTGTTTGAGAAAGTTTTATATTCAACGAAATACATGTTTTTTAAAGCACATTTCTTCATTAACTATATTGATACCTTTATATTTGGGTAATTCATAAAAATATCTGCCATAAACTTTATTTATATGTTATCCTATAAGTGCATACATCTTCAAGTGAATCTTTGAAAAATAAAACTCGCGGATCAAATGTAAATATGGAATTAAATCAAAAGCCAGTACTGAATGGTGTGTCGAACATTAGGTTCGTGTGCAAGTATTTATAAATCATTTCTTTTACTATTTTTGATGAGAGTAATCTATAGAAATATGGGTTAAATTTATGAAAAACTTAGGTTTCATGGAGAGGGAAATAGATGCATGCATGGATACTTTGACAGTAAATGTAGAGTTTATTATTGTAGGAAACATGGAATGCAGAGCGATAGATATTAAGATTATGTTAATAGCCATAGTATTGCTAAAGTTTGCTTTTGAAAAAATTACGTATTTATAAGGAATAGAAATGGAGGAAGTGTTATGTTGGAAATGATTAAAAGTACAGAAATTGTTTCAGCAAATGCTGTAAGAAAGAAATATCCAAATTGTCATTATATTTTGACAGATGTTAATGACGATTTATGTGACTTAAAAGGGAAATTGTACTGTGTTAGCTACTCGCATGATTCTTACAGAGAATTATGTGAGATTGAGGATAGGCTGGAAGCGGAAGGCGTCAAATGTGCAGAGCTTGGCATTTATGATGATGGTTATGCGATAGGGTTGCAACATGAGATTGTATCCATGCAAGGAGGTGTATAATGTACGTTGCAGATATGAATTTTCTCAGATATTGTTCACAGTGCCTGGTTTATGCAAATATTGGGAGGATGGTCGAATTTGTTGTTGATACTGGTGCCAGATATACGTGTGTCAGTTATAGAAAAGTCAATAAGCTTTTGAATGAAAAAGACATGAAAGGTTACGAGTATAAAATATTTGCGGGATATGTAAAAGATGGCAGAGGTATCATTCATTATAAGTACAGGGTAAGTCGTTTTGATATAGGAGATATACAATTGGGCGAGCAGGATATTTGGATTACATTTGATCCGAATGCAAGTGATAGTATTTTGGGTATAGATATGCTTCAGCAAGTGACATTCTTGCAAATTGAAAATATGAAGAAGTTAATGTTTTTTCGAAATATAACTGAGCTAAGCAGGTTTATACAAGAACACTATGAGAATTAAATAGCTTTTTATATAAATTTAGAGACTTAGGAACAATATTTTGCGCAAGATGGAAAAATTCTGATTTTGGGAAACAAGGTTATTTCTATAATTTAATTTTTGATGGCTATGAGACGCTTGATGAGGGGGGGGGAACGGCCTGGTTTCCTGCTCTTATTTTACACGAAATACAAATTCAGATGTTGAAAAGCCCACCAATTTCCAGACTCTCAGGTCTTGAAAAGCTTAACAATAACCAGGCTCTGCGGGCTGTGGACAGGGGACGCGCCGGGAAGTACACCTTGGAAGGACGTTCGAGGGGCGCTTTTAGCGGAGGTGAAATCCAGCGC
>CANOET010000117.1 GCA_947564835.1 uncultured Eubacterium sp. | reverse complement strand
AGGAGCCGGAAGCCAGGCCCTTTCCCCCTCATCCGGCGTCCGCATAGCCACTAAAGAACGCAACACAATGTCAATTCTGTCGCCTGGAATCAGAATTTTGCCATTTTGCGCCAAGCAGTTACTTACGGACCTTGATCTCGATACACTGCTGCCCGCATCCGTCCGCAGACACAGTTACCTGTATCGTCCCTTCTGTTTCTGCTGCCCGCACGACAGCCAGCGCATAGCCGTCATACGTTTCCCACACCGTATCGTCATAGCTGCCCAGCGATTGCGGATCTGCGCTCCCGAATGCCTCCAGCCTGCCGGCGCCCTCTACGGAAACGGAGATTTTTTTGGATGCAAAGAGGTTGTCCCTGCCAGCGCTGTCGGTCAGCTTGACTGTGATAAAGGAAAGGTCCTCCCCGTCCGCGGTTAATTCTGTCCGGTCTGCGGCTGCATACAAGACAAGCTCTTCCCCTGCGGTCATCAAAGTGCATCTGCCGGTTTCCGCGCCGTCTGTGTAGCTGACAGCGGTCAGCTCGCCTGGTTCATAGGACAGCTCGTAGCATGCGGTAAATGCAGCGGCTTCGCCGGCGGGCTTGCGGCCGAGGGAAACCCCGTTTAAGAATAGTTCTACTTCCTGCGCATCTGCGTACACGTCTACCAGGGCAGGCTTGCCTTCGTAGCCCGGCCATGTCCAGCTGGCGACCGTATCCTTATGCATCCAAGGTGTCTTGGAGCATGGCATGCCATAGCGGTTCAGGCGCTGTACGGCCAGGTACGGCTCTTTGCGCAGGCCGTATACGATTTCCCGCAAGTAGCTGATCGGGCGCCGGTAGCCGGTTAGGTCCAGATCGCCGATATAGGCGGCACGCTCCGGGTAGACGCTGGAGAAGTTGACGGCATCGTCGTAGTGGAAAATGCCGCAGCCGGCTTCGCCCAGGTAGTCGTAGCCTGTCCAGGTAAAGTCCCCGATGACATGCGGATATCTTTTTACAATGCCCCACAGCCTTGCGATATCTGCCGGATATGTCTCCGTGCCGAGAACGGTTTTGTGTGGGTGCAGTTCATGTTCTAAAATATGCCGTCCGGTCAGATAATTCAGGCCGGTAATGTCGCTGGCGCTGGAGCAGCCTTCCAGAGCTTCGGTCAGCAGTGGATGGACTGCGAAATATTCGCCGCGTTCTCCTTCCATCAGGCTCATAAAGCTGTTAAATGCATTGCTGTTTTTCCCTGCGTCTTGCAATCTGGCTGGATTGTCCCGAATTTTTGGACAATATCCTGCATGATTTCCCGCAGGCGGCTTCCGGCGGTCATCAGGCCGTTTAACCCCATGGTTGTGCAGTGGGTGTGGTCCAGCTCATGCAGCCGGTTGGACAGGCGGCGGTTGATGGCTGCGCCTGCTTCAGATCCGGCTTCGGATATCTCGTTTCCGGTAGAGTAGAGGACAACGGACGGGTGGTTGTAGTCTTTGGCTACCATACGTTCCAGCGCCTCCTCCCAGCAGTCCTGGAAATGCAGGGCAAAGTCGTTCGGATTTTTATGGTATGTCCACATGTCGCTGAGCTCGTCCATTACCAGTATGCCATAGCGGTCGCAGGCATCCAGCATCGCCTTGCTGGCCGGATGATGCGAGCTTCGGATACTGTTGAACCCGGCTTCTTTCAGCTGCATGATCCGGCGTTCTTCTGCGCGGCGGAAGGTGGCGGCGCCTAACAAGCCGTTGTCGTGGTGGATGCAGCTGCCGCGCAGCTTGACGGTCTTTCCGTTCAGGCGCAGGCCGTGGACGGCATCTAACAAAATCGTGCGGATACCGAAGGCTTCGGTTGTTTCATCGAGCAGCTCTTCTTTGCTTTGCACCTGCACCCGGCACTGGTACAGATTCGGTGTGTCGCAGTCCCATAGCTGCGGCTGGGTGATGCAGATGGTATGCCTGCACGATTCTTCGGTATCCGGGTACATGACAACGGTCTGGCGGCTGCATGCCACGGTCTGTCCGTCTTTTTCCAAATAAACGCTGATTTGGACGGTTTCCCGCACCCGGCTGATGCTTTTGATGCGGACGGCAGCTTCTACCACGGCGGATTCCTGATCTGCCGCCAGTGTGGTGATACGGATGCCCTCTGCCGGGATATGGATGCGGGCGCCGGCCAGCAGGCTGACCTCCCGGTAGATCCCGCTGCCGGTATACCAGCGGCTGTTCGGGACAAGGCTGTTATTGGCGATCACCTTGATCGGACTGTACGGCTGCCATGCCGTCATAGCCGCCCCATTTCAGCATCCATCCGACGACCGCGCTGCCGATGCCGCCGCCCAGCTTTACCCCGATCGAAGAGCAGCTGAACATCACGCCGTCGATCCTTGCTTTTTGCGTACGCCAGGTATAATCGCTTGTTTCCGCTACGAGGGCGTTCAGCGTGCCGGTCAGCGGCCCGCCTGCCATATTTCTCAGAAATGTGGATACGAGCATTACCGGAAGGTTTTTATTGATGGCGCCGAAGATAAATACAACACCCATCAGTAATGTAATAATACGTGCATACAGGTTCATTTTCCACATGCTGCCGAATTTTTTAACAAGCATCGGCGTCAGCGTCAGGATAATCATGACAGGGATCAGCTGAAAGAGGGAAAATGTCCCAAGCAGCTTAGGGTCGCCCATATAATAGGTCATAAACAGGATCGCAGAGCCTTGTGTAATGCCGCTGTAAATATAATTGGCCAGGTACAGCCCCAGGATAATCAGGTAATAAGGGTTCTTTAACAGCAGCTTTAAAGATTTGCCGAAACTGATTTTGTCTGCGGCAGCCTTCGGGCGTTCCTTAACGGTAACGGCTGCCGCCTCTTCATCCGGCACCTCCCTTACCATCAGCACGCAAATGGTGTTGATAACCAGTGCAAGCAGGGCAAAAATCATGGCAACGGTGCGCCAGCCTTTGGTGCCGCCTCCGAAATTCTCTACCAGATCCATCGTATTGTAGGATATCAGCAGAGTGGTCAGCGTTGCAAAAATAAAACGGATGGAACCGAGCTGTACCCGCTCCTGTTCATTTTTGGTGATTTTAGCAGCCAGCGCGGCGTAAGCAATGCTGTTTGCGGTATAAAAAATGGCGTTATATGCCGTATAGAATACAAAAAAGTATACATACTGCATGGTCTTTCCCATATCCGGGATACAAAACAGCAGGAACAGGCTGGCAGAAACCCCGATCTGCCCGTACAGCATCCATGGACGCGCCTGCCCCATTTTGCTTTTGGTCCGGTCCATCAACCCTCCGAAAAAGATATCAGATACCCCGTCCAGTAATTTGGAAGCCATCATCAGGTTTCCGACCACCAGGCTGTCCATGCAGACCGCGCTGGTCAGATAGAGCAGTATAAAGCTGGAAATCAGTGCATAGCCGCAGTTTGCAGCCATATCCCCGGAACCGTAGGCGACCTTTTGATACCATTTCAAATACGTTCTTTCGTTCATAAAAATACTGTTCTCCTCTCTTTACTTTTGCCGCGGCCACGTATATACTGGATCTTAAGATAGTTATATTTTAAATGTGAAACGGTCATACCGCAATGTCACCAAGATGGATGGCGGTCTGTTTTTGTATCAGATCTGTGGATGATCATACAGGCAGGGCAGCCGGGAAACATCCCGGACGGCAGCCGGATAGGAAAGCGGTCAGTAATCTATGAAAAATCAATTAATCTGCTCGGGAAAAGAGAGCAATATCTTAGAAATCCATCATGCGGACAGCGTGATCAATGCCTATTACGATATGTCCGCCCCGATTCAGTTCACGCTGACTTACTGCAGCGGGCTTTCGGATGAGTGCTATTATAATGTCATCTCTGTGTCGCCGAATAAGGATTACTTCTTTTCGTGCAGGACGCGGGAGGAGTTCCATAAGTACAACACACGTGCGCCCCATCAGCATCGTTTCTTTGAGCTGCTGTTCGTGCTGGAGGGCAGCATTTTACAAAGGCTGGAGGATAAGGAATACCTGTATCCCGCCGGTACCTGCTGTCTGATCAACCAGAATGTCGTCCATATGGAAAAGCATATCGGAGAAGCAAAAGTATTTTTTATCGGAATGTCGGTAAACTTTATCCGGGAGCTGGCTGAATCCCGGCAGACTTTTTACTGCCAGCAGGAAGGCAAGGCTTGCGATAATACGATTTTACAGTTTATGGAGTCCAATATCCAGCTGGAAAAGGGGAAAAATTATCTGGACCTGATCCCTGCGTTTGGGAATGAGAAGGGCCTGTCTGAGCTGCGCAGGCTTGCTGACCAGCTGCTGCGGGCGATTATGCTGCCCAAGCTCGGGGCGGCATACCGGATCAAGGGACTGATCCTGGAGCTGCTGCAGTATTTGGATACGGAGAGCTATTACCATATCAGCTGCGTCAGGCTGAATGCCAGTTCGGACCAGCTGCTGTTTTCCAGGATCGGGCACCTGATGGAGGATACGGATGGGCGCATGTCCCGCTCGGATCTGGAGAAAGCGCTTTGCTACAGCGGAAATTACATGAATACGGTGGTGCAGAAATATACGGGGATGTGCCTGTATGAATACGGGATGTCTTTTACGCTGAAAAAAGCGGCGCGGCTGCTTGGGGAGACGGGGATGGCGGTTTCTGAGGTTGAAAAGCAGCTGGGATTTACGAACCGGACGCATTTTTATAAATTTTTTAAGGAAAAGTATGGGGTGACGCCGGGAATGTATAAAAAGAATTGTTGCTTTTCACGGGGCAGGAATGCGCACTAGCTGCGCGTTCCGTAAGAACATGATTCAGGAGTTCGGGGCGATTTTGCGAAGCAAACTTTCCAAGGGCTGGATGCTGTTACAGTTCGCAGCTGTCCTGCTCTTTGGGCAGGTGTGAACTGTAATACGAATTTTCCAGGGGAAACAGGAATCGCAAAAATCTATTGTCATTTTCTTCAAAATAGCCTATAATGACCAGATATAAGGTAACGGTTCAGATAACCCATGGAACTGTTACGATATAAGCACTATTTGAAACGAGAGAAAAGGAGAGGGGCATATCATATGAAGGAATTATTTCAAAAGCTTCGTATCGCAGCATATGTGTCTGCGGTACTGACGATTGCGCTGGGCGGTATCCTGATTGCGTGGCCGATAGAAGTCACGGGCCTGATCTGCAGGGTGTTGGGCGCGCTGCTTGTTGTGATGGGCGCGGTTTATATATTTGGCTATATTATAGAAGGCCGGGGGATACTGACGGTTGCGGGCGGGCTGTTGTTTTTGCTGCTGGGCGTGTGGATTTTTATTACGCCGGGTTCCATTGCGACACTGGTGCCGATTGTAATCGGCGTTGTCTTGCTTGTCCACAGCCTGCGGGACTTCTCGATGGCAGCGGAAGCCAAACAGCACGGCAGCAGCCGGTGGATGATGCTGTTTTTGCTGGCGCTTTTGAACTGTGTATTCGGGGTCGTATGTATCTGCGATTCGTTCGGGGTAATTTCGGTAGCGGTGCGGATGCTCGGGATTGCGCTTGTGTATGACGGGATTTCGAATATGATTATCGTATTCCATACGGTGCGGGCAGTCCGTTACGCGGCGGAGAAGATTGCGCCGATAGATGTGGAAGCGCATGAAGTGGATGAATGAAGAGGAAGATGGAATTGAAAGCGGAAGTGGATGAATGATGAGGAAGATGGAATTTAAAATGGAACGGACCGGGCTGCTGAAAGAAGGGGACGTGCTGCCGGTTACGGAAGGCAGGCTGCCGGATTCCTATTATTATACGCTCGGCAACGCGTTTGCAATGTCGGCAAATTACAAGTTCCGGGAAAGGCTGCAGTCTTCTGAGGGGACCGTTCTGGAAATCAAAGAAACGCCGAAAGGTTTTTTTGTTACCGTAGGATTTGATGAATAGGCGTTTGGATCAGGAAACAGGTTTTTCAAACAGGTTTATCAATAAGGGAGGGAATTCGATGGCAGCATATTTAGACAATGGGATACTGGATATCCTGAGCGTCCAGTACCGGCTGGAAAATGGATTTGTAGTAAATGGCATGAGGCTGGCGCCGCAGGCATTTATTGTAAGTGTGGATGAACCGGAGCGCAGCGGGGCGGGGACGATTGTCTTTGAAAAGGTACATGCACTGACGATCATCGGAAAGAAAACCTGGCTGATGGGAAAAGAAGATCTGGAGCTGACCGGCATTTACGACAATACGTGGGTATGCCGGGTAGAACAGACCCGTCAGCTGATCTGCTGGCGCGAAGGGACGAAGGAGATGATCCCGGTACCGGAAGACTTATGGAATAATAAGCTGGAGGAAAAATAATTCATGGCCAATCAGGGAAAGCGGGAGATTGACCAGCTGCTTGCGGATAGCTTTAAGGAGTTGGCGTGTCAGAATCCGATTGAGAAAATAACAATCAAGGAGATCACCGACCGGGCAGGCGTGATCCGTACGACTTTTTACAACCATTTTCAGGATAAATACGAACTGCTGGAATGGATCATTAACCATGATCTGATCGAGCCGATCAAGCCGTTTATCCGCAGCGGCTTAACAACGCAGGCAATGACATTCCTATTTTTGAATGTCGAAAAAGAAAAGGACTTTTATACGAAGGTTAGCAGGCTGGAGGGGCAGAACTCGTTCTACAGCATTTCGCAGAACTGTATGCGCAGCCTGCTGGAAGAAGTGTGCAAAGAACACAGCGAGCGCAAGCAGCCCAAATACGAATGGCTGACCCCGCAGCGTCTGGCGCAGTATTACGGGCAGTCGATGGTATTTATCTTGATCGAATGGATTCAAAGCGGGATGACAATCGGGGCGCAGGATCTGGCGGAGCTGTACCAGTATGTGATGAGCCATTCGCTGGAGGATGCATTGGAGGATTTGTAAAACGAAGGCAATCCATATACAATTTGATCGTTTTGTATATCAGTTTCTACATGCGGGTGCAAATGTAAAAATATGGCTACACTTAAAAAAGATTGAATATTTTCATATTCAATCTTTTTTTATATACTCTTTCTTGCACCGGTGCAGAAATAAAAAAGAAAGAGATGTGAAAAGCATGATCAAGTTTGGTAAAGGAGTCGTAAAATTCAGAATACCGATTTTAATACTCAGTCTGCTGCTGCTGATCCCGTCTGTGATTGGGTATGTAAATACGCGGATCAATTATGATATCCTGTCTTATCTGCCAAAAGAAATTGAGACGATGCAGGGGCAGGAGATCCTGCTGGAAGAGTTTGGGACGGGGGCATTTTCGGTAGCGGTTGTCGAAGGGATGCAGCCGAAGGAAGCAGCGGCGCTGAAAAATGAGATCAGCCAGATCGGGCATGTGAAAAAGGTCCTTTGGTATGATTCACTGGCAGACCTTTCGGTTCCGATGGAACTGCTTCCGGACGACATCGAAGAAGCGTTTGAGAATCACGAAAAAAATTCCACATTAATGATCGTCATGCTGGACACATCGATGTCCGCGGACGAAACACTGGAAGCGGTGGAGCAGATCCGCAGCCTGACAAAGCAGCAGTGCCTGCTGAGCGGCATGTCCGCAGTCGTGGCGGATATTAAGAAAATATGTAATAGTGAAGCGATTATGTATGTCGTGATTGCGTCTGTATTGTCGGCTGTTGTATTATCGCTGACAATGGATTCGTTTTTGATTCCGCTGTTCTTTTTGCTGAGTATCGGAATGGCGATTATTTATAATCTGGGGACAAATTTTGTCGCCGGGGAGATTTCATTTATCACGCAGGCGCTGGCGGCGGTGCTGCAGCTGGCGGTTACGATGGATTATTCGATTTTTCTGTGGCACAGCTATCAGGAAAACCAGGAGCGTTATATCGGAGATAAAAAACGCGCTATGGCGCACGCGATTTCCAATACGGTTTCTTCGGTTGTGGGCAGCTCGATTACGACGGTGGCAGGGTTTCTGGCGATGTGCTTTATGACGTTTACGCTTGGCCTGGATTTGGGCATCGTAATGGCAAAAGGCGTTGTTTTCGGCGTGATTGGATGTGTGACGATCCTGCCGTCCATGATTCTGGTGTTTGACCGCGCGATTGAAAAGACAAGGCATCGGGCGGTTATTCCGGACCTTGGGCGCATCGGGGATTTTGTAACGAAAAAATATGTGGTGTTTGCCGTGCTGTTCCTTGCCATCTTAGGCCCTGCGCTGTATGGATATACGCACAATGAAGTGTATTATGACCTGGCAGGGACGCTGCCGGAGGATCTGGAAAGTGTGATGGCCAATACGAAGCTGGAGGAAGACTTCGGTATGGGAGCTACGCATGTGATACTTGCAGACAGCCGGCTGGAATCCAAACAGGCGCGTGCGATGCTGCATGAGCTGGAAGAGGTCAAGGGCATTAAGCTGGTTCTGGGTATGGATTCGGTACTTGGGCCTGCATTTCCGGAGGAAATGGTACCGGATACGTATCAGGAGATTCTGGATAATGGGGAATATCAGATGATGTTTCTGGCGTCGGAGTATAAGACGGCGTCGGATGAAGTAAATACGCAGTGCGATGAAATTAAAAAAATTATCAAGCAGTATGATCCATCCGCTATGCTGATCGGGGAAGCGCCTTGTACGCAGGATCTGATTACGATTACGGATAAGGACTTTAAAACCGTCAGTGCGGTTTCGATTGTGTTGATTTTTGTCATTATTGCAGTTGTGTTAAAATCCATCTCGCTGCCGGTCATTCTTGTATCGGTCATTGAGTTTGCGATTTTTATTAATATGGGGATCCCGTCCTATACGGGAACGGTGTTGCCGTTTATCGCTTCAATCGTAATCGGGACGATTCAGCTGGGGGCGACCGTGGACTATGCGATCCTGATGACGAACAAGTATAAAAAGGCCAGATACCAGGGGGCTGGAAAACAGGAAGCCGTATCCGCGGCGCTGAACAGTTCGCTGCAGTCGGTATTTGTCAGTGCGCTGAGCTTTTTTGCAGCAACGTTCGGCGTCGGGCTGTATTCCAGCATTGATATGATCAGTGCGCTTTGTGTGCTGCTGGCGCGGGGAGCGATTATCAGCCTTTTGGTTGTGGCATTTATTCTGCCGGCGATGTTTATGATTTTTGACCGCCTGATCTGCCGCACGAGCGCCGGATTTCTGAATAAAGAAAAAAAGGTGCAGGCAGAGTCGGTGATTTCTTGATGAAGCCCGGCAAGCAGGCAGCAGCCAGAATAACATTGTATTTCTTGTATTGAATTTTTTAGATTGCATTTTTAAATAACGGAGGGAAACTGAATGAAATGGATGGAGCTGAAAGAAAGATTTCAAAATAAATTTTCGATGCGTATGGTTGCAGGGATATTATGCGTGGCGCTGGCAGGGGGAAGCATCGGCGCCTGGCAGCTGCAGG
The DNA here is from genome assembly GCA_947564835.1 of uncultured Eubacterium sp. GTDB lineage: Bacteria > Bacillota > Clostridia > Lachnospirales > Lachnospiraceae > Eubacterium_J. The sequence goes on along the minus strand of CANOET010000117.1, from coordinate 2,305 downwards.
CAGGCGGTGTAGCTGCGGTAAATGCCGTTGTAGAAGATGAAGCAAGAGCAGCAGGATCGCAGGACACACAGGATGCGGCCAAAGCGCAGGATCCGGAAAAGGCCGGATCAAAGGATGGCCAGGATGCAGGAAAGAAAGCAAAAAAACAGGACAAAAAAGAAGATTCTGAAAAATCACTGGCTGACCAGCTGGTATCCATGCTGAATACGGAACATGTACAGAGCCTGGATGCCAAGGAAGAGACCGTTTATCTGATCGCGGATGCGAATGGGAAGGCGAAACAAACCATCGTAAGCAGCTGGCTGAAAAACGGGTCGGCAAATGCACAGATCCATGATGAAACAGAGCTGACAGAGATTGAAAATGTCAAAGGGGATGAGACCTTTTCGCAAGACGGGCAAAAGCTCACCTGGCAGGCTGACGGGCAGGATATCTATTACCGCGGAACAACCGCGAAAGAGCTGCCAGTCTCAGAAAAGATCACCTATTATCTGGATGGAAAAGAAATAAAGCCGGAAGAGCTGGCAGGAAAAAGCGGCAAAGTAACGATCCGCTTTGATTATGAAAACCATGCAAAAACAACGGCAAAGGTCAACGGGAAAAAGACAGAAATCTATGTACCGTTCACCGTACTGTCCGGAATGATTCTAAATGACAGCTTCCGCAACGTCCGGGTAAACAACGGCCGCGTGCTGTCAGACGGCGATAAGGCAGCAGTCGTCGGCATTGCCGTGCCGGGGCTGAAAGAAAGCCTGGATGTGGATGAGAAAGAGTTTGACAAAGACTTTGCATTTCCGGATCACGTAGAAGTAACAGCGGACGTAGAAGATTTCTCGCTGGAGATGACAGCAACCGTTGCGGTAGCAGGGCTGATGGCAGACAGCGGGCTGTCAGAAAACCTGGATTTCAGTGTATTAGATGAAACACTGGATGAAATGTCGGACGCAATGGGGCAGTTAAAAGACGGCGGCGGAGAGCTTTCCGACGGTCTGGATACGTTAAACAACAGCATGGGTGGATTTTCAGACGGCGTAAGTTCACTCGCATCCGGCGTCAACGCCTATACAGACGGCGTTTCCAGGCTGTCAGACGGCATCCGCACCTTACAGGACGGTTCCGGCGCGCTGGAATCCGGAGTCAATACACTGAACGCCAGCGCAAAAACAATTGCAGATGGCGTGCAGAAGCTGGATCAGACACTGCAGGCAAAACTGACAGAAAAAGAAAAAGCAGCAATCCAAAAAGAAGTAGATCAAACCGTCGGGGCACAATTCCAAAAAGGGACAGACTCCTACAATCTGATTTACGAAGGAGCCGTACAGAATTTTACCCAGACTATGACCAATGAGACAACCGTGCAGACCGTGCAGGGCGGCATCCAGGCAGGGCTGCAGGCGCAGGGGCTGACCTCAGAAGGAGTCGTTGCGGCATTGGCACAGTATTACGCAGCAAATGGATTTACCGATGCAGAGGGCCAGACATACCCGCCGGAAACATGCCAGGCAAACGTACCAGGCACAGAAACAACATATGCGGCATTTTTTGCCAACGCAGTCTTAAACGGCGGCTTGTCATCTGCGCTTGCAAGCGGGATTACAAGCGGCATTGCCAGCCAGGGAGCGGCATCTGTCGGGGAAGCCGTCGTAGGCGCATGTGAAACAGCCGCAAAACAGGCCGGGCAGGCGGCAGCGGTGTCCGGCGCGGAATCTGCAAAAAAACAAGTCGCCCAAGCGATTGAAGCAAAAGACGCCCAGAGCGGCCACAGCCTTGTATCCGGGTCGCGGGCGCTCAGCGAAGGCACACAGCAGCTGGCAGAACGCGTACCGGCGCTCAAAGACGGCATCGGGCAGCTTATGTCCGGAGCGGACCAGCTGACCGGAAATGACGCGGCGCTGAAAAACGGAGTAGCAAAGCTTTCAGACGGTGCGGGGGAGATCCGCGACGGAGTCGGGAAACTGGACCGCGGTGCGCATGAGCTGAGTGACGGGCTGAAGGAATTTGATAAAAAGGCGGTAAAGAAGATTGTGGATGCTTATCACGGGGATGTGAAAGAGCTGACGGAGCGGATTCAGGAGATTATACGTGCGGGGGAGGATTACCGGACGTTTGCCGGGGCGCCGGAGGATATGGAGGCTACGACGAAGTTTATTATACGGACAGATAGTATTAAAAAGCGGTGATGTATGTATTTAGATTCTTATTCCGGGGGGGAGAGTTGGCTTTCCGATAGATGTTGATTGGCCTAGGGGGTGTGGCTAAGCGGACGACTCTGCGGGCTGCGGCCAGGGGACGCGCCGGGAGACAC
>CANOET010000116.1 GCA_947564835.1 uncultured Eubacterium sp. | reverse complement strand
GGATTCTTAACATTCTGGAATAGGAGCAGGAAGCCAGGCCCTTTCCCCCTCATCCTGCGTCCGCATAGCCACTAAAAAACGCAACACAATGTCAATTTTGTCACTTGAAGTCAGCATTTTGCCACTTTGCGCAAAAATTCGTTTCTAAGTGCCTAAAAAAATGCCGCACCGGAAAAGTTCTCATATAACTTTCCCAATACAGCATTTTATATAACATTTATAATCACGATTAAAAAATCAGATTACAAGTTCTCTTTAAAGAATTTCTCCATTTCCGCTGCTGCAGCTTCTTCGTCATCACCTTCCACAGATATCGTAACTTCTGTGCCCTTTTTAATGCCCATGCTCATAATCGCCATCAGTTTTGTAGCTTCTGCATTTTTCCCGCCGGCGCTGATCGTAATCTTGGAAGCATACTTTTTAGCTTCTTTTACCAAGATCCCTGCTGGTCTTGCATGTACGCCCTGTTCATCAGTAATGACATAGTTAAATGATTTCATAATTATTTCCTCCTTATTTTTACTGTTCTGCATCATCTGCTGTAAACACAACAGTTCTGCCAAAGCCGCTGTTCAAAAACAAACAGTATTGTCTGTCCAAAACATAAAAAAACTGCATCATACTCATGAAAAATATCAAAATAAATCAATCTTATTCCTGTGAGTACAATCCAGCTTTGCCTACTTAAAGTCACAACCTGGCATGTGCTTTCCTAATTTCTATATAAGATTTTACTATATATTTTTTTAACTGTCTATCCCAAAAATATATTTTGTAGCAAATAGCTAATTTTATACACTCTTTTTTATATATTTTTACCAAATCATGTCATTGTTTGTCAGACACCAGCCTTGTTGTAAATGTATAAGCCCCAAAATGAAATACATATTCTTCCCCTGCGCACATATACATAAAAACAAATCACTTTCCATGACCGGTGCGAAGTATGAAACCTTCCAGATTCAAATGTATTGTATTCCTAGAACTGCTTACGCTTTTCACAATCGCCGCCCTTACCTATCTCCATCCCGCAAAGATCATCCGTCAAATACGTTCCCATACGGTATCCTCCAGCCATACGGAACCTGCCCCTCCATCTGCCGGCAAGGATTTTATTAAATGGGTCGACTTTAAAGTCACCAGCGCCGCCATGAACGATGCCTATCAATATGACCTCAAAGCGCATGAAACTGATACCCCTATCGACTGGATCTGTCTGCTTGCCATGCTCGGGGTAAAATATGGCGGGGATTTTAAGAACTATAAATCTTCCGATATGAAAGCAATCGCAGATAAAATATTAAATAAAGAATCAACTTTAGAGGATTTAACTGCTGATATGAAATACTACAGCTACTATAACGAAGCCTACCATGCTGTCCTGGGAGGTTTTGTCGGTGAATATCAGCTTCCCGGTTCTGATTGTGACAAAACACAAGATTCTGCTAAAACACAATACGGCTTAAAAGCATTTTCCCCGATTGCGAAGGGATTTCCCTATACCGATTATGATGATTTCGGTTCTTCCCGTTCCTTCGGTTACCGCAGACAACACCTGGGACATGATATGATGGGGCAGATCGGAACGCCGATCATTGCCGTAGAATCCGGTTATGTGGAATGCCTGGGCTGGAACCGCTACGGCGGCTGGCGGATTGGTATCCGCAGCTTTGATAAAAAAAGATATTATTATTATGCACATCTGCGCCAGAATTTTCCATATAGCAAATCCTTAAAGGAAGGCAGCCTCGTTACGGCAGGTGATGTCATTGGATATATGGGGCATACGGGATACAGCGATAAAGAAAATGTAAATAATATTGATATTATACATTTACACTTTGGCCTGCAGCTGATCTTTGACGAATCCCAAAAGGACGGAAACAATGAAATTTGGATCAGCTGTTATGAATTGGCGCGCTTTTTATCCCAGAACCGCAGCGAGACGGCAAAGGAGGAGTCTACCAAAGAATGGCACCGTGTACAGGAAATGATTGACCCTGCCGTGGAGCAGTACAAATTGCAGCAAAAGAACCATACATAACCGGCTCGCCGAGGTTCGATGAATGGCAGCTGTTCAGATCCGCTTTAAACAGTTGCCATGGGTACCCTGTTCTCGTAGAACACACGCATCATTTCCCTTGTCAGACTGAAGGAATCATCCATATCCTTTAGCTCCTCCCTGCTGACCCAAGTGGCAGCTGCCAGCTCGTTCGTATCCATAGTGATCTGATCACTGCCGTCGAGCTGTGCAAAATAGCCGAGCAGAAGGTTGCCGTCAATTCCCCATGGCTGGGATTTATAGTAGCGGATATTTTTTACCCGGATGCCCGCCTCCTCCATAACCTCCCTGCGCACCGTATCTTCCGCGGTTTCGCCGATTTCTGTAAACCCGGCGATTAATGCATACCGTTTGTATTCCCGGTTTGCATATTTAGTCAGAAGTATCCGGTCCCCGTCGGTAACCGCTGCTATAATTGCCGGAGCGATCTTGGGATAGATCCGGTTGCCGCATGCGGGACAGTAAAGCATCCGCTCGGCTGTATCCGCAAGCGTAGGGGATGCGCAGTGCCCGCAGAACCGGTTATTCCCGTACCATTGGTACAAGTGGTAAGCCGTATAGGCCGCATAGCACAGCTCCTGTGCCGCTTGTGTGCGGATTTCTGACAGCTTCATCCAGCGAAGCCCCGGCAGCAGCTCATTGACGAACTGATGATCCGTGAAAAGAAAGTAACGCTCCTGGTCGATCCGGAATAAATACCGCACCTGCCCTATCGCTGCCAGCGCAGCTGTAAGGACAGGGCCAAGATCCGTCTGTCTAGGAAATGACAGGACGCTTTCCGTTTCTTTTATCAGCATTTTATTATCATTGAATATAGCTATGTAATCGTCCGGGGTTAATTCTCTTGGTAAATATTCGTTATAAAGTTTTTTCGGCGTGATATCCTGAATCATACTATTTCATCCTTATTTTATATTCTGGTCATCCTGGATGCTTGGCAGGCCACATTCTTTGGCCTTGTCCAAGCAGCAAGTGCTTGGACAAGGTGTGAACATGAACCAGTTCCTTACAACAGATACCTGCATGGAATACCGGCACAGTGTTCTATAAATTAAAAAACTTGTCCCATTCTTCGATATCCCGTGTGCCGCGGACACGCAGGACATAAGTGCGGTCATTGCTGGCGTCAATCGTCATTGTATAAACGTGATCTGTTTTTTCTGCCTGATACAGCGAGCATTCCCCATCCGTAAATGATTTCAGAAGTTCATTCCAGCTTTCCGGCGGAATATCGCGGTCTTCGTATTGGCAAAGCAGCTTGCCGTCGGCATTGTATACCTGATAGCCTTCCTCGGTCAGCGATTCCACCGTACCGTCCTGAATCTGAAAAAGGAGCCCGTTGGTGCGCATCTTGCGGATATCGCGGTTTTGGGAATTAGCCGGACAGATCGTTACGTTATCCAGTGTGATCTGAAAACAGCCGTTCCTTTTTTGGATTTCGGAAATATACGCTTCTGAAAATTCAAAATGCTCCCATTCATTGATTGTTCTGTATTTCATATTTCTGCACCGCCTTCCATATGTCCTGTGCTACTTCTTCGGGGCTGCGGTTTCCGTCGATCCTGACAACCTGCTCGGAATCCCCAAACCGTTCAAAGCATTCCAGATATTTTTCCCGTACCCTGGCCAGACGCGACTTTTCCTCAAATAATTCTTTGTCACAGCGGTTTTGGGTAATCCGTTCCATGGCAATCTCCGGATCCGTGTCTATAAAAATATGCACTGCGGGACGCAGGATACTTCTGCTTTGTGCATTTGCCTGGATCAGCCAGTCGATTGGCACATCCACGCTCTGATAGGCATAAGAGGAAAAATAATATCTGTCCATAATAACGGTAATGCCCTCTTCGACTTTATGCACAACCCCGTTGACTTCATTCAGCAGATGGTCGAGCCGGTCTGCCACAAACAAAGCGGCGATGACTTTTGGATCCGCGTTCATTCTGCCTGTCATAATCTGATGGATCAGGGAACCGATCGGCGAATCCGTCGGTTCCATCGTTGTATAAAATGTGATCCCCATTTCCCGGAATCTGCCGGCAAGCAGGCCAATTTGTGTGGTTTTGCCGCTTCCGTCAATTCCTTCAAATGCAATCAGCTTCCCCCGATTTGTTTTATCCATATATAATTTCTCTTATCCTTTCTTATGTCATAATGTATATGATATCCATCCCATTATTTCCTTGCTTTTTTCTTCGTATTTTTCGTGCCTTTCCCAGATACTGGACGATTCGTACTTTTATTCTGTGCTGAATCCTTCAGGCCCTGATCCTGTAAGGATGCATCCGCGCTTTTTTTCACCAGCTCATTGACGGACACGCCCACGCCCATCATAATCCAGAAAATCGGAGCTACAGAAACCGTAGAGTCATTCAAAAATGAAATCACCATATAAGTAAATGTCGCACACATCAGCCCTGCGCCGACGATTTCCAGGCTATTCTGATACGCTGCTTTGGCATACAATTTCAGGCTGGTTATAAAATACCAGATATAAAAGACCAGAACCGCAATCAGCGCCGGAATGCCGCTTTGGGTGGCTACCTGCAGGTAAAAGCAGTGCGGTTTTACATCCAGCGCCGTCGTAGAGCCGTCATAAACCTTATTGACATAATCGTCCTGCGGATAAGTAACCGTATACGTATCTGCTCCCGTGCCAAAGAAAATGCAGTTTTTAAGCATAGGAATCGTTTTGGACCAAATTGTGCCACGCTCTTCAAATTTCTTTTCCAAAAACTTTGTCGCTACCCGCGGCGCATTGTTAATTTTATCCCAGCGTCCGAAAACATTGTAGTAATAGTAAGTATTGTCATCTCCCCTTTTAAAATACCATGCAATATTGTCGGCTGTAATACCGATAGCAATTTCCTCGTTCAGATTGACCGCCTGCACCGTGAAGCCCGGAAAACGTTCATCCTGCACCGTATAAAGGTAATTGGCCTCGTCCAGCGTGTTGTTGATATTCTGCCCCTGGCCGTCATACAGCGACATATTGATGACGCCCTCTTCGGTCACCTCATAAGCCGCATGGAACTCTTCCCCATGATAAGTAATCGCAATGTCCTCTTCGGTCACAATCTTTGTAATCGCATCATCCGGCACATCCGATGCACTGAACAGCCTGATAAATTTTTCAATAATTAAATCGTTTTTTGATATAAATACCGCACAGACAATCCCCGCTGCCACAACTCCCGGTAGCACAAACTTCCATGCTTTTAATATTTTTTTATAAAATAACACGATCACAAGTATACCAGTAACCGCAAATGCCACAATTCCGCTTCGGTTGCCGGACGCCAGCAAACAGACCAGGGATGCGACCAGCATTACCGCATAGATGATACGGTAAATCCACTGCTTGTTTTTAATCATCAGTGCAATTTCCATTGGAATCATCAATGCAAAATAAGATGCAACATAGTTCGGGTTATAGACGCTTAAAAATACCCTTCCTTTTTCAAATGTCAAATCCAAGCCAAGCTCATCCGCCCTGCCCTGCGAGATCAGATCCCTTCCAATCTTAGAAGTAAAAAAATCATACCCTGCCGCCTGCGCCACGCCCAAAGCCAGCATCACGCCCAGGCCGATGGTCAGCCATTTCATCACACAGTCCACATCTTCAAACGTACAGACGAACTCATAAGCATAAAACGCTATCACACAGTATCCCAAAATCACCCACAATGTCTCAAAGACCTCAGAGGCACCATGAAAACTGAAATATCTGTATTCAGAAAATACCGACGACAAAAATGTCAGCCCCGCATAAATCAAAACCGGAATAAATTCATAGCAAAACCGAAATTCCTTTTTTTGGACTTTATAGCGGTAAGCAAGCAGGATACACATTGCCGCCGCAATCACAGTGATAGCAGCTGATTTATAATATAGGAAGAAATCCAGGTTTTCATCATTCGGAGGATTCCAGTCAAATTGCGCCAGGCCGGTATGGAAACCATACATATATACGATCAGCGGCACAATCGTCAATAGCAAAATCAGCGGGACTAAGTAAAAAGTTGACTTTTTCTTATTCATAATTCCTTTCCTCTCCTCATATTTTGTAAGACGCTTCTGCTATTATATACTATTTCTTCTTATAAATCCAGCTGGAAATCGATGTTCCACACGGTTAACGCAATAGCAAAAAAGCGGAAACAGATAGAGCGCAAACTTTATCAAAAACCGCCGCTTATAAATGAATAGAACGATCAGCAAAGGGGGGTGTCAAGTGGCATCCTCTTATTCATTGAGCTGCAATTCGAAAACCGGTCATTATCCATACAAATGGAAAAAGTATGCCCGGCATGCATAGAATTACTTGCATTTATCATTCAAATCAATTATAATACATAAAGTATTTTGATCCAGATAACAATACACCTGCAATCTACCCATGTGTTATGCGAAATCAGATACGGTTAAAAGATGAAGCTTTTAGAAATAATACAAGGATAAGGAGTGAATCTGTTCAATGAAAGAAATTCCTGATTTTGATATTGAATTAGCACAGGCTACTGATTATATTTTAAGATGCCCTTTGGCTAACAAAGCGTTTTCTTGTCCTCCCTTTCAGAATTTTGCCAATATCGTTACCGATACGATCCGCTGGATTGACCAGCTGGCGGATAACTGCCATATGCCTGAATTTACCAATCATGCGCTGCCTCATATCTGCAGCATTGTAAAACGTGCATCCGAGTGGGGTGAAAGAGATGGCTGGCTAAAAGATACTACGCCCCAGGAAGCAGGGTATCTTCTGATTTATGAAAAAGATCAGATGGATTTTCATACAGCAGAACAAATACACGTAAACCTTCTTGACAATAGATACAATAATTATGTTGATGAAATCCCTGTAACCATACCAGTCCAAGAACCTTATCAGGGATTATTGGATGTGCTGCTTTATTTTCTAAGGCCCCATATAACATCGGAATCGTTGGATATATATCTGAATTATTTGAAAGAATATAATTATGAAAATCTTAAAGACGATTTCGCAACATTCCTATTAGCGCAGACTGTGATCGGTTTATTTTGGTTCTGGGATCATCCGTCAACGGCATGGCGTGAACTATCTGTCCAGATACAGCAACAGGCAAAAAACAACCGTCTGCCCCATATGCTGCGGGCACAGCAAAAACGTCTGGAGCTTCAATATAAAATGCTATATGGAAGCAGTATGACAGAAGAAAAAGAATGCATGGAAATGGACGATCCGGTTTTAGCAAAAGGCTGGATGCATTTCTTTCAAGCTGATTGGAAAAAAGTTGCAGAAGATATACCCTTACTGATTGCATGTGCAGAAAGAAATCCGGATCTGTTTGGTTCAGTTCAAGGATATCAGAATATTACTTATCTGACCTTAGAATGTAATGATTTGAATCAGAATTTAAAGTCTGAAAATTATGATAAAACCGGTTTTCACCGTTACCAGCGGAATGCCGGTGAACAGGAACGGTCAGAATTCTGGCAGTCAAGGCAAAATGTGATCGAAACATTACTGTCAAAACTCCAGATGGAACCAACAAGTAATGAAGCCCCCATCATAAGAGTTCATATCATCCGCCTGATTTCTTTAAGAAAACTGGAATCCCTGCAGTATTGGAACATTGCAGAATATCTTGAGTCTGTAAGAAATGAAGCAAGGATATACTATGACCTGGCTGCCTTTGAAGATAAATATGGTACATATCAGGGACTTGCGGATGATTTACCAAATGCTATCATTTCATCTATCCAGAGCCTGGATTCTAAACAGCTTACAAAAGAAGAAATGCAGCGATTGATTACGAAAATGTATTATCATCATCCAGAAGGATATGAAGAGGTTGTTCGTTTTATTATTTCCAATCCTCAGAAATGCACCTGGAGCTATGAAATACCGTGGATCGAACATCTCATGATGGATTTGAATCCTATTCAGCTTAGCCAGGTACTAAAATGGATCGTAATTGAATACGACCCATTTATCCAAACGCAAAAACAGCATTTAGATTTGGCAGAATATGAATTTTTATGGCAATCCGCTTCTAAATTTTCTGATGATGACTGGAATATATTACTGCCTATCATCAGAAGAATGTATAAAAATTATTTTTTATACAGAGCAAATAGTAAATCGGCCAGAAACAGCCTTTCCTATATGCCATCTACGATTTGTGAAGAAATCATAAACTTAATTGAAAGCTGGACTTTTGAGCCAATGGTTCGTAATGCCATTTACGAGATCTGTATTGGTATGAGCAAAAAACAGGATCATACTATCAATACCCGTTTACACCAGTTCGTTCAAAAATGCCAGACAGAAGATCCCTGCGAATTATATCAAAATTTGGAACAGCTGATTGATATCGATAACCTTCTGGAAAGAACCGAGATTGACACAGAGGGGATCTGCCAGGCTGTGGAAAATACGGTCAGACAATTGAACAATATGGATTTATCCGGATATGATTCAAGATTTTTTCAAGAATTAATAGCGAAATTTACAAACCAGAACTGGAGTTTGATGCCAGAAGATAAGGTATTAGATATTGCCCGCAGATTTTTAGACTTATTAGAAAAACAGAAAGAAATATCAACATTTTATTTCTGTGATATTTGCGAACTGCTCAAGCAGATTAGCCGATTGACAGGAAAAAATGTACAACGGGAAATTGCAGTTTATTTTGTAGAAGCTTATATCCTGCCTGATGCAATAGCAGAAATTACAACAGACCGGCAAAAGGATCCTACTTATGGGCCATTAAGTAATTTTCATTTACCGTATTTTTTCAACAAAAATCCGAAACCGCATATTTTTTCCGTTTTGCTTAACTGCATTACAGAAATCCCGGAAAACTATCAGGAACGATGTCTCCGATGGGCATGGGAATGTCTGGTGGAAGATGACACAACATTGTATTATTATGCAGTACTTTTTATTTCCTATTATTATTTTAATGGAAATAATAATATCAAAAAAACAGCTCTTGCCGGCCTTTTGTATATCCGGGGTCGCCTGGAAACACAAAATAAACAGTTTGAGTCTCAGCTGAACCACGTCCTCCATGCCTGGAAAAGCCTGGAATCAGCAGATCGATGGTTTCCCGGACAACCATTTAAACAACTGGCAGAACAGGAAAAAGATTATCAGCAATTATTCCAAAAGCCAATAGAAGCTTTGATGAAGAAGTCCGGAAACCCGGAAATCCGGCATTGGAAGGAAGTAAATCTTGCATAAGTACCGCAAATGTTAAGAGACACATTACAACCAATTATCTACTAAAAAGAGGATGCTGTCTGGCATCCTCTTTTCGCTATACTATTCACTTTTTAACGGCAGCTGCTGGTAAAGCTTTCTATTAATTTCATTTTTCAATATCTCAATTTCTGCTTCCGCGGTACTCTGGCCGCCGCTTTTTAAACACCGTTCTATCCGTTCGACTAATGTCAGCTGATCAAACAAAATTGCATTTAATTCTTTGTCATTAGATGGCATATCTAACCTCCTTTCATAATTTATAAAAAAGTGTTTTCTGATATGCCAAGTATAGCACAAATTATATCCAAGTGCCATTCTTTTATTATAACTATTCAAACAGCTTTAATAGAAATCGGGATGCACCTTTTACCTATGAGTTTCTTCTCTCTTCCAAAAGTATGCCATTTTACAAAAAAAATAGTTTTTAAGTTCTTAATTTATTTCATCAAATATGCCTGCGTGTAGTAATGATAGTCCATCTGATACCCTTCAAATCCCCCGCTTCCTCAATCTGAACCAGTATGTGATTTGCATCTTCAGGCCCACACCCGCCCATTAAAGCACCATCAGTCCCTTAACGGCTGCAATAGCATACAGAATAAAAAGTAGTCGCATCCGCAGCCGCCCCGACCAGAATCTGATCCAGCGTCTCCGCCAAGCGGTCTGCCCCAAATGCCCGGATACAGTTCTCATAAGAATATTTTGCAAAATTATGTCCATTTGCCGTACCCGTCTCACTGGCCGGAATCACTACCCACCGGTCGCCATCCGACCAGCTCTGGAAAATCAGTTCCGGCGTTGTCTGTGTTCCGCTGTATTCCACATAAAAATATCCCCCTGGCGTAATCTGGTCTGCGCGGAAGCTGCCGCCGTTTTTCGCCATCGGAATAGTAATTGCCTGCTTCCACGGCTGTGCCGTAACCTGTCCCCAGAAAAGCGAAATAACAGAATCATAAACCGTGCAGATACGGGAAGTCTCCCGGATTCCGTCCGGACCATTGATCAGACGGTCGCCCCAGTCTGTATAACCAGTTCCGCTCCAGTCCGTCGCAATATCCAGATATGCATAATGCTCATTATTTCCATACCAGGACCATCCCAGATAGCCGACATTTTTTTCACGGCAGTATGACATAATTTCATCTTCTGCAACATCTCCGTTTGTATGCTGGTGAGCAAATTCCCCAATCACAACCGGAACGCCGATGCTGAGCGCATTGTCAATATTTTGTCTGACAACTGCCGGTGTGCTGCCTGCATATTCATACATATGAATTGAAAAAACCGTATTTCTGTCCCGGTCAGCATCGAAGACACTCCTTCCGTAATCACGGATGGAATCCGGATACTGGCCCCAGCCCGCACAGTCTACCATCAGCATATTGGAAATGCCCGCATTCCTTAACAGCGGGATTGCTTTTTGATAACCTTCTGCCCACTTTGCGCCGTCCCAGGTGCCATACCATTCGTTTGCAATATTGACAATAACATACTCTTCATTGCCGATCAAAGCACTTTTCATTTCTACCCAGTATTCAGCTGCCCTTAACAAAGATGCCTCACTGTCGCTGCCCGTTGCATCATGCACATCCAGCACGCAGATCAGGCTGTTCTGTTTGCACCATTCAATAATATTTACCAGCTCCTGGTACGTTGTCTTCTCGTAAGTCTCTCCGTCTGCTACAACAACACGTACCGTATTGGACCCGGTTTTTGCAATTGCCTGGATCGCGGTCTCGGTTTCTGACGGAAACCATGCATGCGGTACATTGATTCCCCTTATAACAAATGGATTTCCATTTGCATCCAGAATGGTTGTCCCGTCAACCCGAAAACCATCCGTGGCTGCATGCACCGTAAGCGGGCATATTCCTGCCAGAAACAGGGCCGCAAATAAGACGGCTGCCAGATGAGTGAAAATGGATTTGAGATTTGTTTTTGTTTGTGTCATAAGCTCTCCTTTCTGTTTGATACAAACTACGTTTATTTGAGTTCATTTTATCAGTTGCCTAAACGTTTGTCAACAGAAAAAGCTAAAAAAAGATAAAAAATTTCTTTTTTATCTTTTTTTGAGGTAAATATTAAATTAATTTTCCATAAGAACTTGGAAACAATTTTTTACGCAAAATGGTAAAATTTTGTAACAGTTCAGTCAGGTCTGCGCATTTACTGCACTGACCGTATGGACAGAATTGACATTGTGTTGCGCTTTTCGGCTTCCCGAAAGATCTTGAGTGGCCAGGGGATGTGGCTAACCGGACGACTCTGCGGGCTTCCAAGACCTGAATTTGCGTTTCATGTAAAGCGGGTGAAAACCAGCCGGATGAGGGGGAAAGGGCCTGGCTTC
>CANOET010000115.1 GCA_947564835.1 uncultured Eubacterium sp. | reverse complement strand
GATTAGTTCACCGCAGCGTTGCCCCAGTCCGCCCAAGGTGTGTCTCCCAGCGTATTCCCTGCCCACAGCCCGCAGCGCCGTCCGGTTAGCCACACCCCCTGCCCACAGCCCGCAGCGCCGTCCGGTTAGCCACACCCTGCCCACAGCCCACAGCGCCGTCCGGTTAGCCACCCCCTGCCCACAGCCCGCAGCGCCGTCCGGTTAGCCACACCCCCTACCCACAGCCCGCAGCATCGTCCGGTCAGCCAACATCCCCCGGCATCCAGGCCCCGCACGCACATTTCATACAATACTCCACAATCGCCTCCGCCGCATTCACCCCCGTACATTTCCAGATATTCACAAAATGCGCATTTGAATTTACCTCACACAGCACCGGCTCCCCATGCTCTCCAAATAAAATATCCACCCCCGCAAAATCCAGCTTCAGCGCCTCCATCACCCGCTTTGCCATCGCCACCTGCCCTGCGTCCGGCTGATACGCTTCCATGCTGCCCCCATTCGTAATATTCGCCCGAAAGTCCTCCGGATTCACCCGGCGCATCGCGGCAACTGCCTTTGTACCGACCATCTGGATGCGCAGATCCTGCCCTTTGGATGAAGCAATGTATTCCTGAAATAAAAACGGCCGGTTTTTTATTATGCCCAGGCATTCCAGCAGCTCCCGGCGGTCTTTGGCAAGCCATACTTGCTGGCCGAAGGAACCGTAGCATTCTTTGATTACCATCGGGTATCCAAGCTGCTGCTCTGTCTGCGGCAGGAAGCCGTAATCCGGATAGCCTTCCATCCGGAACGTTTTCGGTGCGATGATGGTTTTGGGCATATGGATCTTTTGATCCAGCAGCTCCAGGTAGGTGCGTGCCTTATCGTCGCAGATTTCGATGCTGTCAGCGCAGTTAAACAGCCGCAGCCCCAGCTTTTCCAGCAGCCTTGCCAGACGGATATCTTTGTCCCAGAAAAGCACGAACTGCGGACGCCGGCATTCCTGCAGCAGCTGGTACCCTCCAAGTACAAGCCCGGGCAGCAGCTGTGCGTTTGTTTTGATTTCCAGGCGGCAGCCTTGTTTTTCGGCAGCTTTTACCAGCCAGGAAAAAATCTGGCTGAATTTTTCTGAGCGGATAAATTCGTTGACGACCAGCCAGGCATAGATCGTTTTCATGATGCATTCCTCCAAAAAACTGCCGCAGCAGGCTGCGGCAGTTTTGATATATTTCTATGATTGATATCTATTTTAAATTCTGCATTTTTATTGTTTCTTTTATCTTCTGTATATTCCAGGCTTATCCGGATCTGCAATCCGCTTTTAGAGTCTCCTGGAAGGATACTGCTTGTCGGAAGTACTTCGTATTTTCATTCAATTTGTACTTACGCGGCATGATTTTGTTTTTACCGCTTTTCTAACATATTTTGTTTTCTTATCTGGCTGCTGACTGCCATAGTCCGTCTTCCTGCAGATGTGCCCAGTCTACTTCTAAAAGCTGCTGTGTATACTCATTGTTCCTTCCGGTCGTTCTCGTAGTAACCTCAATGTATTTCTGGCTGATCATACCGTCTAATGCGGTCTTGACCCGTGACTTTGATACACGGTTATATGCTGCCACGCTTTCGATCGTTTTCCAATAAGACGGTTTTCTTGCTGCATTTTTATTCCGCAGCCGGTCTAAACTGATCAGGATCAGATCGTTATAATGACTGCGTTCCTGTTCCTGCCTTGGCATTTCCACATAGCTTGTCGCAGCAGATTTTAATGCATTGCTGAATGCAAATTTCACACCGTAGATGATTACTTTCTTATCTTTTTCTTTCAGATATTCTACGACTTTTGTAAAATGAGCGTCGCCCGTGAAAAGAATATATACTTCATCATCATTTTTTTCCGCCATACTCCGGTAAATGGTGTCCAGAATGATTATGTCTGTGAAATCCTTGTCCACGCCTTCTTTTGTACTTGCTGTATGGACGACATGATCCGTCAGCCCTTTGAGCATGTCTAATTCCGTACCAATGTTAGGTTCTGAAAAATCACCGAATATATAAAGATTATGTATCTCATATTCCTGCTGCAGTTCGTCAATCCATTCTTGTACATTCGGTTTCATCTGCACTTTGTTGTGATACCCATAATACCAGTGTTCATAATCTACAAACACTGCCGCCTTTGGCTTGCCGGAAGTCTTTTTCCTGAAAAATCCGAACATCGTTCCCCTCCTTTCCGTTTGCGAAGTGACTCCCTCTTTGGATCGCTGATAGCTTATCCTTTTCTATTATAAAGCATTCCGGGCATTTATTGAAGTATTTTCTTTTTGTCTGAATCACAAAAGAAAAACGCCGAAAACGTAATTTTTTCGGCGTTTTTCCTAAATTTGCCACAATTCACTGTGTTATAAAATCCTGCGCACTGCTTCCTGCACATTCGCTACACCGATGAGGGTAATCCCGTCTGCCTGCATGTTTGGGTCCACCGATACCTTTGGCAGGATACAAGTCGTAAATCCCAGCTTGCGCGCTTCTAAAATCCGCTGCTTTGCCATATTTACAGCGCGTACTTCCCCGCTTAGCCCGACCTCTCCAAAACAAATGGTTTTTTCATCAATGCAGCGTTCTTTATAGCTGGAAATAATTGCCAGCACAATTCCTAAGTCCAATGCCGGCTCATTCATTTTAATACCGCCGGCGATATTTACATAGGCATCGCATTCACTCAGGCGCAGGTTCAGCCTTTTTTCCAGAACTGCCATCAGGAGGTTGACGCGGTTGGTATCCGTACCCGCGGCTGTCCTTCTCGGAATCCCGAAATTGGTACGGCATACAAGCGCCTGCACTTCCAGAAGGATCGGACGCGTCCCTTCGATGGAACACGCGACCACAGAGCCGGAAGCGTCCTTGGGTTTGCCGCTCAGCATATATTCTGACGCATTGGCTACCTCCGCCAGGCCCTGCTCGCGCATTTCAAAGACGCCGATCTCATTCGTAGAGCCAAATCTGTTTTTCACCCCGCGCAAAATCCGGTATGCGGCATGGCGGTCGCCTTCGAAGTACAAGACGGTATCCACCATATGCTCCAGCACGCGCGGCCCCGCTACAACGCCTTCTTTGGTCACATGCCCGACCAGGAAAATCGTGATCCCCAGCCCTTTTGCCAGCTGCATAAACGCGCCGGTGGCTTCGCGCACCTGTGACACGCTGCCCGGAGAGGATGAAATATTGTCGCTGTACATCGTCTGAATGGAATCAATCATGACTGCCTGCGGCTTTTCCCTGCGCAGAACGCCGTCGATCTGTTCCAGGCTCGTCTCGCACAGCAGCGACAGGCTGTCCGTAAACGCCCCGATCCGCTGCGCGCGCAGCTTGATCTGCTGCAGCGATTCTTCTCCGGAAATATATAAGACAGACAGGTTCTGTTCGCTCAGCTTCTGGCACACCTGCAGCAGCAGCGTGGATTTGCCGATGCCGGGGTCGCCGCCGACCAGGACAAGGGAAGCCGGGACAATTCCGCCGCCAAGTACGCGGTCCAATTCCGGAAAGCCGCTGGAAAAGCGTTCTTCCCGCTTCATCTCAATATCCGCGAGCGTAACGGGCCTTACGGCCGCAAGCTGTTTTTGCGCGGCCGCGCCGGCCTTTCGTTCCACAATTTCTTCTACAAATGTATTCCACTGCCTGCATCCAGGGCACTGGCCCTGCCATTTCGCTGATTCATATCCGCATTCCTGACAGAAATAAATCGTTTTCGCTTTAGCCATGCTTATTTCTTTACAATCCGGACAGCTGTACGGCTGTCCGGGCCAAGCTCTACGCTCAGTGTCAGCTTACCGCCCAGATTCGTCTTCATCGTCCCGGCATTTTCATCATTAATAAACACTTCGTATTCCGTGGAATCAGACAGCCCCAATGTGATCTCTGCGTCTTCCGGCCCTTCGACCTGGAAGGAAACTTCATTTTCTGTAATTTCCAGCCCACTGACGGCAGTTCCCGGCACGGACTCATAGACAAAGATACCGTTGCATTCCAGCTTGGTGATCTCGCGGAATGTCTTGACTTTGTATTGGTCTGCGCCGTGCTTGAAATTGTCTTTTTTTGTCTTGGAAGCCAGTGTGTAGTCTCCAAAGCTAATGCTTCCGTTGGCTTCTGTACGAATCAGTTCGCTAATTACACCCATTTTTTTATCCTCCAGTTGCATATAAAGATAGTAATAAGAATATTATACTATATTTCGGGCGAAAATGTCACCTTTTTTTTTCGTTATTTCAGAACCGATTTTTCACATGATTGGTAACAGTTCAGATTATCCATGGAACTGTTACCATGATTTTCTGCAATAAATCATTGCAATATTACTAAAAAAGATGTAAAATACAAGAAAGAAATTGTTTCAAATATCTAAAATTAGTCGGAAAGGAGGTACTGCCATGCATGCACAGACGATCTATCTTGCCTGCATCATAGGCGGAATCGCACTATTGTTATCGTCCATCATTTTCATCGCAGCCGACGACTTTTTTGACTTTGCAGCATTTGACCTGTTCAGTCTGGACCTGGGTGATTTTGACCTGGATATCCTTCCGGTGTCCATGAAATCGCTCTGTCTGGCAGCAACGGTATTCGGCAGCGTCAGTATGCTGATGCTGGAGAAGCCGCCGGCGGTCCGGCATGTAACGGCGGGTGTATGTGCGTATCTTGGTGCGTTTCTCGTACAAAATATCACTGGATTTTTAAAAAACCATCAGGCTGAGGCAGATACGCTGGAAAGTATCTGCAGCCGCAATTATATCGTGAATATTTCCATCCCGGAACAGGGTTATGGTTCCGTAGCAAGCTCGGAGCAGGACCGTTCCGTGCTGACGATGACGGCAAAATCGTTCGACGGCAGTGCGATTACGGCAGGGACGAAGGTGGATATTGTAAAGGTCGCGGATCATGTCGCGGTTGTGATGCCGGTTATCAAACAAGGAGGATAAACTATGCTGAACGAATATTTACCGATGATTGCAATACCGTTGGTCATTGTCTTAGTGCTGATCGCTATCTTTTCGATGTGGAAGAAAGTGCCGCAGGACAAGGCCGGCGTGATTACCGGATTGAAGCGCCGCGTAATCACGGGCGGCGGCGGGCTGGTGATCCCGGGTGTGGAACGGATTGATTACATATCCCTGGGAAATATGCCGCTGCGTGTGGATACCAGAGGAAGCCTTTCTTCGCAGGGCGTGCCGATTTCGGTCAGCACGACGGCGGTAATCAAGGTGCGTAATTCTCCCGATGCCATTCTGACGGCCATCGAGCAGTTTACCGGAAAGAACGAGCAGGAGATTATCAAAAATATCATGTCTACCGCGACCGCCGTGCTGGAAGGCAAGCTGCGTGAAATTATCGCTACGATGACGGTTGAGGACCTGTATCAGAAGAGGGAAGCGTTTTCCAGCCAGGTGCAGGAAGTAGTCGGGACAGAGCTTGGCAATATGGGCCTGGAGGTTAAGAACTTTACCATTACGGATATTTCCGATGAAAACGGATATATTGAAGCGCTTGGCGAAGGCATGATCGCACAGCGCAAAAAAGACGCCGAGATCCAGAAGTCCGAAGCAAAGCGGGAACAGGACGAACGGACCTCGGAAAATATCAAAATCGGCGAACAGGCGAAGCTGGAAGCGGCAACGGCGATCAAGCAGGCAGAGAAAGAAAAGCAGGTGGCAGAAGCGCGTTACCAGAAGGAAATCAGCACGGCAAATGCGGAAGCAGAGCTGGCGCATGATATCCAGCGCAAAAAGACACAAAAAGAAGTCATCCAGGCAGAAATGGACGCGGAGCTGATCCGCCAGCAGCGCCAGAAAGAGATCGCAGAAGCGCAGATCCAGGTACAGATCACGCAGGCGCAGAAAAATACCGAGCTTGCAGAGCAGCGCGCACTGGAAAAAGAAAAGCAGCTGCTTTCTGATGTAGTAAAGCCTGCCGAAGCCGGAAGGAAAAAGCTGGAGCAGGAATCCGAAGCGGATAAATACGCGGAGATCAAAAAAGCCGAGGCGGAAGCGGAGAAAAAGAAAATTGACGCGCTTGCAGAAGCCGAAGCAATCAAAGCAAGGGCAGCCGCGGAGGCACAGGCGATCGAAGCCAAAGCCAGCGCCGAGGCCGAAGCGATCGCGAAAAAAGGCAGCGCAGAGGCAGAGGCGAAGAAAGCTTCCCTGCTGGCTGAAGCAGAAGGCCTGGAACGCAAAGCAGAAGCGATGCAGAAACTAAACAGCGCCGGCGTCATCCAGATGGTCATTGACAAGCTGCCGGAGATGGCAAGCGCCGTTGCACAGCCGCTGACTGCGATTGATAAAATATCCATTATTGACAGCGGCCATGGGGAATCCGGCGTGTCCCAGATGGGCAGCTATGTGCCGTCCCTGCTTGCGAAGACAATGGAAACTGTCCGGGAAACGACCGGATTTGACATGCTGGATGCGATGAAGGCCAATACGATTCAGGCGCAGACAGAGCGGAATATAAAGGTGGAAGGGGTGTCCGCAAAAGAACAGCAGGATTAAAAATAACATCCGGGCCGGGCAGAAAGGGTTCTGTCCGGCCCGGATGCATAGGAATATGGATCCAGGATCCTGTGAGGAGTTAGAAAGCTTTTATTTTTACTTTAACGTTCAATCCTTTTGCCTGCAGTAATTTCTGATAAGCGTTCTTTTTCGATTTCGGAACACGGATGATGGTTTTTTTGCTGATTCCTTTAAATGCCTGTTTTCCAATTGTTTTGGAGGTAAGCTTTGTAGTGCGGATGGTGATAGTTTTCAGGGATTTGCAGTTATAAAACGCCTGTTTTCCGATGGATGCTACTTTGCCCGGAACCGTCAGCTTTGTCAGCTTTTTGCAGTTATAAAACGCCTGATCTTTGATGGCGGTGACGCTGCCTGCAATAGTTGCTGTTTTTAACTTTGTACAGCCGGAAAAAGTACCGGCTTCGATCGTCTTTACGTTTCCCGGAATCTGCACGGAAGTCAGGTTTGTGCAGTTTTGAAACGCATGACTGCCAATCTTTGTAATATTTCTGCTAAAAACCAGCTTTGTCAGCTTTTTGCAGCCCTGGAATGCATGGGCGCCGATGCTTGTGATATTGCTGCCGATCTTGACAATTTTCAGTTTTTGGTTTCCTTTGAACGCATTCTTTGCAATGGAAGTCACGCGGTATACCGTGCCGTCTGCGTCTGTAATTGTTGCAGGAATAATGGCAGAGGAGGCATTTTTTAATCCCGTATAGGAAACTTCCGGTGAAGCGCTGTCGGATTTCGTTACTTGAAAAGTGCCTTTGACCATGCTGTCTTTGATAATGGTACCGGTTTTTGCCGGATCTGGCTGATGGCCTGCGTCATTTTGGCTGCCGGAGCCTGGCTGGCTGCCGTTCCCTGCCTGATTGCCGGAGCCTGAGCCGTCCGGGCTGCCTGGCGTCTCAGATGCATCCGGCTTGCTGCCTGAACCGTCCGTATTGCTGCCGTTTCCTGCAGGTGTTCCGGAATTGCTGCCGGAACCAAATCCGCTGCCGCCGTATCCGTAGCTGCCGTTGCCGGAACTGCCGCTGCCGGAATTTCCATTGCCGGAACTGCCGTTGCCAGAATTTCCGTTGCCGGAACTGTCGTTGCCGTTGCCGGAATTGCTGTCTCCGTTGTTATCTTCCTGCTTATCCCCGGTTACGGTAAGGTCTGCTTCAAACGTATCTGTGCGTCCATATTGCGTAACGGTAACACGGATTTTAGCAGTACCTGCTTTTTTTGCGGTCACGGTTCCGTCCGCTGCAACGTCCGCAATGGAAGTGTCGCTTAGCCCGTAGGTGCAGGAAGCGTCTTCCGTCAGGTTTGTGACTGTGATTTTCGCACTGTTTCCTGTCTCCAGGGACATTGGATTTACTCCAGGCGCGTCTTTGATGCCGAACGTAATGTCGCAGCGCTTTTCCAGGTCCATATATCTGAGCCAGAACGACAGCCCTGCTGTATTCTCATGCGCTTTCGTATCAAAGGTCATCACAACCGGCCATCCGCTTAAGGTTACCATATTTGTGGTATCATCAGTATAAATGCCGGTGATGGTGTAGCCTTCCGGCGCTGTCACATACTGTGACGGAATCTCTGTTTCTCCTGCATATAAAATAACTAGTTTTGCACAGTCCAAATCAATCGGCCCGTCTGCTGCCTGCGGGGTACATGTAACGATATCCCCTTCAATATTCATATAAACATTCAGGAACTGCCCGTCATAAAATTCCACGATGGCTTTCAGCAGCCCGTCTTTGACAGACTCGTCACTGAAAAATTCATTGGTAAAGGAAAGTGTCTGCCCGCTTTCGTCAACTTTAAATTCTTTTCCATAGTACAGCCAGTTCCACCATGCGCAGCGCGGGCCTACCCTGCCGGCTGCCTGGTAAGTGGAGATGCGCCGGATCTGGCTTCCGTTGTAAATAAAAGGAATCTCGATCAGTTCTTTTGTCCCTGCCGCTTCCTGATATTGCGGTGTTCCATAGTATACAAGATACTCATGCCATACATATCCGTTGTCAAAGGAAATTGCAAGGTCTTTCAATGTGCCGTATCCGCCTGCATTTTCCAAAAGGCCATTGACATAATCCTTGGAAAGCGTAAGGACCGCATCCGTATAAGTATACTCAGAGCCTTCTGTCAGGCCGGCAATGCCAGTGAATTGCTTGCCGTTTAAAGTAAGCGGAATTTGGATATCCTGGCTGGCAGGGCCGTTTAAGTAAATCGTATCCAGTTCTGTGGCATAGGAAATGCGGTCTGTCATTGTTTTTTCCAAAACATCGCCGACCCTGGCGTATTTCCAATGATAATCATAACGGCTGATCGCAGAGCCATTGTCCCAGAACATCAGGCATACATTGTTTTCACGCGCTGCCTGGTTCATATAATCATAGTATTTGAGCTCTTCGCCGATCTGCATACAGTTGTCCCCGGTATCATAACCAAGCACCCCGTATTCGCTGACGATCACGCCGATTCCGTCACAGAGAAATTGCTTACGCAGCTCTTCCATAAATTCATCGACGGATTTGCGCGGTGTAAATCCAGGCTGTCCGTCAAACAATTCTTCGTCAAAACCGGTCCTGCCGATATTAGACGCATAGACCCACTCACTGTAATAGTGGACAGTCGCAATTATATTATCGTCATTCAGGCCTTTGATAAAATTACTTAACACAGAGCTATTTTCTGTTTTATGGTTATGCAAAAAGCTTGGCATTACGATCATACGCGTCGCATTATTGCCGCCGGAAGCACGGATAACATCGTACGCGGCTTTGTTAATATCCATCACCTTTTTCTGCGTCGCCGGATTTTTGCTGTTGTTTTCGTCACTCTTATCACCCGGTTCATATTCATTGATCGTTTCAAAGCAAAGCTTGTCGGAGGTATCTTGAAATGCATCTGCCAGCTGTCCCCAGAAATCCTTGTACATCCGGTATTCTTCCGATGCAGGGTCACCGTCCCACTTGCTCAGCCACAGCCAGGAATCGTGGTGGATATTGGTCATAACATAAAATCCTTCATCCAGCGCCCAGCCGATCACTTCTTTTGCACGGTCCAGATAGCTTTGGTTAATGACATATTTGTATTCGTTTTCTCCGGCGTTTTCATTGACGGTGTAGCGTCTGTAGAAAGTCAGCGGGATACGTACATTGCTGAATCCTTTTTCCTTTACAGAGTGAAGCAGTTCCCTTGTTACAACCGGGTTCGACCAGGATTCTTCCAGCTTATCCGGTTCATCCAGGTTGGAGTTAATGCTCTCCAGAGAATTTCCGAGATTCCATCCGCTGCCCATGGCTTTGACATACTGCATGGACGGGGTTTCGGTATTGATCTGCGGCGTGTCCGGAAGGCCGTCTGATTTTATGTAAAATTTAAACAGGTTGGCAGCGGCGTCATAGGCGAAATAGCAGCCGTCGCCAGTGTAGATTTTATCTCCGTCAGGACGGTCAGTAGGCCAATAAATATTTACAAGGCTGTTTGTTGTGTTGCTGCTTAAGGTTTCATTCAGAGACACTTCATAGGTATCATTTACAATGATTTTTTGTATCTGCATAGAAACGTTTGTATCTGATAAAATATTGTTATTTCCAGAATCTACGTCATCATAGAGGTAACCAAAGTTAATGATTCCATCCATAGGGCTGTCAAAAGAAAAAGTCATATCAGACATATTGTTGTCCAATTTTTCCGTTTTTCTTGTATATCCTGGATCGGCTACCATTTCAAAATTAGTTTCTTTGGAAATGCCAGATGCCTGGAATCCATATGCCAGCTTTTGAATCTGAACGGCTTTGTAAGCTTCTGAAGGCGTATCCGGGGCCTCTTGCGAAGCTTTCGTGTAAAAGCAGATCAAACCCTGGTCAGCAGCGGCGCTGTCAAATGCGAAATAAGAGTTGCTTCCTTCATAGAGGATCTCATTGTCTGAAAGGCCCGACCAGATGTTTTTCAGATCTTTGGATGAGCTATTTAATGTAATGCTTAGCGGAATCTCATAGGTATCGTTTACAACCATTTTATGAACCGTAACAGAGGCGCCTTCCGTGGTCAGGCTGTATTCTGTCTTTGGGTTCCCGTCGTCGCCTTGAACTTCTTCGGTATGGTCATAAACAAATCCCATATTGATCATGCCGTCTATGTCGGCCTGATCCATAATCGTAAGCTCCTGCGTACCTGTTTCGGTATGGTTCAGCGTAACGGTATCTGTTGCCCAGCCGCTGCGCACGGCATCAATCTTAGTGTTTTCTGCGAGATTTTCTGCCGTTACCTCATATACCAGCTTATGAATCTTTGTTTTTTCATATGCTGCACGTATGGTATTTTTTGCAAGGGGGGGGGTAGAAATACTGCTGCCTGATACAATAGCGGCATCGGATAATGCAGGTGTACCGGCTGCGGCATCTGACGCGGCTGCAGTAACCAGGCCCTGTGCAGGCAGCGCGCTGATCATCATTACAAACGCAAGAAGAGCGGCAAGTAATTTTTTTGTCATGATAAAATCCTCCTGTGTAAAAATTTAAAAAAGAGCAGGCCCGTTCTTTTTCATTGGTTGCTTTTATCATATCGGAGGAAACTTTTTTTCACAACTGACAAAATATGACCTTTTTTACACGCTGATTTAGTGCTGGATGCTAAAATGCAAAGACATAGAACCCAAACCTTCTGCATAAACTGTAACAACAAGAATTGCAGGGGTTTCTTTTGAAAAATTATATCGAAGAACGAGCGGTCGAGATCGCAAATTATATTATACAATCCAACGCCACCGTACGCCAGGCAGCAAAGAAATACGGAATCAGTAAATCAACTGTACATAAAGACTGCACCGAACGGCTGACGCAGGTCAATCCCACCTTAGCCGCCGAAGTCAGAAAAGTCCTGGATGTCAATAAATCCGAACGTCACATCCGCGGAGGCCTTGCCACAAAGGAAAAATATCTTCATCAGCATTACGTATTGTAATTGCGGGAAAGGGATGACGAAAGTTTGTGCCATAAGAGGTTCCTTTTCATAATCGCATCTTTATATTAGCATATATAAAGACGATATCAACACATTGTCTTTATCTTTATGATACTTTTTCGTGGGGTTATTCCGAACCTGGATGAACCAGAAGAGAAACACTTATGACATTGTGTTGCGTTTTTTGGCTTCCCGAAAGATCTTGGTTAGCCAAGGGATGTGGCTAACCGGACGACTCTGCGGGATGCGGCCAGGGGACGCGCCGGGAG
>CANOET010000114.1 GCA_947564835.1 uncultured Eubacterium sp. | reverse complement strand
GCGCCCCTTCAACGTCCTTCCAAGGTGTGTCTCCCGGCGCGTCCCCTGGCCACCGCCCGCAGAGTCTGGTTATTGGCAGGCTTTACAGCATCCAAATTCCAGTTTATGTAAAGCCAGGCCCTTTCCCCCTCATCCGGCGTCCGCATAGCCACTAAAAAATGCAGCACAATGTCAAAAGTGTTTCTTTTCTGGTTCATCCAGGCTAGGTATTGTAAAGCTTGCTACAGCCCGCAGAGTCGTCCGGTGAGGTACCTCCCCCTATGGCATTCAGACCACCCCAAGACTCCCCATAACCACAATACAAACCACCGCAAAAATCGGAATCACACAAGTAACCACCCCGATATCCGTATAAGAATCCTTATGGCTCAGCTTACAAACCGCAAGCAGCGTAATTACCGCCCCGCAGTGCGGAAGGGAATCCAGCCCGCCGGAGGCTACCGTAGCGACCCTGTGGAATGCTTCCGGGCTGATGTTTAACGCACTGGCGGTTTCCAGATATTTCGAGGCGAGCGCCTCCAGCGCAATCGTCATCCCGCCGGAAGAAGAACCAGTCGCGCCAGCCAGCGTCGTAATGGCGACTGCCTCGGAGACGAGAGGGCTGCCGCCCATGCCAAGCAGGGCGGATGTCAGCGCCGCAAAACCGGGAACTGCTTTTACAATACTGCCGAATCCTACGGCAGCGGAAGTATTCATGATTGCCATAACAGATCCTTGTGCGCCGTCGTTGACAGCGGGGATGAATTTTTTCCACTGGCGGATGTTGCATAGGACAATCAGGAGAATGCCGGTGCCGATGGCTCCGATGGCCGGCCATTGGAAGGCATTCAGTGTAATAATTACAGCGATCAGCGGGAGGATGCCGAAGATCCAGTGCGGAAGCGTTTCGCTGCCGGATGCTTTTTCATCGCCGGTGCTGGTGTAGTGTTCACCGGCAGCCCTTAATTGTTTTTCACGCCAGGTCAGGTAGAAGATGCCGCCAGCCAGCATGATGACAGCGGCAGTGATGCCCAGGACGGGGGCGGCCATGGCTGTCGTGCCGAGATAGCGTGCCGCGATAAGGTTATTTAGCTGCGGCGAGCCGGGCAGGGCGGTCATGGTAAAGGTGAATGAGCCGAGGGCGATTGCGCCTGGGATCAGTTTTCTGGAAATATCTGCTTCTTTAAAAAGCTCCAGCGCCAGCGGGTAGATGGCGAATACAACGACGAATAAGCTGACGCCGCCGTAGGTCAGTACCGCGCATGCAATAACAACGGCCAGGATGGCGCGTTTGCTGCCGATGATGCCTGCCAGCATTTTGGCGACGGAGCTGGCAAGTCCGGTGACTTCCATGAGTTTTCCGAAGACGGCGCCGAACAGGAAGACCGGGAACCAGGATTTGGCAAAGCTGACAAGGCCGTCCATATAGAGCTCTGTGTAGGCTTCAAACAGGCCCAGGCCGCCTGCTGCTGCGACAATCATCGCTGCGGCAGGGGCTACCCAGATAATGTTGTAGCCTTTGTAGGCTAAAAATACTAAGACCGCTAATCCGAGCAGAATGCTTACCATTGCGCCACCTCCTCACTGTGCAGTAAGGCGGCAAGGCCCATGGGCTGATCCTGGAACAGGCGCAGGTCCATCTGTTTGAGATCTTTGGATATCAGCGGGCGGAAGGCCATTTTATCCAGGATATCTGTCTCAAGGTCAGCCAGAGGCGCGATTTCTATAAGCTCCAGGCCTTCGGGCGCCAGCCGGAAGACAGCGCGTTCGGTGATGTAAAGCACTTCCTGCCGGTGTTTTCTGGCATAGCTGCCGCTGAATGTAATCTGCTCGACCTGTTCCAGGAACTTCCGATGCGGCCCGTCTTCCAGGATATGGATGCCGTCGGGGCCGATTGCAATGCGGCTGGCTCCGGCTGTGAAGGTACCGCAGAAAATGACTTTTTTTGTGTTCTGGGAAATATTTACGAACCCGCCGCAGCCGACCATACGCCCCTGAAATTTGCTGACGTTGATATTGCCCTGCGCGTCTGCCTGCGCCAGCCCGAGGAAGGCAATGTCAAGCCCGCCGCCGTCGTAAATATCAAACAGGTTCGGCTGTCCGATCAGGGCTTCTACATTGGCGGACGCGCCAAGCCCGTATCCGGACGCCGGAATGCCGCCGACTGCGCCAGCTTCGATGGTCATGGTCATCCAGTCTGCAATGCCTTCTTCCAGCGCGGCCAGGGCGACCCCTTCCGGTACGCCGATGCCCAGGTTGACAGCCATGCCTTTTCGAAGCTCCATGGCACATCGCTTTGCAATGACTTTTTTTGCGTTTAGCGGCATGGATGCTACCTGGCTGACCGGAATTTTTACTTCTCCGGTAAAGGAAGGGTTATAGGCGTTTGCTACATGCATTTGATGATCTTCTTTCGGCGCTTGTACGATATAATCAACTAAAATGCCTGGAACGGTAACTTTTCGCGGGTCCAGCGTGCCTTTTTTGGCAATGTGTCCGACCTGTGCGATAACAATGCCGCCGGCATTTTTCGCTGCCGCCGCCAGGTGCATGGTTTCCAGCAGGACGCCTTCCTTTTCCACGGTAAGATTGCCCGCTTCATCTGCGGTCGTGCCGCGGATCAGGGCTGCCTGCAGGCGCGGCGCCTGGTAGTATAAGTGTTCTTCGCCGTTTACCGTTACGGTTTGGACAAGGTCTTCCTGGGCGAGGGCGTTCATTTTGCCGCCCTCAACCCTTGGGTCTGCAAAGGTGTCAAGCCCGACATGGGTGAGGATGCCTTTTTTTCCTCCGGCCATTTCGCGGAAAAGATGGACGATGACACCCTGCGGAAAATTGTAGGCGCATATTTTGTTTTCACGGATCATGCCGCTTAGTTTTTTGGCCAGGCCGACATGCCCTGCAATGATTTTATGTACCATTCCTTCCTGTGCAAAATGATCCAGGCCGAAGTCGCCGATCCCGCCGTCGCCGCAGCCGGACGCAAACATAAGCGTCAGGTTCTGCGGGTGCTGTTCGTTTTGATAGCGTGTGCCAAGCGCCTTTGCCAGTGTTTCCGGGAATCCGAATCCGAAAGCGAAGCCGTTAATGCCGACCGTATCGTTGTCCTTGATGAGTTGTGCAGCTTCTTTGCTGCAGATGATTTTTGCCATGCGTAGCTCCTTTCTGTCTCCTGATGCAGCTGTGTGTTAAGATGCAGTATGTATTAAGATGCAGTGTGTGTTAAGATGCAGTGTGTGTTAAGATGCAGCGTATGTTAAGATGCAGCCGTGTGTTAAGGTGCAGGCGGTATAACGGTTGCAATGCCGCTGATTACAGTTTCGCCTTGTTCATTGGTGCAGGTAGTCTGTATTTTTGCAATGTCAAATTTGGATTTTGGAATGACTTCCAGCACTTTTAATTCTACCGTCAAAATATCGCCGATTTTGACCGGGCGCTGGAATTTCAGCTCCTGTTCCAGATAAGTCGTGCCAAGCCCTGGCAGACGCATAGCAAGCCCGCCGGATATAATGCCTGCACCGATCATTCCGTGGGCGATCCGTTCTTTGAACATCGTAGTCCTTGCAAATGAATCGTCTAAATGCAGCGGGTTTTTATCCCCGGTCACTTCTGCAAATTTATGTACATCTTCGTCAGATACCTGTTTTTGAAAGGTGCATACCTGCCCTGCTTCTAATTTTTTCCCCATAGTGCCTCCTGCTTGTGATTTTTGATATTGACAGAAATTCTGTTCCTTGCCCGGGAGAGCTTTCGCACAGACCGGTACAGCTTCTGGCTGTTTGGTACAGATTTGTGCAAGTATCCGGGTGTATCCTGTGTAATTTGCGCATGGCCATGCTGACGGGACGGCATATATCTGTAGAACTTTACAGTAAACTGCAATACATCCGGCCCTTTTTAGCAATATATCACAATTGCATCCATTCTGTATAATGGTTAATTTTCATCAGGATATGAAAATTAACCATAACTTTTCCAGGTCTGGTTATGATAAGATAAAAAGAAAGAAAAAGGGATTTCTGGCAGTGCCGGAAAGGAAGGTTGGGCAATGAATCTGAAATATCTGTCTTATTTTATCCGGGTAGCGGAGTATGAAAACTTTACAAAGGCATCCAACGCATTGTTCCTGTGCCAGTCTACACTGAGCAAATCTGTGATGGCGCTGGAAAAAGAAATCGGCACGAGCCTGATTGACCGCTCCTGCAGCGAATTTAGGCTGACGGAACACGGAAGGCTGCTGTACCAGGAAGGAAAATATCTGCTGGATATGGTGCAAAAGCAGGAAGAAAGTATCTGCAGCCGGATCAAAGGCATGCAGGAGACGCTGCGCATCGGGATACCTCCGGTTATTTTGACAGCTTATTTTCCGTCTGTAATTTATGAGTTTCAAAAACAGAATCCCGGAATGAACATTCGTGTGATAGAAGCCGGTGCGAATACGATTAAAAAACGGGTAGACAACGGTTCTGTGGATCTTGGCGTGATTATCTTTTCGTTTGCTTATCCGGATTACCATGTGTTCCCGCTGGTATCTTCCTGGAATGTGCTGCTTGTCCACGAATTGCACCATCTGGCAGACAAAAAAAACGTGCGTTTCAAAGAGCTGATTTACGAAGATTTTATGATACTGGACCATACGTATATGCTTCACGACAGAATTTTGTCCAACTGCAGGAATGCAGGGTTTGAACCGCACATTACCTGCCAGAGCTCCCAATGGGATTTCCTGGCCGGAATGGTGGCGTTAAATCAGGGAATTACAATTCTCCCGCTGCCGATTGCCATGCGCTTTTCCTCTGGCAGTATCCGGCATATCCGTCTGACAGAGCCGGAATTTCCTTGGGAAATTGCCATGATTGTATCCAAACAGAAATATATCTCGGAGCGGATGGATTCTTTTCTGCGGTTTGCGTGTGAACGGGTGTCGAAAGGGCCTTGAAACGTGACCGGCTTTGGGATATTCGAAAACCCCTGGCAGATGCAGGGGTTTTCGATTTATTTAAGCAGATGATCGATCAGCAGCATGTAAATGTCGTCAGTCTGTTTTTTCCAGTTCGCGCAGATTACTTCTGCCTGTTCTTTATTTCTTACATTCAGCGTCAGATCCAGCTGGGGGATGCCTTTTTCACGCAGCTGGCAGTGTACGGCATATTTTTTTTCCGGTGTGATGTAATAATCCGCGACAGCAGCGGTAGAAGCTGCGATGGGAAGCTGTTTTTCTGCAATGTACTGTTTGATGTCGGCCTGGATTTCCGTATTGATCTTGTTTTCAAAAAACGAAAGGGATTCCCGCCCGGCTGGAGTAATGGTGTACTGGATGTTATCGTGAGATGCTTCCTGCTGGATAAATTGTGCCTCGTCCAGTTCGTGCAGGGCTTCCTGAACCGTGAAGTAGGTAGTGTATTCTTTTCCAAGAAAAAAGTCGGAAAGCAGTGTGTTGGTCAGAGGCGCTTCGGAGTGTTCCAGCATGGATAAGATCATTAGTTTATATAGAGTAATTGGTTCTGCCATTGGTATAACCTCCCAAGAGTCTATTCAGGTATGTGCCTGTTTGAAAATTATAACATAAATGGGAGGAAATGCAAATAGGAGCCTCAAAATATCTCATGCATAAAAAATCCGAAAGCGGGAAGAACTGGTATATAGGAATGGGAAAGCGGGGATGCAACGATGCTGTTCAACTCTTTTCATTTTTTGGTGTTCTTTCCGGCTGTGACGCTGGTTTATTTTTTAATTCCAGGCAAGATCCGGTATCTGTGGCTGCTGGCCGCAAGCTATTATTTTTACATGAGCTGGAATGCGGCGTATGCCCTGCTGATCGCGGGCTCTACGGTGATTACCTGGCTGAGCGGCCTTTTACTGGGAAAATACCAGGATACCGGGGAGCGGAACGTACGGGTGCGTAAGCTGATTGTGGCGGCCAGTTTTCTTGTGAATCTGGGTATCCTTGGGTTTTTTAAATATTTTGACTTTGCACTTGGAAATATCAATGCGGTTTTGGGATGGTTTGGGCGGCAGACGCTGGAAAAGCCGTTTTCGGTTGTGCTTCCGGTGGGGATTTCTTTTTATACGTTTCAGGCGCTCAGCTATACGGTGGATGTCTACCGCAAGGATCTTGAGCCGGAGGGAAATCTATTGAAATATGCGTTGTTCGTTTCGTTTTTTCCGCAGCTGGTGGCAGGGCCGATTGAACGGTCGAAAAATCTGCTGCTGCAGATTCAGCGGATGGACCGGGCCAGTATCAGGCAGCTGTTTGATTATGGCAGGATTGCGGGCGGGCTGCAGCTGATGCTGTGGGGATATTTTCAGAAAATGGTGATTGCGGACCGCATCGCCATCCTGGTCAATACGGTTTTTGATGAATGGTACTTTTACGGGAGTGTGGAGTTGGCGCTGGCGGCGGCTGCTTTTTCGATCCAGATCTACTGTGATTTTGCCAGTTATTCCACGATTGCGGCCGGGGCTGCGAAAGTGCTGGGAGTTTCGCTGATGGAAAATTTTGATACGCCTTATTTTGCACGCAGTATCCGTGATTTCTGGAGGCGGTGGCATATTTCGTTAAGCACGTGGCTGAAGGATTATCTGTATATACCGCTGGGCGGGAACCGCTGCGGGAGGCTGCGGCGGCATATGAATCTGATGGTTACGTTTTTAGTCAGCGGGCTTTGGCATGGGGCGAGCTGGCATTTTGTTGTCTGGGGCGGGCTGCACGGCGTGTTTCAGATTGCCGGGGCAGAAACGCGGGAGCTGCGGAAGCGGCTGTATGAAAAGACGCATACGAAGACGGATTCGTTCAGCTTTCGTTTTGGGCAGTCGGCGGTGACGTTTATGCTGGCGGCGTTTGCATGGATTTTTTTCCGGGCGGAATCATTGACACAGGCGTGCGGCTATATCCAAAGGATGCTGACCAGGCCCAATATATGGGCGCTTTCCGACGGGACGATTTACCGGCTTGGGCTGGACCATACGGAAATGCATATTTTTTTCTGGTCGGCGCTGGTTCTTTTTGCGGTTAGTATTGTCAAATACAAAAGGCGGGAAAGGCTGGATAGGTTTTTGGAAAAACAGTGCGCGTGGTTCCGCTGGCTGACGGTTACAGGGTTGTTTGCGGTGATTTTTTTGTTTGGGATATATGGGCCGGGGTATGATGCGGGGCAGTTTATTTACTTTCAGTTTTAGGTGGCCGGGGGATGCGGCTAAGCGGACGAATAGCTGGATGAGTAGGAAAGGGACTGGCTTGCGGCTCCTGTTCCAGAATGGTAAGAATCACTAACCTGGATGAAGTAGAATAAGGAACACTTTTGACATTGTGTTGCGTTTTTGATTGGCTATGCGGACGCCGGATGAGGGGGAAAGGGCCTGGTTTTCACAGGCTTACATGAAACGTAAATTCAGGTGTTGTAAAGCCTGCCACAACCCGCAGAGTCGTCCGGTGAGCCACATCCCCTGGCCAATCAAGATCTATCGGAAAGCCAAAAATCGCAACACAATGTCAAAAAAGTTTCTTTTCTGGTTCATCCAGGTTAGGCAAAAGTTACTGATATGGTTTTTATGATACTTTAAGAGAATGAAGCTTAGAAGCTGCCGGTTAAACCTATGCTGCATAATATAGTATAGTACTAGTGATAGGAGGGCTGTTTTTGGGCTGGAAAAGCAGGGGTCTGTACAATGAAAAAAGTGAAAAAATTTTCAGGCTGTGTGTTTCTGTTTGGTATTTTATTTGCAGTGATGCTTTCACTGAATAAAATGACGCTGAACCGGACCAGCCAGGGATGTATCCAGCTGCATGATTTTTACCAGCTGCAGGATCATACCGTAGATGCTTTATTTATCGGCAGCAGCCATGTTTATTACAGTGTCAATACGTGCATGCTGTATGATGATTACGGGATTGCCGGCTATCTGCTGGCGTCGCCGGGGCAGCCGGTGTGGATCAGTTATTATTTTCTGGAAGAGGCATTAAAGACACAGTCACCGAAGCTGGTTGTATTTGATGTCTGTACACTGTATCAAAAGGCAGCCGATGTAGGCGCTTCGTCCTGGCCGAGCCTGATCAGTATGAAGCCTTCGGTGACGAAATGGAATGCCATCCGGGCGGTGAACCGGGAAGGAAAGCAGCTGGACGCTGTCGGGGCTTTTTTTTCGTTTCCTTATTACCATACACGCTACGACGAGCTGACCAGACAGGATTTTTATAATACAAAACGGGTGCGGTACAATGGATACAAGCCGGATTTTACTAGGATATCCAAAGAGGAAATAAAAGAATGGGAGCAGGTGGACCGGACGGGATTTGAGGCTATCGGGACGATCACCAGACGTACGGAAACATACCTGCGCAGGCTGATCGAATTGTGCCGGGACAGGAAGATTCCCCTGCTGCTTGTGAATGCACCTTATGTCAACCATACACTGGAAAAACAGCAGGCTTATAACTATATCTGGACAATTGCGGCGGAATACGGGGTACCGTTTCTGGATGCGAATTATGACAGCCGGATCTGTATCGATCAAGAGCAGGATTTCTTTGAGCCTTCCCATCTTAATTACAAGGGAAGCCTGAAATATTCAGAATATCTGGCGGATACGCTGGGCAGATACGGCCTTCCCGACCGCCGCGGCGATGCGCGCTACCGTCACTGGGAAGAGGTCAGCACGCTGTTTGCGCACAGGGAAACGAACAGAAGGGCACTGAAATCCGCCGATACGCCCGGGGAATATGTGAAAGTGCTCGAAAGGCTTACACATTGCGTGATAACTGCATTTTGGAATCCGGGCGGGGAGATTTTGGTGTATGAAGACGGGAAGTGCATATTTGCAGGAGCAAAGGGACAGGCGTATGTGAAACACTTTGATCTGGGAAATGCAGATTTGGTAGTGAAAGGAAATGGGAAGACGGCGCAGGCACTGGTTGATCAGAAGGAATATTTGTATACAGGGCAGGGGCTGAATATCGTGGTGTATGATAAGGTGGCAAAGCGGGTGATTGGGGGAGCTGGGTTTGAGGAAGATGAGGTGATTAGGGGAACTGGGTTTATCAGCTAATAAACGTAACACAAAGTCAATTCTGCTGCTGGAATCAAAATACATCCATTTTACCCAAGAAATCGTTTTTATGCTCCTAACCTGGATGAACCAGAAAAGAAACACTTTTGACATTGTGTTGCCCAGAGTCAGAACCTTGCCATTTTACGCAAGAAACCGTTTGTAAGCTCCTAATATTGATACTTTTTACGCATACCACCCAAAAACAGCGCAGTCACAACCGCCGCCAGAAATTCAGCCGCCGCTACAGACATCCAGATCCCGTCGATCTGCCAGATCAGCGGGAAGATCAGTACAGCCGCCACCTGGAACAGAAGCGTACGCATAAAAGAAATCAAGGCGGATACCAGGCCGTTGTTCAAGGCTGTAAAAAATGCTGATCCAAAAATTGCTGCGCCTGCGAATAAGAATGAAAACGAAAAGATCTGAAATCCCCGCAGCGTCAGGCTTAACAACGCCGGATCATAGCCTGTAAAAATCATGGAAAGCGGCTTTGCAAGCGTCTGTGCCAATATCAGCATACTGACTGAAAAAAGGGCGATGATCCGAAGGCTCTTTTTCAGCAGGCTGCTTAATTCCGTTTTATGCCCGGCTCCGAAATGAAAGCTGATAATCGGCGCTCCGCCGACCGAATATCCGATAAAGGCTGCCAGGAAAACGAGGTTGACATACATCAATACGCCATACGCCGCTACACCGTTTTCTCCGGCGTATTTCATTAGCTGCGCATTATAAAGCATGCTGACAACGGACATGGAAATATTGGACATCAGCTCCGAGGAACCGTTGGTGCATGCTTTCCACAGGGCGGATTTGTCAAAGTATGTCCGTGTCAGCCGCAGCGGGCTCGTATTTTTCCGTGCAAAATAAAAAATAGGCACAATACCGCCGACCAGCTGCCCGCACACCGTAGCTGCGGCCGCTCCGACGAGCCCGCCTTGCAGAACAGCTACAAACAGTGCATCCAGAACTATATTTGTCACACCTGCCAGTATCGTTATCACAAGCCCCATATTCGGTTTTTCCGCTGTGGAAAAAAAGCTTTGGAACTCGTATTGCAGCATGAGTGCGGGAAGAGCAAGCAGACAGACCCGCCCGTATATCACACACAGCCTTAACATTTCTCCTTTGGCGCCGAGCGCTGCGGCAATCGGCCCGATCAGCAGCATGCCAAGCACAGCCAGTACAGCGCCGAGGACGGCAGTTACATAGATAAACAGTGAAAATGTTTGATTTGCTTCCTTCTGTTTTTCTTCTCCCATCATTTTTGCAATCAGGGCGCCGCCGCCAGTACCGAACATAAAGCCGACAGCGCCCAGGATCATTAAAAACGGCATAATAAAATTCAGCGCGGCAAACGGGGTCTTGCCGACAAAATTAGATACAAAAAAACCGTCGACAACGCCATATATGGATGTAAAAATTAACATCAAAATAGACGGAAACGTAAAACGCATCAGTTTCCGATAGGAAAAATGATCAGATAATTGGATGTTCATGGTGAATGCCTCCTCTTATAATTCTCTGATTTTTTCTTTTAAAGCAGTCAGATACCGTTTGGTGAGTTCCAGGTATTGTTCCTGTTCTTCCTTCGTCCAGGAGCCCATAATATCATTTTCCAGTTCCGTCAGCCTTACGACACCGTTTTTAGAGGTGTCCATGCCTTTTTCCGTCAGACAGACCCGTTTCTTCCTGCCGCTGTCTGCTTTCAGATCAATCAGACCGTCCGCTTCCAGTCTACGGATGGCGGAGTGAAGGGTCTGTCTGCTTGTGCCGGATATTTTGCAAATATCGCTGACCAGACAGCTGCCGCCGTTGTTGCAGGCAGCATACAGAACCATCATTGTACTATCAGACAGCCCGAGCTTGAGGGCTGCCTGATGGTAGGCTGAGTTGATCTCGCTTGTCAGGTAGTTTAAACGGCGTAATTCAGTTGTCATAAATTCTGTCATGTTGCAGCCTCCTTTATGTATGAAATCAGACATGTGAATTATAGTATGAAATCGGACATAAGTCAAGAGGTTTTGCAGGCGGTCTGCCAAGCATCCAGCCCTTCGACGAAGGCGAACTTTCCATGGGCTGGATGTCGTTACAGTTCGCAGCTGTCCTGCTTTTTGGACAGGTGTAAACTGTAACAGCAGTGGAAGTTATTAGAAGAACCGGCTTGGATACGCTTGAAAAAAAGCGGTTTCTTTTGTATAATGAAACTGTGTCAGGGAAAGAGATTTATCTGGTTAATGCCTGCGCCAGTCTGCGCCTTTAGCTTTTGGCGTTTTTTGGCTTCCCGAAAGAGCTTGATTGGCCAAATCCCCTGGCCAACCAAAGTGTTTCTTTTCTGGTTCATCCAGCTTAGGGAATAAAATCAAGGAATGGCATTACAAATAAATCCGGGCAGTTGTATATAAAACAGACAGGTACATAAGATAAATAACAGATACCAGGAGGGATTTTGTAGTGAAGAATCAAATCGCAAAAAGGATTACTTGCGTAGTTGCAGCTTCGTTTCTATTTCATTCTGCACTGCCGCAAACCGCTGTATATGCTGCAGCAGGACAACAAGTGCAAAAAGTAGAGGACGAAGAACAAAAAGGGACAGCCGGTGATACATCCAACAAACAGGAATCAGTTTCGGATAAAACGGAAAATCCTGCTGTCCCAGATCAAACGCCGGTTGCTAAAGATACAAATGCGTCTGCGAATCAGCCGGAACCAGAAGAAACGGATGGGACTGCGAATCAGCCGGAACC
>CANOET010000113.1 GCA_947564835.1 uncultured Eubacterium sp. | reverse complement strand
AACGCCAGAAGCTAAAGGCGCCGCTGGGCTCCGCCCCTGATTTATAGAGCAGAATGCTAAGGGCTTCTAAACATTCTTCCAACGTCGCCGAAATCCAGGCCCCCGCCCCCTCATCCGGCTGGTTTTCACTGGCTTTACGCAAATCATAGCGTACACTTTAGCTAAGCGGCAGTCTAAGTACTGCACAGTTCCTAAGATCTTTCTGATGAGATATTATGGCGGTGTATAGGATATCAGTTAAGCATTTTAAGCATTACAGCGCTCCATCCAGTCAGAAATTGTGCTTGTGTTCTGCTTAATTCGTGCCAGTGCAAGCCATAATTTCGGCAATGATGTGGTTTATCGACAACAGAATAATAATATCCTTTTCGCAAAATTCCAAATCACCTATAAACTTAAAATAACTGTGAACCGCCTGCCCTCCCATAAACGTTCGCAAATCTGCACGTAAAGCCTGTGAAAACCAGCCGGGTGAGGGGGAAATGGCCTGGCTTGCAGCGACGTTGGAGGAATGTTTAGAAGCCCTTGGCATTCTGCTCGTTAAATCAGGGGCGGAGCCCAGCGGCGCCTTTAGCTTCTGGCGTTTAGCCAGGGCGAACTAGGCGGCGCGCCCGGACGGTGCCACTATGTAAATGCAGAATGCCTAGGGATTCTTAACATTCCGGAACAGGAGCAGCAAGCCAGGCCATTTCCCCCTCACCTGGCGTCCGCATAGCCTATACCCATCCGGCATCCGCACAACTTATAAAAATTCTCTTCACAACCTTCATCTGCCCTGCCTGTCCGTCAAATCCGCCTGGCAACCTCATACCCTTGCGATACCGCACTTTTTAGATTACCAACCGTATCCGCGTCCCCAATCATATCATAAGTATTATGACTGGCCTTCAGCATCTCTTCTACAGAAGCATCCTTGCGGTACCCTATTGCAAATACCAGTGTATCCGCGTCCGCAATACAGTATTCTTCTCCGTCTTTCCGGTAGTAAATACATTCCTCATCCACACGCTCTACTTTCGCGCCGCAGATCATCCGTACACCTTTTTTGCGCATACGCTGCACCAACAGGCTCCTGCCCGGGCCGGTCTCGCCCGGCATAATATGGTCTGTCATCTCTAAAAGTGTAATCTCGCGGTTTCTCGGAAACAGATCGTCAATCAGGGGAGCCAGATAATCGGCTGTCTCACAGCCTACGGAACCGCCGCCTAATACTACGGTTTTTCTGCCTGGAAATGCCCTGCCAGCCAGAATATCATCGGCTGTCATCCACTGTTTGAATACGGTAAACGGCTCTATCACAGCTGGAAATGCGCCTGTGCCTGCGATTACTTCCCAGCCGTTAAATTCCTGCGCAAGCATTTCTCCGGTAACGGTGCAGCTGTATCGGATTTCTACGCCGGCTTTTTGCAGCCTTAAGGACATATATTTGACAACTTTTGCCAGATCCTGCTTTGCGATTGGCACTGCTGCAATCCGAAGCTGCCCGCCGGGTTCTTCTTCTTTTTCACAAAGTACGACATGGTGGCCTCTTTTTGCCGCTATGTAAGCTGCTTCCATGCCAGCCGGGCCTGCGCCGATGACAAGGACGTTTTTCTTCGTTTCTGCCTGCGTAACTGTATCTTCATTTTCCGGCTCCAAAGACGGGTTGACCGTGCAGGCGATGCGTTTTCCGAACATAATCCCATTTAAGCAGCGCAGGCAGCCGATGCAGGGACGGATGTCTGCTTCTTTCCCTGTTTCTGCTTTTTGCGCAAATGCAGAGTCGCACAGGTTCGCGCGTCCGATCATGCAGATATCGGTCCTGCCGTTTGCGATCAGTTCTTCTGCCAGCCATGGTTCTGTAATGCGACCTACGGATGCTACCGGGATGGATATATATTTTTTGACCTCTTCGGCGAGCCGGATATGGGAGCCCATCGGTGTGCCGGGCGCCGGGATAGAGCTGCCGCGCATAATGGTCGTGCCGCCGGATATATGCAGGAAATCTGCCCCGGCCTGTTCCAGCTGTTTTGCTACATAAATACTGTCATTTAAATTCTGTCCGCCGTCGGTATATTCATCCCCGGAAATACGCACGTCAATGATAAAATCTTTCCCGCAGACCTTGCGCACCTGTGCGACCACTTCCAGCGTCAGGCGCAGACGCCCGTTCAGATCGCCGCCATAGGCATCGGTCCGTTTATTGTATAAGGGTGACAGGAAGCCTCCCAGCAGGCCATGGGCATGGGCCGCGTGTATTTCTACGCCGTCGCCGCCTGCCTGCTTTACCCTGCGTGCAGCTTCGCCGAACTGGCGGATAAGCGTCTGCAGTTCTTCGCACGTAACGGCGCGCGGCGCTTCTTTGGCGTAATAAGGCCCGACATTGGAAGGCGCGATCAAACGCGGCGTCCCCGGCACCGGAAATGCCATATAGGCCGGATGGAACAGCTGCGGCAGTATTTTTGCACCATACTGATGGACAGCAGCTGTCAGTTTTTCCCAGCCCGGAATAAATGAATCGTCATGAATAGACATATCACCGGGCAGATAGATGTATGTCGGCTCTACGGTTGTGACCTCCGTAACGATCAGGCCGACCCCTCCTTTGGCACGCGCTGCATAATGCGCTACAAGCGCATCTGTTACATAACCTTTGTCCGCAAGATTTGTAGAAATTGGCGGCATAAAAATACGGTTCTTTACCGTAGTCTCTCCGATGCGGATGGGACTGAATAAATGTGGATATCGCTGCATGGGCTTTCTGTCTCCTTTCTGTTCAGGAACTGTCCGCTGGCTGTAAAATCATTTGCCGACAGTTTGCAATGAGCCTGTTCCTAAATAGGATTGTAACATATCTGAAAGAAGAAAGTATGCAGGGCTTTGGATAGTAACCGTTCTATTTTGTCCTGTTTTGCCGGATCCGCCGGTCAATCATCAGGAAATCGGACAAAATTCCTCCCTGCCGGAACATCCCCCGCCCGGAAGACGCAAAACCAACGTCCCGTCCGCATCCGTCTCTATCCGGACTTCCCCCGCATCCGGCCGTATCCTGCAGACAATTTCATTCCCCGCCTTACAGATCGAAAGCGCTGCTTCTTCATAGAGCATCTCCCCGGATTCTTCTATAAAATGGCGCAGCAGCTCCTTGTGTTCTTCATCCAGTTCCATTTTCCTGATTTTTTTCTCCGCGGCATATTTCAAATTCTGGCGGAACTGCTTGCGGTAGTCGCTGGGAAGGATGCCGTACAGCTCCCGAAAGGCGGCCGTATAGGACTTCGCATTTGCCATACCGCAGTCTGCCGCAATCTGCTCAATACTGCTGCGCCCCTCCAGCAGAGCCTCCAGGGAAGCCCGGATTCTGACATAAGCCAGGTATTTTACAAAAGGAATGCCCGTATAGCGCCGAAACAGCCTGGATGTATAAGAAAGGCTGAATGAAAGCTGCCCCGCAAGATCAGACAATGTCAGCTCTTCGCAGTAATGGGCGTCAATGTACTGGATTGCTTTTAAATAGTTCTCATGAAAATCGGATTGCAAAGGCAGGTCTTCCATGGAAAAATCCTGCTGCCTGGCAGCAATCGCAACCAGCTCCATCATAATCGCATTCATCTCATACAGATGGTCCCTGCCTTTCATCAGCATCGCGACCAGTTCTCCGATCTTCCGTTTCAGGCTAATATAAAAATCCCTGTTCTTATCCTCCGTACAGACAACGGTAGGAAACGCATTCTGGCAGTCGCCAGCCATCGCATCCGACATACGGGCAAAGTCCACATGGATGGTGAGAATGACTGTTTCTTTTTCTTCCTTGCCCGCTTCCTGCTTGGGGCAGATCATGTGCATGGTGTCCGGCGCAATGACAATCAGCTCGCGTTCCTTCAGCGTGCAGGAAAAATCTGCTGTAACCGCTTCATAGGCGCCTTTTAAAATATAAGAAATTTCCAGGCTGCTCTGCCTGGAAAATACTGTCCGGGAAAATCCGTTGATGCTGAGGCTTAATGGATAACCGAATTTTTGCCCGGAAAAATCATAGTAATAGTTCATATTCTGCATAACGTATTCTTTCTGTTTTGCTGTTCTATACCAGGCTTAACTACATAGAGATTTTTAAAATAAAATTTTATTAATATGGATGCCTGCCAATTCTGCCTACCAATACTTTCTTTCCCTCACCAATAACAGCATCACACCAATAAAAGTAAATTCTTAAGTTCGATCCCGGATGAATGAGCTTTAAATGCGGAGAACACTCTATATCCTTTATAGCAGCCACCATGTTCCCCTCAACTTGCTCACTATATGCAAACGAAAAAATCAAATCTTTTGCATGTTTGGGGTCTGGTGTACATTCTCTTTGTAAATGAGCCGATAAAATATGCATGGCTTCCTCTAAAGAATGGGAATATTGCTGATATAATGTAATCGCTTCATCGTTTAGAACTCCTAATGCTTTTGTAATTTCCTTTGCCCTTTCCGGAAAGTTATGTATACGTTTCATCTCAGATAATATACCGACAGCAAAGCAGCTATTTATAAAACATGACTGCATAAATGACTCATAATCCGCTGCATTCTTAAGCGAACTGAGAATTTCCCTTCGTTCTTTTATATATTCCTTTACATTAGATACAGCTTGCGGAAATTCCCCTAATGCAATTTGAATATTCCTTTCTTCCATTATTGGACGGTTTATCTCCGCTTGCACCATTTCTTTCTTACTGAGAGCCTCCATCAGCCTCCGCCTGTCTTCATCATTGCCAATTCCGCCACCATAAAGCCAATCTGTAAACGTAATCCCTTCTTGTACATAAATTTCCCACAACGTATCCTGGTATTCCATCGGTTCTTTTACAGCCTCATCCTGACAGTATGCTACAATTTCCATCAAATCTCCAATTTCATCCCTGCGCATACCTATATTTTCTTTTTCACCCGTATATGCAAAACTGTCTTCAATTAAGGAATTAATGACTTGCATGCGTTCTCCTTATCTCAAATAAATCCCGAAGGTCTTGTCCTTTTTGATCAAAAAACCCTTTCGGCCATTCCGAAAGTTCCCCGTTTTTATCTACATCAATTTTATTTACCTGAATGCTTTCTTTGCTTTTCGCAAAAAAATAAATTTGAATATCATCCGTCCGCTTCATAAGCGCCGCCTGGATTCTTGCGCCATCTATGATATGCTCGCTGTGAGTCTCCACAATAACCTGTACACCTGCATCCGCCAAACATTCCAGAAATTTTCCCATTCTGCTCTGAGCCGCCGGATGCAAGTGTGCCTCAGGATTCTCAATCAACAAAGACGCATGTTCCAAAGAGGCACACCATAACCCTGCCGTAACAATTGATAAAATATAACTAATGCCAAAGCCTGTCATGGTAGGCAGCACAGGTTCTTCTGCTACCTCGTTTCCATATCTGATATCCGTAATAGCCTTCACATAATCCGTGCTGACAGAAAAATTAACATCCCCCAAAATCGCATTCATCCAATTCTCAACATGAACAGAAAACTTTGATTTATTTCCTGAAAGGGCAAGGCAATCCGGCACTTGTCTTTGCTGCATATCCGCACGGTCAATCAAAAAAGCCGCGTTCGCACCGTTACTTAAAATTTCTTCATCTATACCTGCCGGATAAGAAATTCTTGGTCCCAGCCTTTCTGCATTTAAATAAAGTAACTTGTTATCTGGCATTTTTCCAGACTGTCTGTAAGATAATTTTAAAGACATAAGCTTATCAATCTTATAGACAAATGTAATCATCATCTCTTCCAATTGTATTTTAAATAAAAAATCCCCCTCTGGAATTTCTGTACGATTCTGGGAAATAAGCGCTTTAGGGCCGCCAACTGCCACTCCCAATGCTTCCGAAGCATCTACATAATCTCCTTTTTCCCGCGCCGTTGCATCTGCCAACAGCAATGCCTGCATAACTGTAGATTTCCCCGCTGCATTTGTGCCAGCCAAAACTGTCAATTTTGACAAAGGCAGTTTTAGATGATCAAAACATTTAAAATTCTTTATCTCAATACAATTTATCATAACATTGCTCCCATACTTTCCGAATCATTTCTACCGATAATAGTATATTCTTTCTTGCTCCCGTTGAAGAAGTAATTGCCTTATAAAATTCTGTATCTTTGTTTAAAAGTTGTATATAGGCACATCGGATTTCATTTCTATTATTTTGCAAGGACACCGCATCTGGTTTCACGTTTGAAATCACAACAGACCAACCGGTAAATAAAGATTTATTTATTTTATGATTGCCTATTTTGCAAAAAGAATCTTCACCAAGTATCATATGGCAATGAATCATCGTTGAACAAAACATTTCAAATATTTTTTCCAATTTTTCTTCAGGCCATTCATTCAAATTGAGAATCATTTGATCCATCATTTTAAGTAAACCATGATAATTTCTAAAATCTCGTCCATTCCAATCATAGGCAAATAAAACCGTCAGATAACGCAAACAAAGTTCCTGCGCCCCCATACGCAGATCTTTCATCCTCCCCTGCGTAGCTTGCTGAAATTCTTCACACTGCGCCATCTTCTGAAGCAGTACACGCACCTTAGGCAATGCCATAATATTT
This sequence comes from uncultured Eubacterium sp., assembly GCA_947564835.1. Lineage (GTDB taxonomy): Bacteria > Bacillota > Clostridia > Lachnospirales > Lachnospiraceae > Eubacterium_J. The sequence goes on along the minus strand of CANOET010000113.1, from coordinate 5,247 downwards.
CTGATTTCCTGAAAATTAAGCGGTAACCCTCCTGTATTGACCCTTCTAAACACATCAAATTTAACCATTTGCGGACATTTTTCATCCAATATATTTACAGCAAGCTCCGTATCTTCAATTCGTCCACGATATTTCGCCTCCAAATCCCGAAAATACTTCTTTTCACAATGCAAGAGATACTGCATTTTCTCCAAAGGAAATTCATTATTAATATAGGAATGGATCGTCGACAAGCGCTGCATGCCATCAATTACATTTTTATTTCCCTCACGATCCTCGTCTAAATAAAAAGCTGGTATAGGAATCCGAAGCAGCAGAGATTCGATCAATGCGCTTTTTCTCGCATTATCCCATATCATATTTCTCTGATATTCTGGTGATAAATTGAGCCTCGCTCCATTTTGGGCAGAAATCCAATGTTCTACTTGAAATACTGTAATCATCTTTTGATCAACACGGATATTTTGAACATCATATGGCTCATCAGATTCCGAGCTTTCCATATCGTCATCTGCCTCAATACCGCTATATTCTAACTCCGTTTTTTTCGATAGTTTTAAATATTCCTCAAATTCAGACCTCCGCTTGCCCACGTTCAGACACCTCTTTTCCTTACCAAGCCGCGGAATTTCAGCCGCCTGCCAGCGCCCTTTTTGCAAGCTGATCCGCTTCTTCATTATACTGGTTTCCTGTATGCGCGGCTATTTTCGTAAATCGGATCCGGATTTTTTCCATGCTCTTTTGCATCACTTCCGCGTACTGTCTGGTCAGTTCATTCTTCGCCTGCCAGCCTCCGGTCGCCCACTGCTCGATTCCGTCATAATCATAACAGATCTCTACCGCCGGATAGCCGTGCTCCAGCGCCCATGCCACCGCATACAAAGCCCCCTGCATTTCCCCTGCCACGTTATGCAGCGCCAGCAGGGCAGGGTCATCGCCGCTTCCAGATTTCCGGATGACCTCACCATCCGGCTTTAGGATGACACATCCAAAAGAATACCGTTTGATCCTTTGATCAAAGCTCCCGTCCACATACACGACAAGCAAATCCTGCGGATCCTGAGCTTCCTCCGCCACCGCCTGCCCTGCCTGCGGCTGCGCCGCTGCAGCGCCTTTTAGATATTCCAGCGCCTCCTGCTGTGTGGCAAAGCTTTGAAACACTGCGCCCGGAAAACCTTGTACCATGCGCCTGCATTCTTCCCACGTGCCGAACAATCCGGTCTGCCTGCCTTTTCTTACCGCATAAATCTTTTTCCCCGGCATCTATGCCCCTCCTATCTGAACATCCTTTCTTCCAGCGCCTTGCTCATCCGATCTGGACGTCCCGCTGCCCCAGCGCCTTGTTCATCCGATCTGGACGCCCCACTGCCCCAGCGCCTTGCTCATCCGATCTGAACATCCCGCTGCCCCAGCGCCTTGCTCATCCAGATATGCGGGCATCCCTCATCCAGGCCGGTCTCGCCGGATTTGCGGTATCCCTGCTTTTCATAAAACCCGGCCGCACGGCACTGTGCATGCAGCCAGAGAACGGTTCCGCCTTGTTCGCAGACCCTTTTTTCTGCTTCCTGCATCAAAAACGCCCCTGCCTGTTTTCCCCGGTACTGCGCCAGGACTGCAAGCCTGCCCAGCATATAAACATCTTTTTCATCATCCCTGAAAATACGGCAGGTCCCTATAGGCTCGCCGTTTTCGTAAGCTACCAGATGCTCGGCAGCCTCGTCTGTTTCATCGTATTCATGTCTAAAGCCTTGTTCTTCCATAAATACCTTTTTGCGTATCATTTGCGCTTCTTTGGGAAGCTTTTGAAAGACTTGTATCTGCATCCATAGATCTCCTTATAAATTCCTTACTTTAAATTCCCTCTCTGCTTCCCGCCGCTGGTCCTTCTTTGCGATATCCTGCCGCTTATCATACAGCTTTTTCCCTTTCGCCAGCGCAATCTGCACCTTCACCAGGCTGCCCTTTAGATACACCTGCACCGGGACAATCGTATAGCCTTTTTCCTTGATCCGCCCCTGCAGCTTTAAAATCTCCCTTTTATGCAGCAGCAGCTTTTTCGGCCGCAGCGGATCGCGGTTGAAAATATTCCCTTTTTCATACGGGCTGATATGCATCCCGTACAGAATCACTTCCCCGTTTTCGATATGCACGAACGATTCCTTAATACTGCATTTTCCCATACGCAGAGACTTTACTTCCGTACCGTGCAGGCTGATCCCGCACTCATAAGTCTCTTCCAAAAAATAATCATGCCGCGCTTTTTTATTATTCGCAATCAGCTTAAAATTTTCCCTGTTCATGCCATTTCTCCTCTTCTACCAACCATTTGCGGTATCATCCTGCCATAACCAATACGGCATTTCTTCGTCTGCAATGATAAAATCGACGGTCCGCAGCTGCATATCCACACCCGCACAGACCACTTCAATGGGCTGGCCGAGCTTATAGCGCCTGCCGCCGGATTCTCCTGCCATTTCATAGGTGGATTCGATATAGTGATAGTAATCGTCCTGCATAGCTGTCACATGGATCATCCCTTCGACCGTATTCGGAAGCTCCACGAACATGCCCCAGGAGGTCATGCCGGAAATGACACCTTGAAATACTTCGCCGATATGCGCTTTCATATATTCTGCTTTTTTCAGCTTATCTGTCTCCCGCTGCGCTTCGTCGGCGCGCCGCTCCATTTCACTGGACTGCCTGGCTACTTCCGGCAGGATCTTCTCATAGTGCCGGCTTCTTTTTTCATTCATCCGCCCGCGCAGGCAGTCCTTAATAATCCGGTGGATCTGCAGGTCCGGATAGCGGCGGATCGGTGACGTAAAGTGGCAGTAATACTGTGTCGCAAGGCCGAAATGCCCCAGACAGTCTACCGTATAGCTTGCGCGCTTCATAGAACGCAGCGTCAGGCGGCTGATCAGCGCTTCGTGCGGGGTATCCGCGATTTTGCCGAGCAGCTTTTGCAGCTCTTTCGGATGGATATCGTCGCGCATTCCGTGGATCGTCAGCCCGAAATTCGAGATAAATGCCGCCAGCTTGCGGATACGCTCTGCATCCGGCGTCTGGTGGGAGCGGTACACAAACGGGATTTCCCGCCAGAAAAAGTCCTGCGCCACCGTCTCGTTTGCGATCAGCATAAAATCTTCGATCAGGTTCGTCGCAACGTTGCGTTCATAAGGCAGGATTTCCAGCGGTTTTCCATTTTGATCCAATCTGATTTTAGTCTCCGGAAAATCAAAATCAATCGAACCGCGTTTCATCCGTTTTCCCCGCAAACGCGCCGCCAGCTCCTTCATCCGTTCAAACATCGGCACCAGCTCCTGATATTCCCGGCACAACGCTTCGTCATGGTCCTCCAGAATCTTCCTGACAGCCGTATAGCTCATGCGCCGGTCGACGTGAATCACCGTCTCCATAATCTCATGGTCGATCACTTTTCCGTCCGGATCAATAAGCATCACGCAGCTTAACGCCAGACGGTCTTCCCCTGCATTCAGGGAACAGATCCCGTTGGACAGCTTATGCGGCAGCATCGGGATCACCCGGTCTGTTAAATAGACGCTTGTCCCGCGGCTTAACGCTTCCACATCCAGCGCGGAATGCTCCTGTACATAATTGCTCACATCCGCGATATGCACGCCCAGACGGTAATTATCCCCTTCCCTCACGCACGAAACCGCATCGTCCAGATCCTTGGCGTCTTCTCCGTCGATCGTAACCATCTGCCAGTCTCTGAGGTCTGTGCGCCCCTGCATATCCGCCGGGCTGACATCTTTTGCCACATTCACAGCCTGGCGCAGCACTTTTTCCGGAAACTCCGTCGGCAGCCCGTAATCTTTCACAATCGAAAGGATATCTACACCCGGATCATTTTGATGGCCCAGAATCTCTTTGACCCTTCCTTCCGGCTTCTTTCCTTTTTCCCCGTACCCGGTCAGCTCCACCAGCACCTTATGCCCGGTGACTGCACCCATCGTATATTCCTTCGGGATAAAAATATCCTGTCCGAATTTCGGGTTGTCCGGTACGACAAAGCCATAATTCTGACTGCTTTCAAACGTACCCGTCAGCTCCCGCAGCCCGTGGGATACGACCTTAACTACCTTTGCCTCCTTGCGCCTGCCGCCCTGCGACGGAAGCGGCTGGATCTGCACCTCGTCCAGATGGACAGCCCCGCCGCGGTTCTCGCCCGCGACAAAATAATCCTCTTCCTGGCCTTCCACCGCGACAAAGCCAAACCCCTTCGGATTGCTTGTAAAAATACCAAACAGCGTCTTTCCCTGCGATTTTGTATATTTCCCCTTTTTCGATACTTCAATACGGCATTCCTCTACCAGCGCATCCAGTACCTCCTGCAGCTGCGCGCGCTGGTTTTTCGGCACCTGCAGGATCATCGCCATTTCTTTTGCCTTCATCGGCACATAGAGTTCATCGCAGATAAACTCATAGATTGTCTTTTTTCTTTCTTCCAATAATTTACGATCCATTCCTTTTCCTCACGATCCTAAAAACTATCAGCGGCGGATTTTTATCATTTACAGACAGTTTCTAAATGCAAACGGGCCTCTGGCCTAATAACAAAAAACTGCCGCTACCCGCGACAGTTTCATTCGTTCTTAATTAAAGCTTCCAATATTCAGGACTGCTGAGATTACAATAAATAACACTACAAGCGCTCTTGTCAGCTTCACAAGCATACCTTCCATGGAACGGCCTTTGTTCTTGCCCCAGTAAGTATCTGCTGCACCGGCAATCGCTCCCAGACCTGCTGACTTACCTTCCTGCATTAAAATAATCACTGTTAACGCGATGCATACGATAATAAAAATCACTTCCAGAATCAGCTTCACTGTAGCCAAAATTGACACCTCCATTTTGTAAATACTCTGCCTGCCGCTTCTGCGGCTGATGCAGATCTGTGACTTGTGTTATTGTAGCATAGGACAGATTTAAATACAATACTTTTTCCAAATTTTTATAAAATTATTACAAAATTGTGTAGCGGGTTCATGAAAGGGATGTGGCTGGCCGGACGGTTCTGCGGACTGTGGGCAGGGGATGTGGCTGGCCGGACGACTCTGTGGACTGTGGGCAGGGGGATGTGGCTGGCCGGACGACTCTGTGGACTGTGGGCAGGGGCTGTGGCTGGCCGGACGGCTCTGCGGGCTGTGGGCCAGGAATGCGCTGGGAGATACACCTTGGGCGGACTGGGGCAACGCTGCGGTGAACGAATCGCTAACTGCGACT
>CANOET010000112.1 GCA_947564835.1 uncultured Eubacterium sp. | reverse complement strand
CCCGGCGCATCCCCTGCCCACAGCCCGCAGAGTCGTCCGGTTAGCCACATCCCCTCCCCCTCCAAAAAAATAGCCAAGGCACCCCTCAGCTATTTTTCATTCCGCATCATCCTATTTACTTCGCCGCATCAATCCGAACCAGCGCCTTCTTCAAAGCAATTTCCGCCCGCTTCACATCCAGCCCGGCCTCCTTCATTTTCAGCCGCCTCTCCGCGCGCAGCTTCGCTTCCTCCGCCCGGTTCTTGTCGATCTCTTCCGGCCACTCTGCAACCTCCGCAAGAAGCGTCACCTTATCGCCCAGAATCTCAGCAAACCCCGCATGCACCGCGGCCTTCTTCTGTCCGGACGCTTCGGTAACCGTCACGATCCCCGGCGCAAGCACCGCCGTCAGCGGAATATGATGCTTGTACACACCGATATCGCCTTCCGTCGTCGTAAACTCGATCATGGAGGCTTCCCCGGTATAAAACACACGTTCCGGTGTGATAATCTCTACTTGAAACAATCTGTTTGCATCTGCCATCACGTCACCCCTTACTTCATACGGGCACGTACTTCATCAATAGTTCCTGCATTTAAGAAATGGCCCTCTGGTATGTCGTCGTGTTTCCCTTCCAGGATTTCACGGAATCCGCGGATTGTCTCCGCAACCGGCACATATTTTCCTTCCAGCCCGGTAAACTGTGTCGCTACCGAGAACGGCTGTGACAGGAATCTTTGGATCTTTCTGGCACGGTTTACGACCATCTTGTCATCTTCGGATAATTCGTCCATACCCAGGATCGCGATAATGTCCTGTAATTCTTTATATTTCTGTAAAATCGCCTGCACTTCCCTGGCTGTGTCAAAATGCTCCTGGCCTACAATACGCGGGTCAAGGATTCTGGATGTGGATGCCAGCGGATCTACAGCCGGGTAAATACCAAGCTCTACGATCGAACGTTCCAATACGGTCGTCGCATCCAGATGGGCAAATGTCGTCGCAGGCGCCGGGTCTGTCAGGTCATCGGCAGGTACATAGACAGCCTGTACGGATGTAATGGAACCGTTTTTGGTAGATGTGATGCGCTCCTGCAGTGCGCCCATCTCTGTCTGAAGGGTCGGCTGATAACCTACGGCCGAAGGCATACGTCCGAGAAGTGCGGACACTTCGGAACCTGCCTGCGTAAAACGGAAAATATTGTCAATAAATAACAGCACGTCCTTGCCGCCTTTATCACGGAAATATTCCGCCATCGTAAGGCCGGATAAAGCTACACGCATCCTGGCTCCCGGCGGTTCGTTCATCTGTCCGAATACCATTGTCGTCTTATCGATAACGCCGGATTCTTTCATTTCATAATAAAGGTCGTTTCCTTCACGCGTTCTTTCGCCTACTCCTGTAAACACGGAATAACCGCCGTGCTCTGTCGCGATATTATGAATCAGCTCCTGAATCAATACCGTCTTGCCTACGCCAGCGCCCCCGAACAAGCCGATTTTACCGCCTTTCTGGTATGGGCAGAGCAAGTCTACGACCTTGATCCCGGTTTCCAATATTTCCGCAGAAGTCGACTGTTCTTCAAACGCAGGCGCTTTTCTGTGGATCGGGTTGTATTCAACGTCCGTCGGCGGATCAACCTCATCGATCGGTTCGCCCAGGACGTTGAACATACGGCCTAATGTATTTTCCCCAACCGGAACACTGATCGGAGCGCCTGTTGCCACGGCATCCATGCCGCGCACAAGCCCGTCCGTCGATCCCATGGCAATACATCTGACGGTATCATCGCCCAGATGCTGTGCTACCTCAACAACAAGCCTGCTGCCCTCTTTGCGCGTAATCTCGATAGACTCGTTTATTTCCGGCAGCTTTCCCGCAAATTTCACATCCAGGACAGCACCAACAATCTGAGTGATTTTCCCAAGATTCTCCTTTGCCATTTTTTTCTATCACTCCTTTTTTACAAATTTTGCATTGCCGCAATCCTAACTGATTGCTTCCGCGCCTGCTATAATCTCGGTCAGTTCCTGTGTAATAGAACCCTGACGGGCACGGTTGTATTTCAAAGACAGATCACTGATCATTTCTTCCGCATTGCTTGTGGCAGAATCCATTGCCTGCATCCTCGCTCCGTTTTCGCTGGCAACCGCTTCTACAAGCGCACCGTAAAAAATACTGGTCACATACTTTGGAATGATCATGTCCAACGCTTCTTTTTCATTCGGCTCATAGTTCATAATCAGGTTCCTGTCAGCCGCTGACAGCTCCGCTTCTGAGAACTCGACCGGAAGCAGCTTCATCAGGCTTGGAATATGTGCTACCGTATTTTTAAAATGGGTATACGCCAGATAAATCTGTCCGATTTTCCCCTCTGCAAAATCCTTTAACACCCGATCACAGATTTCCATCGCATCCTTGTACGTAGGGTTCTCGATCACATCCGAGGCATCCGCAACGACCTGATACCCTCTGCGCTCCAGCGCGTCTTTTCCTTTGGTGCCGATCGTATATAATAAGATCTTTTCCTTTGGAATGCCGCTATTTTGAACCAGCTTCGTGATATTGGAATTATAGCCGCCTGCCAGCCCGCGGTTCGAGGTAATCACTACCACTGCCACTTTATCCGAGCCATTTTCAGCAAGATACGGATGGTCCACCGTCCCCGACCTGGCAAGGATCGAAGTTACCGTACGGTACATATGCTGAAAGTACGGATCTGTCCGTTCTGCATGTGTTTTTGCCTTCTGCAGCTTTACGGTAGAAACTAATTTCATGGCTTTTGTGATCTGCTGCGTACTCTGTATGCTGCTTTTTCTTCTTTTTATGTCTCTCATCGAGGCCATAATCTGTCACCGCCTTCTACCGAAATGATTTTTTACACTCTTCGATCGCCCGGATCAGCTGCTTTTCCACATCCTCTTCCAATACCTTCGTCGTGCGGATCGATTCCGGAATATCCGGATATTTTGTATCTATATATTCAAACAACTCGCTTTCAAAACGAAGAATATCTTCGGTCGGAATATCCAGCAGATATTTGTTCGTAGCAGCATAAATAATGATTACCTGTTTCTCTACAGGCATCGGCTGATACTGCGGCTGTTTTAAGATTTCCTTAATGCGTTCCCCTTGCTCCAGCTTTTCTTTCGTATCCGCGTCCAATTCGGAGCCGAACTGTGAAAATGCCGCCAGCTCGCGGTACTGCGCCAGTTCTGTACGGATCGGGGCCGAAATTTTCTTAATCGCCTTAATCTGCGCCGAACCGCCTACCCTGGATACCGAAAGCCCTGCATTGATCGCCGGACGGAAGCCTGCGTTAAACATTTCCGTTTCCAGATAAATCTGCCCGTCTGTAATTGAAATTACATTCGTAGGAATATATGCGGATACATCGCCCGCCTGCGTCTCAATAATCGGCAGCGCAGTCAGCGAACCTCCGCCTAATTTATCCGCCAGCCTTGCCGCACGCTCTAAAAGCCTGGAATGCAAATAGAATACGTCGCCCGGATAAGCTTCACGTCCTGGCGGCCTTCTCAGCAGTAAGGAAAGTGTACGGTATGCTGTTGCATGCTTGCTCAGGTCGTCATAGACAATGAGTACATCTTCCCCGTTTTCCATCCATTCTTCTCCAACCGCACAGCCTGCATACGGCGCGATATACTGCAGCGGAGCAAGCTCGCTTGCCGTTGATGCTACGACAGTCGTATAAGACATGGCGCCAAATTCCTCCAGCGTCTTCACAATTGACGCAACGGTGGAAGCCTTCTGCCCGATCGCTACATAAATACACTTTACGCCCTGGCCCTTTTGATTGATAATCGTATCGATTGCAATTGCAGTCTTACCCGTCTGCCTGTCTCCGATAATCAGCTCACGCTGTCCCCTTCCGATCGGAATCATGGAGTCAATCGCCTTAATACCGGTCTGCAGCGGCGTATCTACGGATTTTCTGGAAATAACGCCGGATGCAACTCTTTCGATCTGGCGGTATTTATCTGTTTTCACCGGTCCCTTGCCGTCAATCGGCTGTCCGAGCGCATTTACCACACGGCCGATCATGGCATCCCCGACCGGGACTTCTACAACTCTTCCGGTAGTCTTTACGGTATCGCCTTCGTTGATACTCTTCTGGTCACCGAGCAACACGGCGCCGACATTATCTTCTTCGAGGTTCAATACCATGCCATATACTTCACCCGGAAATTCCAGCAGCTCGCCCTGCATCGCATTTTCCAGACCATGGATACGCGCGATGCCGTCCGCTACCTGGATTACCGTACCTACATCAGCGACCTCCAGCTGCGCGGCATACCGTTTGATCTGCTCTTTGATGACCGAACTGATCTCCTCTGGTTTTAAATTCATGGACAATAGTCACCTACTTTCAACTGTTTTTGCCGTATTTCTACGGCATTTGCAACTTTAATTTCGTTAATTCGGAAGTCAGCCTGGCCAGCTTGTTTTTTACGCTGCCATCCACAACTCTGTCCCCGACCCGGATTACGATCCCCCCGATCAGGGATGGATCTACCTTATAAATAAATTCAAACTGTACATAATTTGTCGTCTCTAACAGCTTTCTGCGTATCGCGTCCTTCTGCATCAAAGACAGTTCCATCGCAGATGTCACATAGGCGGTCCCTATCTTTTTATATTCTTTTACCTGCGAAATAAAGTATTCCAGTACCCCGGCAAACTCCTGGTAATGGCCTTTGGCAATGATCATCAGCATCAGCCCGACCATTTCCCTGGATGCGCGGCCCCCGAATACGGATTCTATAATTTTTTGTTTTTCTTCAACAACGATTTTCGGATGATTCATCATCTTGGCAAGATCTTCGTTCGTCTGCACAATTCCAAGCACCCGCCTTGCTTCCTCCAGCAGCGCGTCCTCCCGGCCAGATTCCAAAGCCAGCTCAAACAATGCATCTCCGTACGTTTTTGAAACTAGCTTTGCCATGTCGAATCACCCATTTCTTTCAATGTCTCTTCCACAAGCCCGTTCTGAACGGTTGTATCAATCGATGCTGCAACAACCTTCGCAGCCATCATGGATGCAACTGTAATCATCTCCCGTTTCATTTCATCCATAGCACGGCTCTTTTCCAGCTTTGCTTCCTCATTGGCGTGCTGGATGATACGGGCAGCTTCCTGCTTTGCTTCGTCGATAATATGTGCTTCATTTTTTAATGCCTTCTGACGTGCTTCGCTTAAAATGGCTTCTGCTTCTTTGTCTGCGTTTTTCAGTTTTTCTTCATATTCTGCCTTCATCGCAGCAGCTTTTTCTTTATCGCTCTTTGCGTTATCGATATCTCCCTGAATCTTTCTCTGCCGGTCATAAAGCATCTTTCTGACCGGATTCAGCAGCAGGTAAGACATTGCCAGAAACAATACAAAGATCGCGATTGCCAGAATGACTGCATCATGAATCAATTGAAAATCAAGATTAAATAATCTATCCATGTTCGCTCCATTCAGCCTCCTTTCCGTCTTAATTCCATCTGCCCGACGCCTGGGGCGCCTTCTTTCCTGTTAGGATAATGGCTGTACGAAAAGCAGGAGCATTGCTACTAACAGGCCGTACAGACCTGTCGTCTCGGCTACGGCCTGCCCTAATAACATGGTAGACATAATATCTGATTTTGCACCAGGATTCCTTCCTACTGCCGCCGCGCCATGGCCGGCTGCGATACCCTGCCCGATACCAGGCCCGATACCTGCAATAACTGCCAAACCTGCACCAATTGCTGAACATGCTAAAATTAAATCCTGTCCTGTGATATTCATAATGATTTTCCTCCTAAAAATATTCTCTTTCCTTCATTAAGAAGACTAAAAACGTTTAGTCTGTTTCCATCTGCTGGCTGATATAAGTCATCGTCAACATACAGAATACATAAGTCTGAATCGCTCCTGAGAACAGATCAAAATACAAATGAAGCGCTGCCGGCCAGATAATTGCCACTTTGGACAACAATCCATATACCAACGCCATCATGACCGTGCCTGACAATACGTTCGCAAATAAACGTAATGACAGGGAAATCGGCACCGCAATCTCACTGATCAGGTTGATCGGAAACCAAATCGGCAGCCATGGTGGTAATGGCGAGCACATGTCTGTCCAAATTTTTTTCGGACTCTGATACTTGAACTGACAAAAATGTATCAGCGTAAATGTAATCAGACCCAGCGCAAGCGTAGTACCGTAATCCGCTGTCGGCGGCCTTAAGCCAAACAGACCGGATATATTGCTCATAAGAATGAAAATAAAGATCGTGCTGATGTAATTCACGAACTTCGGCGCATTCTTGCCCATGGTACCTTCCACAACCCCATCCAGCGAACTGACAATCAGTTCCAGTATATTCTGGAATGTATCCGGTATTTCTGTTGCGTGACGCATTTTCATATTTGCAATAAGTGCAAACCCGATCAAAAACAGCATGACAATAAGTATACATACATGTGATGAAGTAATCCAGACCTCATGTCCGAACAGGTTATAAGAAAATAACCCATGGATCATAAAATCAATATTGTCAGCGCTGGATGACATTACAATTGCATTTGTCACGGTTTCACCTCCCTTTCCATTGTGTTAGTTTCGTCCGAAGACCCACCACCTTTTCTTGTTACTTTGCTAAGCACTTTGTGCAAAACCGGCTGTAAATAAGCCGATATCTTTAAACCCATCACGCCCAAAAAAAGCGTAACAAGGTTACCAAGATCAAAATACATGGTAATACTGAATACCGCCACAACTGCAGCGTACCGCAGGATCCCTTTTGCGGTAATCTGTACTTTAGCTTTATGGGGATCCATGCAGTCAATTGTTTCCGCAATGATGCGCGCGATATGGTATGCCATAGCCATAGCCGTGGCAATCCCGATCCAAAGCCCGCTGCTGTAGCGCAGACGGTCCTGCGCAAACCAGACCCCGGTCACCTGGATCACAATCCCGTAAAGCAGTATTCCAAGCAGCAATTCAGGCAAAGCCTGATTCAAACGTCTGAACATTTCAGCCTGCTTCCTTCCTGTATAAAAATATATGCATGATTCCTGCCTGCCCGGCGGATTTCCCTTTCACAATATTTCCGCGCAAATTTAGTTTTCAGGCTGGTCCTTTTTGGAATCATCCTGATAGATTTTTTTCGCCATCATAAAAATATTACGGAAACCTGCCAATGCCCCCATCAGAAACAGCGGAATGGTAATGGCCGGCATCTCAAATTTTTCACCGATCCAGACTCCCAGCAGCGTACACATCACAATCGGAACAATCATATTTAAACTAAATTGTATGATCATGGTAAATGCCTGAAATACACTCCGTCTGTTTTTCATATAGTTCCTCTTTTCTTACATAAGCGCATAAAAACACTACCTACATTATAAGCACTAATGCGCGGATTGTCCATAAAATTTTATTTTAATTCACATTTAATAAAAAAATGGTACATTCTGAGTTTTCCCAAAATGTACCACGATTATACCCGTAACGGCTACAAACTGCTGTTAAGCATTGCCGCCAGTTTTTTGATTGATTTGCTTAACGTTTCATAACAGAGCCCGTATGCCTGCAGCGTGCCTCCATAAGGGTCCATAATTTCCAGTTCGTCACCAACCAGTTCTGTCAATACCTGCACATTTTCCAAAATCGCATTTTTAAACAAGTCCAGTACCTTCTGCCTGTCACTGCTCCCCATTACAATGATGAGCGTATCCTTCGCAAAATCCTCTTCCTCCAGCTGGCTGGACATATAATTTTCCAATGTAATCCCATTGCTGATCAAAACAGCCTCCGCTTTTTGATTCAGCGGTTCTGGAAATAACACAACGATTCCGCGCGCCTGAATATCAATCGGCACTTTCATAGTATATTCTTTCAGTAATTCTGCTGCCATCGGCGCACGGCTGTTTCCAGCGCTGTCCGCAAAAATGATTTTCTTATACGTATCCATATGCTCACCCCGATTCATCCGCCTCGATCACCTGATGCCCGGCCGCTTTCAGCATACGGTTGCTGATCGCCTGCCCCATCCGCGGAGTTTCAAAACATTCCGAATAAATAATGTCCACATCAGATTCATCGAACTCCCTTAATATCCTGTAAAGATTATGGGCAATCTCTTCTTCTTCCTGCCTGCTCCCAATACTGACAACATATCCCTGCTCATAATCTCCGGCTGTTTCCTCTGTGCCAATAATCCCGACCTTTTTTCCTTTGCGCATCGCTGTCCTTGTCAGGTCATTGATCTTCGCCGCCACCCGCTCCCGCGTGCCTTCCACCAAAAACATCGCTGCCTTTGGTGCATAATGCCTGTATTTCATGCCAGGCGCTTTCGGCCTGCAGTTCTGTCTGTCTGCCGCAATACCCGGATCGGTGTGTACTTCCCCGATTACCCCGGACAGCATATCCAAAGAAATATATCCCGGCCGCAGAATCAGCGGCGCTTCTTCGGTCAAATCTATAATCGTAGATTCAATTCCGATCCCGACAGCTCCCCCATCCAGAATCAACGGAACCTTACCCTTTAAATCCTCGTACACATGTTCTGCCAGCGTAGGGCTTGGCCTCCCGGAAGTATTGGCGCTCGGCGCCGCGATATACCCGCCGCCTTCCCGGATCAGCGCAAGCGCTGTCCTGTTGGCAGGCATCCGGACAGCTACCGTATCCATTCCCCCGGTCGTTTCATAAGGCACGGCTTCGCTTTTTGGCAGGATCATCGTCAGCGGTCCGGGCCAGAATGCGTCCGCCAGCCTCACTGCTGCCTGCGGTATGTGCGTAACGATTTTTTTGATATCCTCAAAACAGCAGATATGAATAATCAGCGGATTATCAGACGGACGCCCCTTTGCCTGATAGATCTTCGCAGCCGCCTGCGCCTGCAGCGCATCCGCACCCAGCCCATACACGGTCTCTGTCGGAAACGCCACCAGGCCGCCTGACTGAAGGATCCGGCCCGCCTGCCGGATCACCTGCAGATCGATATTGGATTCATCAATTTTTCTTACAACTGTTGTTTGCATAAGCTTACGTTCCTGATCACCACGTTTTCATACGTATCCTTTCCCAAGTACCTGAAAATGCCGAGACAAACTGCATCTGCCACCTTCTGCTGATACTGTTCGTCAGAAAGCAGTTCTGCTTCGGCAGGATTGCTCAAAAAACCGCATTCCACAATTACGATCGTAGAAGAAGTCTTTTTCAGCAGATAATAGCTGTCATTGGCCTTAGCCTCTCTGTGGTTTTGCGGATCGACCTGCTCGATTAACGTCTTTTGGATCGTTTCCGCCAGCTTCTGGCTCTCTTTGGAGGTTGTATAGTAAAATACCTGCGCGCCCTTGATTTCCGGGCTTGTATAGCTGTTCTGATGGATACTGACTGTCATCAGCGGTTTTTTTTCATTAATCAGCTCGCACCGCCGCTGCAGGTCCTGCGCCTTTTTATTGCTGGCATGTTCATCATACAGTCCCTGGTCATCTTCCCTGGTCATCACAACAGGCATACCTTTTGCTTCCAGCGATTGTTTCAGCTTCAGAGCCACCTGGAGATTGATATCTTTCTCCAGCTCCCCGTTCACCCCGATCTTACCGGAATCAAACCCGCCGTGCCCAACATCAACCACAATACAGGATTGTTCTTCCACCTGCCGGCCGGTTACATACACCGCGCTCGTCTTTGCCAGAATACAGGCACAGATCAGAACCACAACTGACATGATCAATTCCAACCTTTGTTTCAAATTCTCTGCCTCCAGAGCTTTTATTACTATACATATGACAAAAGGCCAGAATCAATGAATATACTTTAAAATCGTATCCCAGACCGCAGGGTCTTCCAAACCAAGCTTCCAAAAAGACGCCCCCGCAAATCCATGCCCATTCATCACCTTGAGCTTTTCTTCAATGGATTTCACATCTTCAAACCAGATCTTATAGGTCGTATCACCATTCACATACTCCGTATAGTACTGCCCCATATCCTCCAGCCATTTCTTTTCCGCGCCGTTTACTTCCATCAGACGCTGCGCAGACTGCATGCCTACCGCCTCGCTGGATAATTCATATGGCACATAATCCTCAGACGCAGATTCTGTATCATCCCCGTCGGTATCTTTCAGCTTTTCCGCCCACACCCTTGTATAAAACGGCATTCCCAAAATCACCTGCTCTGCCGGAACACCCTCCGCTATAATATCATCCGCGCCTTTCGTGACAAACCCAATAGACGCCACAGAACCGCTTTCCTTCGAACCTGCATAATGTTCATCATATGCCATAACAACCAGATAATCCGCAAAAACAGCCTGTTCTTCCCTGTCATAAAATTTCGTATATTCAGATGACACATAATTATCCACCGACAGCACAATGCCGTTTCCGTCACATTTCAACGACAATTCACGGATAAACTGGATAAAGCTTTCGCCGACCGCAGATTCCAGCGCTTCAAAATCCACATTAATCCCATCCAGCCCATACTGGATCGCAGCCGCTATAATCTGGTTTTCCAGATTTTCACGTTTGGAAGTATGCGTCAGCACCTCTGTCGTACTGACATCCTTATTTTCCAGATTGCTGACCAGGCCCCAGACTTCCACACCCTGGTTATGGCAGTATTTCACATAATCCGCGCTTGCCAGATTAGCAATATTTCCATCGTTATCATTCAAATAGAACCACGTCGGCGAAATGACATTCAGCCCCTTCGAATTTTGGATCACGCTTGCGATCGAATTATTAGCCTCCTGCACCGTCACCTGATGCCAGCCCATATTAATCGCATAATCCCTGATCTGGTGCAAAAAGGTATCCTCTTCAAAATCATGGCTTTCCGTCTCCTCCTTTTCCGCACCAAGCCGTTTATTCTGCACATAGCCGATCAGGCCGTCCTCTGTCGCTACCTTCGTCCAGTCCTCTCCTGCATCCAGCTTAATCACAGTATCTTCCTTCGTCAGCTCCCGCAGGATATTACTCTTAACACTGTCCTCCACACGAACCTGCGTTTTTCTCTTAATCCCCGCCTTTTTAACCGTCCCCCACTTCGTCTGCAGCAGCACACGGTCCGGGTCTTCCACATGCTCATAAGTCAGATTCGTATATTGTGCGACATAATCCAGTGCAATATAAGTCTTATCCACATTGACCAATACAATCTTATAAGGCTTGCTGTCCTTTTTTCTGCCGATATAGTAGTCCTTGCTGTCAGCAGACGCTTTGATCACATTAGATGAGGTCGTGTATAACAATATATTTTCATTCGCATCCCAGTAAAAGCGGTCATTTAAGTTATCATGTACATAATTATAATCCAGATAAATCCCACCATCCCGAAGCAGCGCCTTTTCTTCTGTCAGACTGCGGTTTAATTCAATTGCCGCCTCCTCCTGCGAAGTAATCCCAAAATACGTCTCCAGGTCCTGCTGTTCGCTGCTTGGCATATACTCCTTGATCTTCCTGCCTATGATGATACCCACAAGTATAATAAAAATCAAAAATAAAACGGCTATCACTGGTATGATTTTTTTCTTCATTGTATGTCCTCCTGTGTGTATTGATATCCGAATTTGTATAGCTTTTTTTATTATAGCTTGTTGCGGACTATTTTACAAGAAACAATATCAGATTCCTATTCCTTAACTATATCTGTTTGTAACCGCTGGGATAACCCATTGGACTGTTATGTCTTTTTTACTAAAATGGATGAGTAATGTGGCGGGGGTTGCTGTTACAGTTATTATAACGGATGAATTGAAGTGTGTAAAGCCTTTCCGTTATTTAGATCTGGGTTATTGTTTGGATGTTGAAGTGCGTGGATGCGCGGGGGATGATTGGATGCGTGGGGGAGTTGGATGTGCGGACGACTCTGCGGGCTGTGGCCAGGGGACGCGCCGGGAGACACACCTTGGG